>NZ_JACAPZ010000039.1:0-55185 GCF_013385475.1 Pseudomonas sp. G5001
GGAACCAATCTCAGCCATCACCCAAAAAACGGATATACACGCAAATCACCTTCCCCGAGAAAGCACAAAGGGGACCCGAAGGTCCCCTTTAATTTGTCGTTGCGTGCTCTTTTTTTATTATTGAGGGGCGGTCTATTGTTGTTTTTGGCAACCGTGGCCCTTTACCGCTGTTTTTGGCGACCCCCATCCGGGGTCAAGAGCAAACGTATTTTTTTGAGCGCTGATCTGCTTCTTCGCACGCGATCCAACCAGTGGGTAGCTACCTTGAGGTAGTTTTTTGTTCTTCTCTATCCGGTTGCGGGTTTCGGCAAGCCGTACCCTGCGAAGCACATCTTCTCCAAAAAAATCTGTTAGCTGCGTCTCTGCCGTGTTGTTTTTGTTATGTCAGAGTCGTTACGTCTTATTTTTATTAGGTTTGGTGCTTTTTATTCTTGTTATGCAATAGAGATAGCAGAAGCCGTGCCAACTTTATAAAGTCCTTTAAAATCAATGGCTTGATTTTTGGGCGAGAAATTTCCTTCAGGAAATGCGACAAAATATGTTCCCGTGTTACCCGATGTGTAGCCGCGAGGTAACACATCGTCACAAGCGCACTACTCAACCGGCACTGCGAGCCTTCGCCACGCGCGAACCGGTGGGGCGGCCGAGTACCGTACAAATCTGCTGACCCGCCAGAATCAGCTTGTCCATGTCGATACCCGTCTCGATGCCCAAGCCATTGAGCAGGTACAACACATCTTCAGTGGCAACGTTACCGCTGGCCCCCTTGGCATAGGGGCACCCGCCGAGGCCCGCAATAGAGCTGTCGAACACCTGGATACCTTCCTCAAGGCTGGCGTAGATATTGGCGATGGCCTGGCCATAGGTGTCATGGAAGTGCCCGGCCAGCTTGTCCCGTGGCACCTGCGCGCCGACCACCTCGAACATCCGGCGTGTTGCGCCTGCAGTGCCGGTGCCAATCGTGTCGCCCAGGGACACCTCATAGCAGCCCATGGCGAACAGCTCGCGAGCGACTGCCGCGACCTGTTCCGGCGCGACCTGACCTTCATAAGGGCAACCCAACACACACGACACATAACCCCGCACACTCACACCATGCTGCCTGGCCGCGGCCATGATCGGCACGAAGCGTTCCAGGCTTTCGCTGACGGAGCAGTTGATATTGCGCTGGGAAAACGCCTCGGAAGCCGCCGCAAATACGGCCACTTCTTTAACGCCCGCCGCCAGTGCATCTTCAAAACCCCGCAGGTTTGGCGCCAGCGCGCCATAGGTCACGCCCGGCTTGCGCTGGATCTGCGCAAACACCTCGGCCGACCCGGCCATCTGCGGTACCCATTTGGGCGACACAAAACTGCCGACTTCGATGTAACCCAGGCCGGCGGCACTCAGGGCGTCCACCAATTGCACCTTGTCGGCGACGCTGATGGGTTGCGCTTCATTCTGCAGGCCGTCGCGGGGGCCCACTTCCACCAGGCGCACATGAGAGGGGAGGGACATGGCAGCTACCTTTTATGAATGGCCAACCTGGCCCTGAATGGTCTGTTCCAGCGCCTGGATGCAACGCTCTTCGGCGGTGTCCAGTTCGAGCTTCATCTGTTCGATGTCGAGCAACTGTTGTTCCAGCTGCTCGCGGCGCTCGGCGATTTTCGCCAGCATGCTGTGCAGCTGTTTCTGGTTGCCGCTGGTAGGGTCGTAGAGTTCGATCAGTTCCCGGCACTCGGCCAGGGAAAAACCGATGCGCTTGCCCCGCAGGATCAGCTTCAGGCTGACCTTGTCGCGGGGCGAATAAATGCGCTCCTGGCCCCGGCGTTCCGGGGACAGCAGGCCTTGTTCTTCATAGAAGCGAATGGCGCGGGTGGTGATGTCGAGCTCGCGGGCGAGGTCGGAGATGCTGTAGGTCGTGCTCATGAGGGCGCTCAAGGAGTGTCTTGAGCGTTAAGCTAATGGCTGGTTGACGTTAACGTCAAGCTCGCTCCTACAGTTTGTCCAGCTTCTTCTCATGGGCCGTCACCTGCTGGCACAACTCGATCATCTGCTCGCGCATCCAGCGGTTGGCCGGATCCTGGTCGGTGCTTTCATGCCAGTACAGATGGGTTTCCACCATCGGCACATCATTCACCGGCAGGTTGAACCAGTGCAGTTCATGGCGCCGTGCGAAGCGCTCCGGCACGGTCATTACCATGTCGGTTTGCTGCAGCACCTGCGAGGCCATCAGGTAGTGCTGGGAGCGCAGGGCGATCTTGCGTTGCAGGCCCATCTTGCCCAGCGCCAGGTCGACATGGCCCAGGCCGTTGCGCCGGCTGGAGATATGAATGTGGGTCAGCGACAGGTAGTCATCCAGCGTCAGTTTGTCCTTGCCCGCCATCGGATGGCCCTTGCGCATGGCGCACACGTAGCGGTCTTCCATCAGCTTGACGTGGCGCACTTGCGGGTCGGTGTTGAGCGGCGCATCCACGGCGAAGTCCAGGCGACCGGCCGCCAGTTCCTTGGTGGTTTCCCGGCGCTTGGACAGGAAGCTCTCGATTACCACCGTCGGTGCCAGGCGGCGCAGGCGCTGGAACAGCGGCGGCAGAATCACCGCTTCGGTGAGGTCGGTCATGCTGATGCGGTAGGTCTTGGCCGCCTGTTGCGGGTTGAAGATCCGGCTTTCCTGTACCGACACCCGCAGCAGCGACAGCGCGTTACGCACCGGGCCAATGATGTTCTGGGCCATGGGCGTGGGCACCATGCCTTGGGCTGTGCGCACGAACAGCGGGTCGTTGAAGGTCTCCCGCAGGCGGGCCAGAGCGTTCGACACCGCAGGTTGAGTAATCCCGACAATCTGCCCGGCGCGGGTCAGGTTGGCTTCGGTGTAGATCGCGTCAAAGACGATGAAGAGGTTGAGGTCGACCTTGCTCAGATTCATTTCGCTGCGCTCTTATTGTTAGGTGTCCATACGCCGATCATATATCGGTGATGAATGTTAATACACGCCGAGAATAGGCTAGGTAAATTATCAACGCTGTTCTAGCATCGATTCATGACCTCAACAACCTCCATTGAGAAGGTGCTGCCCATGGATTTCGCCTATTCGCCCAAGGTTCAGGAACTGCGTGAACGCGTCACCGCGTTCATGGATGCCTACGTCTACCCGGCCGAGCCTGTGTTCGAACGCCAGGTTGCCGAAGGTGACCGCTGGCAGCCCACCGCCATCATGGAAGAGTTGAAGCTCAAGGCTAAAGCCGAAGGCCTGTGGAACCTGTTCCTGCCGGAATCCGAATTGGGCGCCGGCCTCACCAACCTGGAATACGCACCCCTGGCCGAAATCATGGGCCGCTCCTTGCTGGGGCCGGAGCCGTTCAACTGCTCGGCACCGGATACCGGCAACATGGAAGTGCTGGTGCGCTACGCCAACGAAGAGCAAAAACAGCGCTGGCTCGAACCGCTGCTGCGCGGCGAAATCCGCTCGGCATTTGCCATGACCGAGCCGGACGTGGCTTCCTCCGACGCCACCAACATGGCCGCCCGTGCAGAACGCGACGGCGACGAGTGGGTGATCAATGGTAAAAAATGGTGGACCTCCGGCGCCTGTGACCCGCGCTGCAAGATCCTGATCTTCATGGGCCTGAGCAACCCGGATGCGCCGCGTCACCAGCAGCACTCGATGATCCTGGTACCGGTGGATGCGCCCGGTGTGAAGATCGTGCGCCCGCTGCCGGTGTTCGGCTACGACGACGCACCCCATGGCCACGCCGAAGTGCTGTTTGATAACGTCCGCGTGCCGTACGAAAACGTCCTGCTGGGCGAAGGCCGGGGCTTTGAAATTGCCCAGGGGCGCCTTGGTCCGGGCCGTATTCACCACTGCATGCGTTCCATCGGCATGGCCGAGCGCGCGCTGGAACTGATGTGCAAGCGTTCCGTCAGCCGTACCGCCTTCGGCAAGCCGCTGGCCCGCCTGGGTGGCAATATCGACAAGATCGCCGACTCGCGGATGGAAATCGACATGGCGCGCCTGCTGACCCTCAAAGCTGCCTACATGATGGACACCGTGGGCAACAAGGTCGCGAAAAGCGAAATCGCCCAGATCAAGGTGGTGGCGCCGAACGTGGCGTTGAGGGTGATCGATCGCGCCATCCAGATCCACGGTGGCGCCGGCGTATCCAATGACTTCCCGCTGGCCTACATGTACGCCATGCAGCGCACCCTGCGCCTGGCCGATGGCCCGGACGAAGTGCACCGCGCAGCAATCGGCAAATTCGAGATCGGCAAGTATGTGCCGCGGGAAATGATGCGCAGCGGGCAGTAAAACCGAGGTGTCTTCATCGCAGGCAAGCCAGCTCCCACAGGGGAATGCAGCCAACTGTGGGAGCCGGGCTTGCCGCGATGAGGCCAGTTGATCGTTTCCACGCTCTGCGTGGGAATGCTGCCCCGGACGCTCCGCGTCCTCAATACACCCAAACCTCTACCCGCCGATTCTTGATCCGTCCCTCATCTGCCGTATTTGCCGCCACCGGCATCTCGGCACCGAACCCCTGAATGTCCCTCAGCACCACGCCGCTTTTAACCAGTTCCCGGCGCACCGCCATCGCCCGCAACTTCGACAATAGCGCCGCCCGCTGCGCATCACTCTTGGCATCCCCAAACCCCACCAGCGTCACCTGCTTGTCCAGCTTGCCGTGGCTCTTTATATAAGCCACTACCCGCATCAGGTCCTGGCGCGCCTTGTTGTCTAGGCTGGCACTGCCTTCCTCAAACCGGAAATTCACCGTCAGGCGCTGCGCTTGTCGGGCAATCGCCTGGTAATCCCCGGGCATCGGCGCCCGTGGCTCCACCGCCATGGCCTGCACCTGCTGTGCGATAAAACCGTTGGCGGCGACGATCGCCTGGCCCTTGCTGCTTTGTGCAAAGTCCACCAGGGCCTTGGCCCAGGGGTTTTGTGCAACAGGTGGCAGGTAGAAGAACAACCGGCGTGACAGTGGGTAGTCCTCGGTGGCGATCAAACTGTTCAGCGGCAACATCGGCTGCGAGTCGCCATCGACGATGGCCACCGCCTTGGCCTGGCGTACATAGGGCAATCCGATAAAACCGATGCCCTGGGGGTCATGGCTGACAGCATCCGACAACTGCTCGCTGGATTCGAAGCGCTTGGCGCCGCCATCCAACGACTTGCCGCGCCGGCTGAGCACCAGTTCCTTGAAGGTGTCATAGGTGCCGGATTGATCATCCCGCGCGTACAGGTGAATCTGGCCACCGATGCCGCCCAGTTGTTCCCAGGTCGAGACTTCGCCGCTGAAGATCTGCGCCAGTTGCGCGGTGTTCAGCGTCCCCAACGGGTTGCGTGGGTTGAGGATGATCGCCAGCCCGTCAATGGCGATGACCTGTTCGGCGTCGGGGCTTTTCAGGTCGCCGAGGGCTTCGAGGTCCACCAGTTCGCTGTCCTTGATCGGCCGGGAAGACGCCGCGAGGTCGGCGCTGGCGTTTTTCAGGGCTGCGAACCCGGTGCTGGAACCATGGGCCGCCACTTCCACCGTCACCTTCTGGCCCTGGCGAGTCTTGCCGACGATGTGCTGTTCGTTGGCCTGGTCAGATGGCTCGCTGTGCACCGCTTGCAGCCCCTGTTGCTCCATCAGCCCCTTGACCAGCGCCGGGCCAAGTGCCGCGCCGATGGTGTTGGAACCCTGGATGCGCAAGGCCGGGCCATGTTCGGGGAAGGGCAGAGGGGTGGAAAAAGCGGCGAGGGGAAATGCGCTGAGCAGGGCCAGCAGGGATAGAACGCGCAGCATCATGCCGGCACCTTCTCAAGCCAAAGGGAGTGCCGCGAGATTAAGTCAGAGAGGTTTCAGCAATATGACCGGCATCACGCCGTCAAAAAGTGTGGGAGCGGGCTTGCTCGCGAATACGGTGTGTCAGTCGACGTATCCGGTGACTGACACACCGTATTCGCGAGCAAGCCCGCTCCCACATTTAACGGCGCTGCTGTTAAGAAATCAGCTCAATTCCAGCCAGATCGGTGCATGATCGGAGGGTTTTTCCATGCCGCGCAGGTCATAGTCCACACCGGCATCCTTCACCCGGGGCAGCAAGCCCTGGGAAGCCAGGATCACGTCGATCCGCAGCCCGCGCTTTGGCTCGTCTTCAAAACCACGGCTGCGGTAATCGAACCAGCTGAAGCGGTCTGCCACATCCGGGTTGAGGTGGCGGAAGCTGTCCACCAGGCCCCAGTTCTTCAGGCGGGCCATCCACTCGCGTTCTTCCGGCAGGAAGCTGCACTTGCCGGTCTTCAGCCAGCGCTTGGCGTTGTCGGCACCGATGCCGATGTCGCAGTCTTCCGGGGAAATATTCACATCCCCCATCACCACCACGGCCTGGTCATTGCTGAACTGCGACTCCAGGAGGGTTTGCAGGTCCTCGTAGAAGCGCTGCTTGGCCGGGAACTTGGTGGGGTGGTCGCGGCTTTCGCCCTGTGGGAAATAGCCGTTCATGATGGTAATCGGGTTGCCGTTGGCGTCGGCGAAGGTGCCCCAGATAAACCGGCGCTGGGCGTCTTCTTCGTCACTGGCAAAGCCTTTGTGCAGCGCCAGCGGTTCCTGGCGCGAGAGCAGGGCAACACCGTAGTGGCCTTTCTGCCCGTGGTAATACACGTGATAGCCGAGGGCCTTGATCTCATCCAGCGGGAACTGGTCGTCGTGGACCTTGGTTTCCTGCAGGCCGATCACGTCCGGCTGGTGTTTCTCGATCAGTGCCGCCAGCTGATGAGGGCGGGCGCGCAGCCCGTTGATATTGAAAGACACGATTTTCATGGTCGGCGGTCCAGTCTGGCAAAAGGGCGATGCTAGCCGACAATGTAGGACGGGAGCCAGCCTTGTAGCAGCTGCCGAGGCACAAGGCTGCTTGGGCTACGAAGCGGCGTCCGGTGGCTACACTGAACGAAACAGTGCCGCAGACGTTCGTAATAACAAGAGCGCGACCTTTTGAGTCAGCGCCCAGGGGAGATTCACTGTTATGCCTGACACCTCGACTGCCATCGCCCAGATCCACATGCTCGACAGCGGCTATTCCCGCGAAGCCCGTTCGCTGTTGTACCAGGCCTATCGCCATGAGCCGACGTTCGCCTACATCTTCGAAGCCGAACGTCCCGGCTACGAACAGCGGGTGCGCGCCACGGTGCGTGAACTGGTCAAGCAGCACTTCTTCCAGAAACTCCCGGCGATTGGCCTGTTGGTCAACGACCGGCTGATCGGCATCGCCCTGATCGCGCCACCGACCCGCCGCCTGGGCATCACCGAAAGCTGGGCCTGGCAGTTGCGCATGTGGCTGAGTACCGGTGTGCGCGGTACCCGGCGTTATCTGGAATACCATCAGGCAGTGCTGGCGTGCCTGCCCTCGGATTCGGTGCATGTGCTGCCGTTGCTGGGGATTCACCCGCAATTCCAGGGCAAGCACTACGGTGAGCAACTGCTGGAAGCGGTGCACAACTGGTGCGCCGAAGAGCCGCATTCCTCGGGCGTGGTGCTGGACACGGGGAATTCTCGCTATCTGGAATTCTATAAGCGCCAGGGCTATGAAGAGATCGGCGAGGTCGCTGTAGGACCGGTACTGGAACACGTGTTCTTTCACGCAAATCCGCAGGTGTTACAGGCTGCAACGGTTTAAGACAGAATTATTCAGACAAATCCGGGTTCTAACTCGCTCCCAAGCTC
The DNA here is from genome assembly GCF_013385475.1 of Pseudomonas sp. G5001. Taxonomy (NCBI): domain Bacteria; kingdom Pseudomonadati; phylum Pseudomonadota; class Gammaproteobacteria; order Pseudomonadales; family Pseudomonadaceae; genus Pseudomonas; species Pseudomonas sp. G5001. Next base: position 7,680 of record NZ_JACAPZ010000039.1, read on the forward strand.
GTGTAGCATCCCGGCCTATGAAGTTTCCAGGAAGATTTACCAGCGGCTTGATTCTGCTGTTCACGAGCTGCAGCGCCTTGGCGCAAAGCGAATTGGATGTGCGCATCAAGCCTTCAAACGACGCGTTGAAAGCCAACATCGAAGGCTATATCGGCGGGGTCGGCGATCGTGACGAAGAAGCCCTGCTGCGGTTCAGCCGTGGCGCCGAGGAGCAAGCCCGCAAGGCCGCCCAGGCGCTGGGCTACTACCAACCGCAGATTGCCAGCGATGTGAAGGGCGGCAAGAACCCGCGCCTGATCCTCACCATCGACCCCGGCGAACCGGTGCATTTGCGCAATGTGACCATTCGGGTCGACGGCCAGGCCGCCGACCTCAAGGCCTTTCGCGTGCCCGCCAGCGACCAACTCAAATCCGGCGCCGTGCTCAACCACGGCAACTACGAAGACGCCAAGCGCGTCATCCAGAACCAGGCGTCACGCTACGGCTTTTTCAGCGGGCGCTTTACCAGCCAGAAACTCTCGGTCGACCCCAAGGCGGGGGTGGCCGATATCGAACTCATTTACGACAGTGGCCCACGCTACACCTTGGGCAAGGTCAGCTTTGCCGGCGACACGCCGTTTGATGAAGACCTGCTGCAACGCATGGTGCCGTTCAAGAGCGGCGCGCCTTACGACTCCGAACTGATCGCCGAACTCAACCAGAACCTGCAATCCAGCGGCTTTTTCGAAGGCGTGCGCGTGGACGCCGCCCCGGCGGCCTCGACCAATGACGTGATCCCGGTGGCCGTGCAACTGGAAACCCGCAAGCCGCGCACCATGGGCCTGGGCCTCGGTTACTCGACCGATGTCGGCCCGCGGGGCAAGGCCAACTGGACGCGCCACTGGGTCAACCCCCAGGGCCACAGTTATGGCTGGGAAGCCGAGCTTTCCGCGCCTCGGCAGAACGTCGGGTTGTGGTACGACATTCCCATGGACCCGCCACTGACCGACAAATTGCGCTTTGCCGGCGGCTACCAGAATGAAGAAATCGCCAACACCGACACCCTGAGTAAACTGCTCACCCTCGGCCCCGAGTGGCACAGCAAGTTGCCCAGCGGCTGGACGCGGGTGATCTCGCTCAAATGGCAGCGCGAAGAATATCGCCTGGGCAACGACTCGGGCCTGAGTACGCTGCTGATGCCCGGCATCAGTTATTCCTACCTGCGCAGCGACAACCGCATCGACCCGCACAACGGCTATCGCCTGCTGTTCGACGCCAAGGTCGCCAAGGAAGGCCTGGGTTCCGACACCAACCTGCTTTACGGCACGGCGACCATCAAGGGCTTGACCACCCTGTGGGACAACCACCGCTTCCTGGCCCGGGCGCAGTTTGGTGGCAGTGCCACCAACGGCTACAAATCCGTGCCACCGTCGTTGCGCTTTTTTGCCGGTGGCGACCAGAGCGTGCGGGGTTACGAGTACCAGACCCTGTCCCCGGAAAATGATCGCGGCGACCGCATCGGCGGCCGCTACATGGTGGCCCTGAGCGCCGAGTACCAATATTCCATCGCCGAAAAATGGCGGATCGCGACCTTTATCGACCAAGGCAACTCGTTCAACACCCTGGAAATGCCAAGCCTGAAAACCGGCGTGGGTGTGGGTGTGCGCTGGGTGTCGCCGGTTGGCCCGATCCGCCTCGACCTGGCCCATGCCCTCGAAGATCCGGGCGGCATTCGTTTGCACTTTTCCATGGGGCCTGAGCTGTGATGCGTGGTTTGAAAATAGCGGGGCTGGCCATTCTGGCGGTCCTCGCGGTGATAGTGCTGGCACTGTGGACGGTGCTGGGTACCCAAGCCGGCAGCCGGTGGGTGCTGGGCCAGGTGCCGGGTTTGACCGTGGAGAATTTCCAGGGTCGCCTGGCCGGGCAGTGGAGTGCCGACCATCTGTTATGGCAGCAGGACAGCAGCCGCGTGGAGCTTCAGTCGCCAAAGTTCGACTGGTCGCCGGCCTGTTTGATGCGCATGACCTTGTGCATCAACCAACTGGATGTGGAGCAGGTGAGCCTGCAATTTCCACCCGGCACCGAAGAAAGCAGCGGCCCGATTACCCTGCCGGACCTGAAACTGCCGGTCGCCCTTCAGTTGGGTGACATCCGCGTTGGCAGCCTGCTGTTCAATGGCAGCGAAGAGCTCCAGGGCCTGCAGCTGGCGGCGCACTGGACTGCCGCCGGGATGCAGATCGATTCGGTGCACCTGCAACGGGACGGTTTGGTCCTTGACCTGTCCGGCCTGCTGCAACCCACCGGCAATTGGCCGCTGGCCGCCAGCGGCAACCTGAGCCTGCCTTACGCGCCGGGCGGTGCGCCCTGGACGCTGGCGCTCAAGGTCGATGGCGATTTGCTCAAGACCCTCAAGCTCGACGCCGACAGCAGCGGCTACCTGCCGGCCAAGCTCAGCGGCGAATTGCAACCGCTGGTGGAAAACCTGCCGGCGCAGTTGCACATCACCGCCGACGGCTTCAAACCCAGCGCCGATTTGCCCGATACCCTGCAACTCAATCAGCTGGACCTGACCGCCAAGGGCGACCTGAGCAACGGTTACCAGTTGCTGGGCAAAGCCGTACTGCCCGCGGAAAAAGGCCCGGTGGACCTGCTGCTGCAAGGCAAGGTCGACGCCAAGGGCGCGCAGATCGCCGGGCTGGATTTGAATGCCGGTGACAAACAAAGCCTCAAGCTCAGTGCCAATCTGGACTGGCAGCAAGGCTTCAGCGCCGACGCGAAAATCGACTGGCTGGATTTCCCGTGGCATCGCCTGTACCCCGTGATCGACGAACCCCAGGTGGCCTTGCGTACCTTCAATGGTGAAGTTTCCTACAAGGACGGCAACTATCTGGGCAACTTCAAGGCCGACCTCGACGGCCCTGCGGGCAAGTTCAGCCTGGCCAGCCCGTTCAGTGGCGACCTCAAGCAAGTGTTCCTCCCCGAGTTGAAACTCGCGGCTGGTCAGGGCAAGGCCGAAGGCCACCTGAACCTGCAATTTGCCGATGGCATCGCCTGGGACACGGCGCTGGACCTGTCGGCGATCAACCCGGCGTATTGGGTCGCGGAGTTGCCCGGCACCCTCGCGGGCCCGTTGCGCAGCAAGGGCGAAATGAAGAACGAGCAACTCAAGCTCAATGCCGACCTCGACCTCAAGGGCCGTCTGCGTGGCCAACCTGCCGTGCTCCAGGCCAAGGCCGAAGGCGCAGGCGAGCAATGGACCCTCGGCACCCTGGACATTCGCCTCGGCGACAACCGCATCTATGGCAGCGGCAGCCTGCAACAGCGCCTTGCCGGGCAGATCGACATCAAGCTGACGCGCCTCGCCCAGCTCTGGCCGCAACTGCGCGGGCAGATGAATGGTCGCCTCGACGTCGCCGGCACCCTGAAAGCGCCGCAAGGCAAGCTCAACCTGGTTGGCCAGCAACTGGCGTTTGAAGATAACCGCCTGCAAAACCTGACCCTGGACGCGAACCTGGATAATGCCCAGCGCGCCAAAGTCGACCTGAAAGGCAGTGGCATCCAGGCCGGTGACACCCAGCTCGGCACCTTCAGTGCCAGCGCCCAGGGCGATATCAAAAGCCAGAAAGTCCAGCTCGACCTGGCCGGCCCGTTGCTCAAGCTGGCCTTGGCCCTGGACGGCAATCTCGACAAAGGCAACTGGCGCGGGCGCTTGGCCAGCGGTGATGTGCAAGCCGGTGGCCAGGACTGGAAGCTGCAAGCACCGGCGAAAATCGAACGCCTGGCCGACGGCAAGCTGACCTTTGCTGCCCATTGCTGGGTCTCCGGCCCGGCGAGCCTGTGCGGCGAAGACCAGCGCCTGATGCCCGAGCCGAAGCTGCGTTACCACCTCAAGCAGTTCCCGATCGACAGCCTGGCGCAGTGGTTGCCCAAGGATTTCGCCTGGCAGGGCAAGCTCAATGCCGACGTGCAGCTCGACCTGCCGGCCAGCGGCCCCAAAGGCGTGGTCTCGGTGGACGCCAGCGGCGGTACCCTGCGGGTCAAGGACAAGGACCAGTGGCTGGATTTCCCCTACGACACGCTGAAGCTGGAAACCACCCTCAACCCCACGCGCATCGACACCCAGCTCAATTTCCGTGGCGGCAAGCTCGGCGAATTGCTGTTGCAGGCGCAGCTCAATCCGCTGGCGAAGAATAAACCGATCACCGGCAACTTCACCCTGACCGGCCTCGACCTTGCGGTCGCCCGGCCGTTTGTGCCGATGGTCGAAAAGCTCAACGGCAAGCTCAACGGTAACGGGCGAATCGGCGGCAGCCTGCTGGCGCCTCAGGTCAACGGCAGCGTCAACCTGGTGGGAGGCGAAATCTCCGGCCCGGAACTGCCCACCAGCATTGAAGGCCTGAATATCCAGGCGTTGATTGCCGGCGAAAGCGTGCAGCTCAATGGCGGCTGGCGCAGCGGCAAGGCCGGGCAGGGCACTATCAAGGGGCAGATCGACTGGGGCCAGGCCCTGGCGGTGGATATCGCGCTGCAAGGCACGCAGCTGCCGGTCACCGTGGAGCCCTACGCGGCCCTGGAGGTGGCGCCCGACCTGAAGATCAGCATGAAGAACGACAAGCTGGCGATCTCCGGCAAGGTGCAGATTCCCAAGGGCGAGATCACCGTGCGGGAATTGCCGCCATCGACGGTCAAGGTCTCGGATGACACGGTGATCGTCGGCAGCCAGACCGAAGAAGGCAAGCCGCCGATGGCCATGGCGATGGACATCGATGTGGAGGTAGGCAAGGACAAGCTGAGCTTCGCCGGGTTTGGCCTCACCGCCAACCTGCAAGGCCATGTGCACATCGGCGACAACATGGACACCCGTGGTGAACTGTGGCTCAACGACGGCCGCTACCGTGCCTACGGCCAACGCCTGACTGTGCGCCGCGCGCGATTGCTGTTTGCCGGGCCGATCGACCAGCCGTTCCTGGATATTGAGGCTGTGCGGATCACCACCGAGCCGTCCCGGACCGTCACCGCCGGTATTCGTCTGAGCGGCAGTGCCGAGCAGCCGACTACGCAAATTTTCTCGGAGCCGGCCATGGCCCAAGAGGATGCATTGTCGTACCTGGTGTTGGGGCGTTCGCGCACCACCAACGGTGAGGACAACAACATGCTGGCCGAAGCGGCGCTGGGTCTTGGGTTGATGGGCAGTGCCGGGGTCACGTCGGACATCGCCAAGAACCTGGGCATCCAGGACTTTGAACTGGACACCCAGGGCAGTGGCAACAACACCGCCGTGGTGGCCAGCGGCAAGATCTCCGAGAAGCTCAGCCTGCGTTATGGCGTGGGGGTGTTCGAGCCGGCCAACACCATCGCCTTGCGCTATTTGCTGAGCAAGAAGGTGTACCTGGAAGTGGCCAGCGGTGTGGCCAGCTCCCTGGATATTTTCTACAAGCGCGATTTCTGATCCGTCCACGGTAATGGTGGGAGCCTGGCTCCCACCATTTATCCGCTAATTAGCAAGCAACCTAACTATTCGTTTGACATTCGCTGCCTAGGCAGTAACATCGTGTCACACATTCACTGCTTAGGCAGTTAATAGGCTGGTCACGATGAAGCACTTCACCCCCGAAAACTTCCACAACTGCCACCTCGGCCTGCTGCTGGGCCGGGCTGCGCTGCTCAAAGACAAGATCATCGACACCCACATGGAACCCCACGGCATCACGGCCGCGCAGTTCAAGGTGTTGATCATCATGGCCCAGTACGGCGTCGACACCCCGGCCGAGCTGTGCCGCAACCTGTCGTTGGACAGCGGCTCCATGACCCGCATGCTCGACCGCCTGGAACAGAAGGACCTGCTGGCGCGCAAGCGTTCCGAGCAGGACCGGCGCCAGGTGCAGTTGGTGTTGACCGCCGAAGGCCAGCGCGTGGCCGACATGCTGCCGCACATCGGTGCCCAGGCCCTGAACCAGTTGGCGGGCGCCCTGGAGCCGGGTGAATTGCAAACCCTGGAAAAAATCCTGAAGAAAATTCTGATAGCTGCGGGTGACCCCATCACCATTCAGCGGGTAGGTAGTGCATGAACAATCGCTCCTTGCGTGCCGGCCTCAGCCTTGTGCTGGTGGCCATGACTATGGCCGGTTGTGCCAATTTCAGCGGCTTGAACACAGAAGGCAAACGCCTCGAAGCCAATAACCTGCAAACCGGCAAATCCCTCAGCGGCGTGACCCTGTCCACCGCTGCCTGGCCCACCGCCGACTGGTGGAAAGGCCTTGGCGATCCACAGCTCGACGGCCTGATCCAGGAAGCCCTGCAGAACAGCCCCGACATGCAAGTGGCCAGCGCCCGCGCCCACCAGGCCGAAGCCGCCGCCTATGCTGCCGACGCCGAGCGCATGCCAACCCTGGATGCCAGCGCCGGTGTCAGCCGTTCGCGCCTGGCCAAGGACCAGGACCCGTTGGGCCAGGGCGATGCCTACGCCACCGTGCGTAACATCGGTGCCAGCTTCAATTACAATTTCGACCTGTGGGGTGGCCAGCGCGCCGCCTGGGAAGCCGCACTGGGCCAGGCCCGCGCGGCCGAAGTCGACCAACAGGCCGCGCGCCTGACCCTGGCGGCCAACGTCGCCAAGGCCTACAGCGACCTGGGCCAGGCCCATATCGTGCGTGACCTGGCCAATGATGACCTCAAGCGCACCCGGCAGATGCTCGACCTGGGCCAGCGTCGCCTGAACTCCGGGATCGACAGCCAGTACCAGTACCAGCAAACCGAAAGCCTGGAAGCCAGCTCGCAGTCGCAACTGATCGATGCGGAAAAACAACTGCAGAGCGCCAAGATCGCCCTCGCGGTGTTGCTCGGCAAAGGCCCGGACCGTGGCAGCGAACTGGTACGCCCCAACGTGCTCAAGCCGAGCGCGGTTGCGGTGCCTTCGGTGTTGCCTGCCGAGCTGGTGGGCCGTCGCCCGGACCTGATCGCCGCACGCTGGCGGGTGGAGGCGGCGAGCAAGAACATCGCGGCCAGCAAGACCCGTTTCTACCCCAACCTCAACCTGAGCGCGAGCGCCGGGGCCGAGTCGTTGCTGGGGGATGCGATGTTTGGTTCGGCCAGCCGCTTCTTCAGCATTGCGCCGACCGTCTCGCTGCCGATCTTCGACGGCGGCCGCCTGCGCGCCGACCTCGACGCTCGCGACGCCGACTACGACCTGGCCGTGGCCCAGTACAACAAAACCCTGGTGCAAGCCTTGGGCGATATCGGCAACACACTCTCGCAATTGCGCGAGACCGGCCGGCAGATCCAGGCCCAGCAACACGCCGCTGACATTGCCCAGCAGTCCTACGACACCGGCGTCCAGCGTTACAGCTCAGGTATCGGCAATTATCTGGACGTGCTCAGCATCGAACAGCAACTGCTCCAGGCCCAGCGTCAGTTGGCCACCCTGAATGCCGAGCAAATCGATCTTTCGATTCAACTGATGCAGGCCCTGGGCGGCGGTTTCCACGCCGATAACGTGGCCTCGACCACCCCAGCCACGCGCACTGAATAATTCAAGGTACTTGTCATGGCCACTGCCGAAACCAGCAACAACGCTCCTGAAACAAACAAGGCTGAACAACCCAACACCAGCAATCCGCGCAAACGCAAAGTCATGCTGTTTGTGCTGGCGCTGATCGTCATCCTCGGCGCCTTGGGCGTGTGGGGTTGGTACGAATTGTATGGTCGCTTCAGCGAAAGCACCGACGACGCCTACGTCAACGGCAACGTGGTGGAAATCACCCCGCTGGTGACCGGCACCGTGGTGAGCATCGGCGCTGACGACGGCGACCTGGTGCATGAAGGCCAGGTGCTGATCAACTTCGACCCCAACGACGCGGCCGTCGGCCTGCAAAGTGCCCAGGCCAACCTGGCCCGCACCGTGCGCCAGGTGCGTGGTTTGTACAGCAACGTCGATGGCATGAAAGCCCAGGTGCTGGCGCAACAAGCCAACGTGCAAAAGGCCCAGGACAACTACAACCGACGCAAGAACCTCGCTGCCGGCGGGGCGATTTCCCAGGAAGAACTGTCCCACGCCCGTGACGACCTGACCTCGGCGCAAAACGCCCTGGCCAACGTGCAGCAACAGTTCAAGACCAGCAGCGCCCTGGTGGATGACACGGTGATTTCGTCCCACCCGGACGTGCAGGCTGCCGCCGCACAGTTGCGCCAGGCTTACCTGACCAACGCCCGCAGCACCCTGATCGCACCGGTGACCGGCTATGTGGCCAAGCGTACCGTGCAATTGGGCCAACGGGTCCAGCCGGGTACTGCACTGATGGCCGTGATCCCGCTGGATCAACTGTGGATCGACGCCAACTTCAAGGAAACCCAGCTGCGCAATATGCGTATCGGCCAGCCGGTGGATATCGAATCCGATATCTACGGCAGCGACGTGAAATTCAGCGGCACCGTCGACAGCCTCGGCGCGGGCACGGGCAGCGCGTTTGCCTTGCTGCCGGCGCAGAACGCCACCGGTAACTGGATCAAGATCGTGCAACGGGTGCCAGTGCGTATCCATGTGAACGCCGATGAGTTGGCCAAGCACCCGCTGCGGGTGGGCCTGTCCACCGTGGTCGACGTCGACCTGCACGACCAGAGCGGCCCGGTACTGGCCCAGCAGGCGCCGCAGAAGGCGTCGTTCACCACCAACGTTTACGACCGCCAGTTGGCCGAAGCCGACGCGATGATCACCCAATTGATCCATGACAACAGCGTCGCCGCTCCCAAGGCTGCCCAGCGCTGATTCGCCAATCCATCAGCTGCGGCCCCGGCGGCCGTAGCGCCAATCATGTTGCACAGGATTCGCGATGAGTAACGCTAACGCCTCCTTCACGCCGCCCAGCTTGCTGATGGCCACCATCGGCCTGTCCCTGGCGACCTTCATGCAGGTGCTCGACACCACCATCGCCAACGTGGCGCTGCCGACGATTTCCGGCAACCTCGGCGTGAGTTCGGAGCAGGGCACCTGGGTCATCACCTCGTTTGCCGTTAGCAACGCCATCGCGCTGCCGCTGACCGGCTGGCTGAGCCGTCGCTTCGGCGAGGTGAAGCTGTTTCTGTGGGCCACCATCCTGTTTGTGCTGGCCTCGTTTCTCTGCGGTATTTCCACCTCGATGCCCGAGCTGATCGGCTTTCGGGTATTGCAAGGCCTGGTTGCCGGCCCGTTGTACCCGATGACCCAGACGCTGCTCATCGCGGTCTATCCCCCCGCCAGGCGTGGCATGGCCCTGGCGTTGCTGGCGATGGTCACGGTGGTGGCGCCGATTGCCGGGCCGATCCTCGGCGGCTGGATTACCGACAGCTACAGCTGGCCGTGGATCTTCTTTATCAACGTACCCATCGGCATCTTTGCCGTGATGGTGGTGCGCTCGCAACTGAAGAAACGCCCGGTGGTCACCAGCTACCAGCCGATGGACTACGTCGGCTTGCTCAGCCTGATCGTCGGCGTCGGCGCCTTGCAGATCATCCTCGACAAGGGCAACGACCTGGACTGGTTCGAGTCGAACTTCATCATCATCGGCGCGGTGATCTCGGCTGTCGCCCTGGCGGTGTTCGTGATCTGGGAAATGACCGACGAGCACCCGGTGGTCAACCTGCGGCTGTTCGCCTATCGCAACTTTCGCATCGGCACGATTGTGTTGGTACTCGGGTACGCGGGTTTCTTCGGGATCAACCTGATCCTGCCGCAATGGCTGCAAACCCAGATGGGCTACACCGCCACCTGGGCGGGCCTGGCGGTGGCGCCGATCGGGATTCTGCCGGTGTTGATGTCGCCGTTCGTGGGCAAATATGCGCACAAGTTCGACCTGCGCCTGCTGGCCGGGCTGGCGTTCCTGGCGATTGGCTTGAGTTGCTTCATGCGCGCCGGGTTTACCAATGAAGTGGACTTCACGCACATCGCCCTGGTGCAGTTGTTCATGGGGATCGGCGTAGCGCTGTTCTTCATGCCGACCTTGAGCATCCTGATGTCCGACCTGCCGCCGGCGCAAATCGCCGACGGCGCTGGCCTGGCGACCTTCCTGCGGACCTTGGGCGGCAGCTTTGCGGCCTCGTTGACCACCTGGATCTGGATTCGCCGGGCGGACCAGCACCATGCCTACATGAGCGAAAACATGACCACCTACGACTCGGCCACCCGGGACGCCTTGCAGGCGCTCGGCGGGGCAGGGCACAAGGCGTATGCGCAGTTGGACCAGATACTGACGAGCCAGGCGTACATGATGTCCACCGTGGATTACTTCACGTTGCTGGGGTGGATGTTCATGGCGTTGATCGTGATTGTATGGCTGGCGAAACCGCCGTTTGCAGCGAAGGCGGGGCCGGAGGCTTCTGGCCACTGATCGAAAGACCGAACTCGGTCAATGTGGGAGCTGGCTTGCCTGCGATGCAGGCACCTCGGTACATCAGATGCATCGAGGTGATGCTATCGCAGGCAAGCCAGCTCCCACATTTGATGGGTGTTGTGTCTGAGGATCAGGCGCCAGGCAAGGCCAACTGCGGATTGACGAAGTCAAACGCCGCCAGTTGAAACCCTTGCTCATCCACCTGCAATGCCCACCCTTGCTTGTCCCAATCCCCCAGCACAATGCGCTTGGCCGCTTGCTCGCCAATCTGCAACTTGTGAATCGCCGGGCGGTGGGTGTGGCCATGCACCAACGTACGCACGCCGAACTGCTGCATCACCCTCGGCACTTCCTCGGGCGTTACATCGACAATGTCGTTGGTCTTCATTCGCGTCTGCGCGCGGCTTTCACTGCGCAGCTTGCGCGCCAGCTTGTGCCGCGTGCGCAAGGGCAGGTGGCGCAGGATGAACAGCGTGATGGGGTTACGCAGGATGCGCCGCAGCTTCATATAGCCAAGGTCGCGGGTACACAGGCTGTCGCCGTGCATCAACAGCACGGGCTCGCCTGCGAGTTGCACCACACTCGGGTCCTTGAGCAAGGTTGCGCCTGCGGCTTTGCAGAACGCCTTGCCGATCAGGAAATCCCGGTTGCCATGCATGATGAAAATCTGGGTGCCGCTGTCGCTCAGCTCGCGCAGGGCCAGGCAAATCGAACGCTGGAAGGGCGTCATCCCATCGTCGCCAATCCAGGCTTCAAAGAAGTCCCCCAGAATGTACAACGCCTGGGCGGAACGGGCGCGGCCGTGCAGTAAATCCAGAAACGCCCGGGTTATGTCCGGGCGCTCCTCTTCCAGATGCAAATCTGAAATCAGCAATATCACTCAACGATCTCGGCTTTCTCGACGATAACGTCTTCTACCGGAACGTCCTGGTGACCTGCCTTGCCGGTGGTTTGCACACCCTTGATCTTGTCGACAACGTCCTGGCCTTCGGTGACTTTACCGAATACCGCGTAGCCCCAGCCCTGCACGTTCTTGCCGCTGTGGTTCAGGAAGGTGTTGTCGGCGACGTTGATGAAGAACTGCGCGGAGGCCGAATGCGGCTCCATGGTACGGGCCATGGCGACGGTGTACTTGTCGTTGGAAAGGCCGTTGTCCGCTTCGTTCTGGATGCTTGGACGCTTGTCTTTCTTTTCTTTCATGCCAGGCTCGAAACCGCCGCCCTGGACCATGAAGTTGCCGATGACACGGTGGAAAACAGTGTTTTCGTAGTGGCCGGCTTTAACGTACTCGATGAAGTTGGCGACGGTGATCGGCGCTTTCTCGGCGTTCAGCTCGATGACGATGTCACCGTGGTTGGTGGTCAGTTTGACTTGAGTCATGTTCACTACTCTTTCAAGGAATTCGTGGGTTTGGGCGTTTTGCGCCTTACCTGCTTGGCAAAAACGGCAGCCAAGGCGCGCAGTTTAGCGTGACCTGCGGGAATTTCGAGGTGGTTTTTTACCGCCCATGCAATAAATGCAGCAGTTTTTGGCCACGCTCTGTCAGGGCCTTGACAGCATCGGCTATGATAAGCCCTTTGTTTGTCGGCCTCACCCGGCCAAGTACTTCGTCTGTTCAAGGATCCTATGAGCAAGCCCACTGTCGACCCTACCTCGAATTCCAAGGCCGGACCTGCCGTCCCGGTCAATTTCCTGCGCCCGATCATCCAGGCGGACCTGGATTCGGGCAAGCACACGCAGATCGTCACCCGCTTCCCGCCTGAGCCCAACGGTTACCTGCACATCGGCCACGCCAAGTCGATCTGTGTGAACTTCGGCCTGGCCCAGGAGTTCGGTGGCGTCACGCACCTGCGTTTCGACGACACCAACCCGGCCAAGGAAGACCAGGAATACATCGACGCCATCGAGAGCGACATCAAGTGGCTGGGCTTCGAATGGTCCGGTGAAGTGCGCTATGCCTCCAAGTATTTCGACCAGTTGTTCGACTGGGCCGTCGAGTTGATCAAGGCCGGCAAGGCCTACGTAGACGACCTGACCCCGGAGCAAGCCAAGGAATACCGTGGCACCCTGACCGAGCCGGGCAAGAACAGCCCGTTCCGCGACCGTTCGGTGGAAGAGAACCTGGACTGGTTCAACCGCATGCGCGCCGGTGAGTTCCCGGACGGCGCCCGTGTACTGCGTGCCAAGATCGACATGGCCTCGCCGAACATGAACCTGCGCGACCCGATCATGTACCGCATCCGCCACGCCCATCACCACCAGACCGGTGACAAGTGGTGCATCTACCCGAACTACGACTTCACCCACGGTCAGTCGGACGCCATCGAAGGCATCACCCACTCCATCTGCACCCTGGAGTTCGAAAGCCACCGTCCTCTGTACGAATGGTTCCTCGACAGCCTGCCGGTACCGGCGCACCCGCGTCAGTACGAGTTCAGCCGCCTGAACCTGAACTACACCATCACCAGCAAGCGCAAGCTCAAGCAACTGGTCGATGAAAAGCACGTGTTTGGCTGGGACGACCCGCGCATGTCGACGCTGTCGGGCTTCCGCCGCCGTGGATACACCCCGGCATCGATCCGCAATTTCTGCGAGATGGTCGGCACCAACCGCTCCGACGGCGTGGTCGACTACGGCATGCTCGAATTCAGCATCCGTCAGGACCTCGACGCGAACGCCCCGCGCGCCATGTGCGTGCTGCGTCCGTTGAAGGTGGTGATCACCAACTACCCGGAAGGCCAGGTCGAAAACCTCGAACTGCCACGTCATCCGCAGAAAGAAGAACTCGGCGTGCGCAAGCTGCCGTTCGCCCGTGAAATCTACATCGACCGCGATGACTTCATGGAAGAGCCGCCAAAAGGCTACAAGCGCCTGGAGCCGAACGGCGAAGTGCGCCTGCGCGGCAGCTACGTGATCCGTGCCGACGAAGCGATCAAGGACGCCGATGGCAACATCGTCGAACTGCGTTGCTCCTACGACCCGGACACCCTGGGCAAGAACCCGGAAGGCCGCAAGGTCAAAGGTGTGGTGCACTGGGTGCCGGCGGCGGCCAGCGTCGAGTGCGAAGTGCGCCTGTACGATCGCCTGTTCCGCTCGCCGAATCCCGAGAAGGCCGAAGACAGTGCCAGTTTCCTGGACAACATCAACCCTGACTCGCTGCAAGTTCTCACGGGTTGTCGTGCCGAGCCATCGCTTGGCAACGCACAGCCGGAAGACCGTTTCCAGTTCGAGCGCGAAGGTTACTTCTGCGCGGATATCAAGGACTCGAAACCCGGTGCTCCGGTATTCAACCGTACCGTGACCTTGCGTGATTCGTGGGGCCAGTGATTCTGTTTTAAGGAACTGTCGTGCTAACGATTTACAACACACTCAGCAAGACCAAAGAAGTCTTCAAGCCGCTGGATGGCAACAAGGTGCGCATGTACGTGTGCGGCATGACCGTGTACGACTACTGCCACATCGGCCACGGCCGCAGCATGGTTGCCTTCGACCTGGTGACCCGCTGGTTGCGTTTCAGCGGTTATGACCTGACGTATGTGCGCAACATCACCGACATCGACGACAAGATCATCAATCGCGCCAACGAAAACGGCGAGTCGTTCGACGCGCTGACCGAGCGCATGATTGCTGCGATGCACGAGGACGAGGCACGCCTCAACATCCTCAAGCCGGACATGGAACCGCGCGCCACGGACCATATCCCGGGCATGCACGCGATGATCCAGACCCTGATCGACAAGGGTTACGCCTACGCCCCGGGCAATGGCGACGTGTACTACCGCGTCGCCAAGTTCATGGGCTACGGCAAGCTGTCGCGCAAGAAAATCGAAGACCTGCGCATCGGTGCGCGGATCGAAGTCGACGAAGCCAAGCAAGACCCGCTGGACTTCGTGCTGTGGAAAGGCACCAAGCCCGGCGAGCCGAGCTGGGAGTCGCCATGGGGCGCCGGGCGCCCGGGCTGGCACATCGAATGCTCAGTGATGTCCACCTGCTGCCTGGGCGAGACCTTCGACATTCATGGCGGCGGCAGCGACCTTGAGTTTCCGCACCACGAAAACGAAATCGCCCAAAGCGAAGCGGCCACCGGCAAGACCTACGCCAACGCGTGGATGCACTGCGGCATGATTCGCATCAATGGCGAGAAGATGTCCAAGTCCTTGAACAACTTCTTCACCATTCGCGACGTGCTGGAAAAGTACCATCCGGAAGTGGTGCGCTACCTGTTGGTGTCGAGCCATTACCGCAGCGCGATCAACTATTCGGAAGACAACCTCAAGGACGCCAAGGGCGCCCTGGAGCGTTTCTACCACGCGTTGAAAGGCCTGCCCTCCGTGGCGCCTGCGGGCGGCGAAGCGTTTGTCGCGCGGTTCACCGAAGTGATGAACGACGACTTCGGTACGCCTGAAGCCTGCGCGGTGCTGTTTGAAATGGTGCGCGAGATCAACCGCCTGCGCGAGAACGATCTCGACGCAGCGGCGGGGCTTGCCGCACGTTTGAAAGAGCTGGCGAGCGTGCTGGGCGTATTGCAGATGGAAGCCGATGACTTCCTGCAGGCGGGCGCTGAAGGGCGTGTGGATGCCGCTGAAATTGATGCGCTGATCCAGGCACGTTTGACTGCCCGGGCCAACAAGGACTGGGCGGAGTCTGACCGTATCCGTGACCAACTGACCGCGATGGGTGTGGTGTTGGAAGACGGGAAGGGCGGGACGACGTGGCGGTTGGCTGATCAGGCTTGATTGGTGATTGCTGAATGAAAAACGCCCCGACTGGTTCGGGGCGTTTTTTTTGGCCTGTCTATCCGTTATTCGGGTATTGGCGGCTATGGCGACCGCGCTTGCAGCGGACCACGGGCCGGACGCCTGTGCGGGGACATAGTTGACACATTCAAGGACAGATCAGGCCGGTTCAAGATCAAGCGCATAGCTGCTTAATGTGGGAGCTGGCTTGCCTGCGATACAGACACCTCGATTCAACCCAATCGCTCATTGAGCATCAGCGCTTGCCACCGACCCCATACCGGCTTTGAACAAACCCGTTATCCGACGCATACGTGCCGATATGCCGTAGCTCATGCTCGCCACCCAACTGGCTGAACAAGGGGATCCCCTGGCCCAGCACAACCGGAATACGCGTGATGATCATCTCGTCGATCAAACCCGCCTCAAGAAACGCCTGAATCGTCTGGCCTCCGTCGATATACAGGTGTTTCATCCCGCGCTCGGCCAACGCTGCCACGAGGCTGGTGACATCCTGGCTCACCACCTCAACCTTGCCCTTCAAAGCTGCAGGTAGCTCAACCGATTGGTGAGAGAGTGCTATGACCGGCGTGCCCTCATAGGGCCACTCCGGAAAGGACAACACTTTTTCCAGGGTCTTGCGGCCCATCACCAGCGCATCCACGGTGGCGATGAAGTGTTCATAGGTCACGCCGTTCAATTCGGCCCCTTCGTACTCAGGGCGATGGAGCCACTCGATATCACCATCTGGCCTGGCAATAAAGCCGTCGACGCTGGCTGCGATAAAGACCGAACATTTGCTATCCATGGGGCGTGAAACTCCTTTTCTGTGTGCTTGAAAATATCGACTGTCATGGGTCGGCAACGCTAATGTTAATTTAATCTTCCGATGCAATAAGCGAGCATTGCCAAAAATCACCGTGGGTACCCGGCGCAGGCCGGTGTGCCTTTTCGTATTGCGAGGATCTATGCGCCGTTGGTTAATCCGCTACCGTTACGCGATCATTTTCTGGCTGTGCTTCGGGGTTTTCCGCACCTCCTTGGCTGACTGGAATCCCATCCCGTCCGGTTCCATGCGCCCGACGTTGCTTGAGGGCGATGTGGTGCTGGTCAATCGCGTTGCGTACGACCTCAAATTGCCCCTCACTGATATTTCCCTGGCGAGACTGGATAACCCCCAGCGCGGAGATGTCGTCACGTTCTCCTCGCCCAAGGACGGCACGCGCCTGATCAAACGCATTGTCGGTATCCCCGGCGATACCCTGGAAATGCGCGACGAGGTGTTGTGGGTCAACGGTACGCCGGCCACCTACAGTAATGGGCAGGACATCAGCGAGCCCATCGCGCCTGGCCAAACAGTTCCGGGTATCAAGGTGACGGAGCGTGCGAACAGCAGCCAGCGCACGGTGCAGTTCATGCCGACAGTACGGGCGCTGCGCGATTTCGGCCCGGTGGTGGTGCCTGCCGACAGTTACTTCATGCTGGGCGACAATCGCGATAACAGCGATGACTCCCGCTATATCGGGTTTGTGCCGCGTCGGCTGTTGATCGGGCACGCCCACCATATCCTGGCGTCAGCGCAGATCCTGGACCACTGGATGCCACGATTGGGTCGATTTGGCGCGCCGATACTCTAGTGGGCTGATCACGCTTTTGCGCTGAGCGCCCGCAGTGCAAACCCCGCAATGCGCTCCAGTTGCTCAGTGGTGGCGCCGCCCTTGCTGGCGACTTTCATGCCGCTGAGGGTGGCCATCAGAAAATCACACGCGCCCGAGCGATCGGTGCCGACGGTCAATTCGCCTTGTTCCTGCGCACGCTCCAGCGTCTGTTCGAATGCGTTGCGCAAGCGTTCGGCGCTGTGGGCGGTGAGTTGATTGATCTCATCATCTTCCAGGCCGAACTCGCAGATGGCATTGACGCCCATGCAACCCGCCGTCCCTTCCCGCAGGGCGCGGGTGGCGAAGGATTGCAGGGTGTCGTGCAGTGCCTGCAGCGGGGTCGGGCCCTGGTTCAGGCGCTCGATCAAGTCGTCGACGCCGGTGCGCTGATACTCGGCCATCGCCAGCAGGTACAACTGACGTTTGTCGCCAAAGGTGTTGTACATGCTCTGGCGGCTCAGTCCCATGGCCTGCATCAGTTCTTCAGTCGAGGCCGCGGCAAAACCCTTGTCGCAGAAAACCCGGATGGCCTCGCGCAGCACCTGGTCGCGGTCGAATGCTCTGGGTCTTGCCATGGTTACCTCGGGGGAAATTGCAGGTGAAGGCTCAGGCCAGGTAGCCGCCATCGATGGTCATGCTTGTGCCGGTGACAAATGCCGCTTCTTCGGACGCGAGATAAGCAACCATGCCGGCAACATCGTCGGCGGTACCTACGCGGCCCAAGGGGATCAGGCTTTTGATCATGTCCGCATGGGGCCCGTCTGCCGGGTTCATGTCGGTGCTGGTGGGGCCCGGCTGCACGTTGTTGACGGTGATGCCGCGCGGGGCGAAATCAATCGCCAGGCCGCGGATCATACCGGCGATCGCCGACTTCGTCATGCTATAGACGCTGGAGCCCGGGAAGCCCGAACGTTGGGCGACCACGCTGCCGACGGTGATTATTCGGTCACCCGTGTGCATCACCGCCGAGCTGGCCTTGGCCGCCGCAAACGTGGCCCGCACATTGACCGCAAACATTCGGTCGAAGTCTTCCAGGCTGAAGGTGTCGACGGTGCCCATCAGCAGGATCCCGGCGTTGTTGACCAGGATATTCAAGGCGCCGAAATGCTCGACAGTGGCCGCGACCGCCCGTTCTATTGCCGCCACATCGGCGCTGTCGGCCTGAATCGCCAAGGCTTTTCCGCCCTTGCTTTCGATCAGGCCAACCAGCGCTTGCGCCTTGTCGGCAGAGGAGGAATAGGTAAACGCGACCGCTGCACCTTCAGCTGCAAGCCGGCGGACAATCGCTTCGCCGATACCGCGGGAACCGCCGGTGACCAGGGCGACTTTGTGGTTGAAGCGAGGGGTGTGAGCTGTCATGGGGGAGGCCTGAGGTTTAGTGGATTAAATAATCCACTAAACCGTACCAGCCTGGAAATACTTAGCCAAGCTGTTTTTGGATTAATTAATCTTTAACTGCCGGATGTGCTCTCGAATCCTTCATCAGACGCCGGTCATTTCAGGTCGCTGTAGGTCAACCTGAACTCCGACAGCGCCGGGTGCTCGGTTTTCCACTGGCGGCCATACGCCTTGGCTGTTTCCATTTCTTCGGCAGTCAGCGCGCTGGCCAGTTGTTGCAGGTAGCCTGCGGCATCGGCGTGCCGTGGGTTTTGCCGGGTACTGTCCATGACCAGCCAGTAGAGCCCATAGGCGTGGATTTTGTTCTCGGGGTAGTGATAGCGGTTGGTGCCACTTTCATCGATATCGAACCCGCCGAGCGCACCGGCATAGGTCATGACGCCATCAAGGTCATTCAGCGCCAGCCGTTTTTCCAGGTGTATGCGCTGGTAGGAGAGGTTGCGGTAGTAGGTCTGCATGTTGGCCAGCCACTTCATCGCTGGCGGGAAGCCCTTGAAGGCCGCATACCTGAGCATGGAGTCGCGGTTGTCACTGGCCTCCGGGTTTTTGTCGTACAACAGCGCCGCAATGTAATAGGCCTCGGCGCAGCCGGCATCACCTGCCTTTCTCAGCCACGAGCGATCTTTGGTCAGTTCATACAGCTGCAGCATCGCTGCGCCGTCGCCAGCATCGGCACCTGCCTGGGCGAGGGCCTTGGCCTTGGCCAGGTTGGTTTCGCCACCCAGGCGCATCAGGGCGTACACATGATCCTGGGCGGCGGCCAGGCGGTACCACGCCTGGGCCGCGGGGTCGACACTGCCGACCCGGCGCCGGATGGCTTCGCCCAGGGCGTATTGGGACGGCGCATCGCCGGCCGAGGCGGAGATGGTCAGGTGGATTTCGCACTCTTCGAATTCACCGAGTTGATACAACTCGAGGCCCCGCTGCTTGGCTGCCTGTTGCTGGCTCGTCAAATGTGAAATCAGCGCATTCAGCGAGTTGAGCAAATCAAACAGCGTGGTCAGTGCATCGGAATGGGTATACATGATCATTACCTGTATCGGGATACGTTGTCCGATAAAGGTAGGTGGGGCGGTGGGGTCCCAGGTGACAGATAGTTATCGGCAGGAGCGCTGCCTTTCCCGCGCTCTGGGCAACCCCTCAAGCGCTACGGCTGCCACGTATTGCCTGGTCCAGAAACAACGCCGCATTCGCCACGGCCTGCATGCCTTCGGGCAAGATTGCCGCAAACAAATGCCAGACATGAAACATCCCGGGCCAAACCTCCAGCGACACGCGTACCCGGTTTTCCCCCAGGTGGGTGGCCAGGCGCATGGCGTCGCTGAGCATGACTTCGTTTTCGCCGATCTGCACCAGAATGGGCGGCAATCCCCGGACGTCCGCGAACACCGGCGACGCATCGGGATCATTCGGCAGCGCGCCATTGAGAAACGCTTTTGCAAGCAGCGTCAGCCCCAGGCGGGAGGCTTGCGGGTCGAGGCCGTCACGGTTGTCGATGGAGGCGCCGGTGTGTTCCAGGTTGGCCCACGGCGACAAGGCGGCGCCCCCGGCGGGCAGTGGCAGGCCTGCGTTGCGGGCCTTGACCATCACCGACACCACCATTGCGCCGCCGGCCGAATCGCCCGAGAACACGATGGACCTGGGGTCATTGCCCTGGTCGAGTAGCCAGCGATAAGCCTGCAACGTGTCATCAATAGGTACGGGGAACGGATGCTCGGGCGCCAGGCGGTAGTCGGGCAGGTAGACTTTTGCACCCAGCAGTTTTGCGAAGTGGCCAGCAAGGCCCAGGTAGCCCCGCGGGCTGCCGCCGACATAACCACCGCCGTGGATGTAAAGCAGCACCTGGTCACCCTCAAACCCATCAGGCACGACCATCATGCCCGGTACGCCACCCATATCGACGTCACAAAAGCTGACACCGGCGGGAATCGGATGGGAACAAAGCACCTGCTCATAAGCCTTGCGCTGCTCATTGAGGGTGAGGGTGGTTTCCTGGCCCGTGAGAAATGGGCCGAAGTCAGCGGCGCAGGCAACCCACGCGTCGAGATGGGCCTGGACAAGGGGAGTGAATGCCATGGGGGAGAACCTCATAAAGTGATCCCGATACCGGGATTAGCGATTGAGGTTCTATTTTATGGATTCTATTGGAGAACGAATTTCACCACTGCGGCGCCTGCCGGGATCAGCTGCCGCTGTCAGTGCGACGGCTGCTGACTTCAGCCGGCACATCATCCCCGGCCATGCGCTTGCGGAACAACGCGGTGCGTGCCAGCAATAACGTGGTCACCGGCACCGTGATCGATAGCAGAATCGGGATCAACCAACCGTGCAACACCGGCCCGGACTTGAGCACCGAAAAGTAGATGATCGAGGCCAGCGCCACACACCAGGCGCCCAAGGTCGAGGCCAACGCCGGCGGGTGCATGCGCTGGAAAAAGTCCTTCATTCGCAACAACCCAATCGCCCCAATCAGCGCAAACAGGCTGCTAAGCACCAACAATACCGCGACGATCACTTCAACCCACAGCGGCAACACATCGACATTGATCATTCGATCACCTCCCCGCGCAGCAGGAATTTCGCCAGGGCAAACGACCCCACAAAGCCAAACAGCGCAATCAACAGCGCCGCTTCAAAATAGGTGTCACTGGCATACCGAATACCCAGCACCAGCATCATCAGCATGGCCAGGATGTACAGGTAATCCAGCGCCAGCACCCGGTCCTGGGCCGACGGGCCTTTGAACAGGCGCACCAGGGTCAGCACCATGGCCAGGGAGAACAGGAACAGGCTGAACAGGATCGCATTGGAGAGCAGGGCGCTCATTCGAAGATCTCCATCAGGGGCCGTTCGTAGGCGTGTTTGAAGTGCTCGATAAACTGCGCTTCGTCATCCAGGTCGAACACGTGGATCAGCAGGACGCTGCGGTCCAGGGCCAGTTCCGACCATACGGTGCCCGGCGTCACGCTGGTGATCATCGCCAGCACGGCCAGGCCGTTGGCATCCCGCAGGTCCAGGGGGATCTTGATAAAGCGCGAACGCGGTGGGCGAGAGCCGCAGGTCAGGATGCCCCAGGCCACGGCGAGGTTGGAGATGATCACGTCACGCCCCACCAGGAAGAACAAACGGATGATCACCCCCGGGCGGCGGATGCGGATCGGCAGCGGGCGCAACGGCGCCATCATCAGCGGTGCCGCAAAGCCGAGGATCGCCCCCAGCAGCAGGTTGCCGGGGCTGACGGACAGGTTCAGCACCAGCCACAACAACCACAATGCCAATGACAGCCACGGGGCAGGGAACAGGCGCTTCATGGCTGCACCTCCAGGGCGGCGGCCTTGGCTTCAGGGCTCGGCACCGGACGCGTCGCCATGACCGCCATCACATAGTGTTCCGGGTTGTTCAGGCTCTCGGCGGCCGCCTGGGTATAGCGCATCAGCGGCTCGGCCTTGAACGTCAGGGCGATGCTCAGGCCCAGCAGGAAGAAAATCGGCACGCATTCGAAGCGGCGCAGCAGCGGCGATGGACGTTCTTCCGGGGTCCAGAAGCGCTGGATGCCGAGGCGGGCGAAGGCGATCAGCGAAGCCAGGCCGGAGAAGATCAGCAGTGCCACCAGGCCCCAGGCGGCCGGACGCACCGGTTCGTCGATGGCATTGCCCAGGCCCATCGGGTTGATCAAGGCGCTGAGCAGGCTGAGCTTGCCGATAAACCCGGACAGCGGCGGCATGCCGATGATCAGCAGGGCGCAGGCGATAAAGCTCAGGCCGAGGAACGCCACCGTCCAGGGAATCACCTGGCCGACCACGGCTTTCTGTTCATCGTCGAGGTTGGTGCCGGGCGGTGGATGCAGGGATTCCATGGCCTTGGGCAGGGCTTCGATTTCATCGTCCAGGGGCATGTCGTTGGCCGAGCGCGAACGCTCGATCAGCTCGGCCAGCAGGAACAGCGCACTCAGCGCCAGGGTGGAGCTGACCAGATAAAACAGCGCCCCGGCGGTCAGGCTTGGCTGGGCAAACCCCACCGCCGACAGCAGGATCCCGGCGGACACCAGAATGCTCAGGCTGGCCATGCGTTCCAGGCGTTGCGCGGCAATCATCGCCAGCGCCGCGCAGACGATGGTCGCCATGCCGCCGTAGATCAGCCAGTCGCCACCGAACAGCGCCGAGGCGCCCGCCTGGCCGGAGAACAGCAGGTTCCACAGACGCAGCACGGTGTACACCCCAACCTTGGTCATGATCGCAAACATCGCCGCCACTGGCGCACTGGCCGAGGAGTAGGCAGGCGCCAGCCAGAAGTTCAGCGGCCACATTCCGGCCTTGGCCAGGAAGGCGACGGCGAGGATGCCCGCACCGGCATGCAGCAGGCCGCGATCGGCTTCCGGCACCAGGGGGATTTTCAGTGCCAGGTCGGCAAAGTTCAGGGTACCGGTGACGCCATAGATCAGCGCCGCGCCAATCAGGAACAAGGTCGAGGCCAGCAGGTTGATCGAGATGTAATGCAGCCCCGCCGACACCCGCGCCCGGCCGGAACCGTGGAGCATCAGGCCGTAGGACGCCGCCAGCAGCACTTCGAAAAACACGAACAGGTTGAACAGGTCGGCGGTCAGAAAGGCGCCATACAGGCCCATCAGCTGAATCTGGAACAGCGCATGGAAACTGGTGCCGGCCCGATCCCAACGGGCCATGGCGAACAGCAGGGCGCTGACGCCAATGATCCCGGTGAGCACCAGCATCATCGCCGAGAGTTGGTCTACCACCAGCACGATGCCGAACGGCACCTGCCAGTTGCCCGGCAGGTACACACCGATGGAGCCGGGGCCGCCTTTCTGGGTCCAGTACAGCAACAGCACGGCGATGCCCAGGCCCACCATGCTGGAGAACAGGTTGATCCGCGCCTTGAGCGGGCGGTGCTTCTCGCCGAGCATCAGCATCAGCGCGGCGGTCAGCAACGGCAGCAGGATCGGCGCGATGATCAGTTGATTCATCCAGGTCATTCCTTGGGCTCCCGGCCGTCCACATGGTCAGTGCCGGTCAGGCCCCGGGATGCCAGCAGCACCACCAGGAACAGTGCGGTCATGGCGAAGCTGATCACGATTGCCGTCAGCACCAGGGCCTGGGGCAGCGGATCGGTGTAGTTGAGCAAGTCTTGCGGCACGCCATCCTTGATGATCGGCTCCTTGCCGATAAACAGGCTGCCCATGCTGAAGATGAACAGGTTGACCCCGTAGGAGAGCAGGCACAGGCCCATCACCACCTGGAACGTCCGTGGCCGCAGGATCAGCCAGACGCCGGAGGCCGCCAGGACCCCAATGGCAATTGCGATGACTTCTTCCATCAGGCGGCTCCTCCTGGGCTGGCAACGGCTTTCGCCTGGTTACTGGGTTTATGGGCGCGCACCGATTGGTGGCCGAGGGCGGTGAGCATCAGCAAGGTCGAGCCGACCACCATGGCGTACACACCGACGTCGAAGAACAGCGCGCTGGCGACGTGGATGTCCCCCAGCACCGGCAGGCTAAAGTGCCAGGTGTGCGTGGTGAGGAACGGGTAGCCGGCGAGCAGTGCGCCCAGCCCGGTCAGGGTTGCCGACAACAAGCCAAAACCCATCCAGCGCATCGGCCGCAGGCTCATCTGCGCCTCGACCCACTGGGTACCGGCGACCATGTATTGCAGGATGAACGCGACGGACATCACCAGGCCGGCGACAAACCCGCCGCCCGGTTGGTTGTGCCCACGCATGAACAGGTAGAACGAGACAACTAGGGCAATCGGCAGCAGCAGGCGCACCAGCACCGCCGGCACCATCATGAAGCCCAGGGCGGTGTCGCTGGCCTGGCGCGGGTTGATCAGGTCGGTGGCCACGTCGGGTGCCAGTTGGCGCTGTTGCGCGGGCAGTTCCATGCTTTCCTTCGACGGGCGGAAGCGGCGCAGCAGGGCGTAGACGGTCAGCGCCACGGCGCCGAGCACGGTGATTTCTCCCAGGGTGTCGAAGCCCCGGAAGTCCACCAGCATCACGTTCACCACATTGCTGCCACCGCCTTCTGGCAGGGCACGGCTGAGGTAGAAGGAGGAGATGTCGTTGGGCGTCTGGCGGGTCAGCATCGCGTAGGAGAGCAGCGCCATGCCGCCACCGACCACGGTGGACAGCAGGAAGTCCCGCAGGCGGCGGATGCGTGCCTTGCGCAGCGAGCTGGGCAGTGGGGAAACTTCTTCGATCCGCCGTGGCAGCCAGCGCAGGCCCAGCAGGATCAGCACGGTGGTGACCACTTCCACCACCAGTTGCGTCAGCGCCAGGTCTGGCGCCGAGAACCAGACGAAGGTCACGCAGGTCACCATCCCGCACACGCTGACCATGGTCAGGGCTGCCAGCCGGTGGTACTTGGCTTGCCAGGCGGCGCCCAGGGCGCAGGCGATTGCCAGCAGCCACAGGGTGACGAACACGATGGAGCCCGGGATCTTCGGCCGGTCGCCCCAACTGATGCCGCTGTAGAGCATCGGGATCAACCCGGCGATCACCGCCGCCAGCACCAGCAGGAACAGCTGGGTTTGCAGGCGTTTGGTGCTGATGCGTTTTTCGATCTTGCGCACCCCGCGCATCATCACCACCAGGCAGCGCTCGAAGCCGCGCTTGCCATTGAAGTAGCTGATGATCGGCGGGTATTTGAAGCGGCCCAACTTGAGTTGCTTGCGCAGCAGCAGATAGAGCACCACGCCGCCGGACATGGCCACCAGGCTCATGATCATCGGCGCGTTCCAGCCGTGCCAGATGGCGAGGCTGTATTCCGGCAGTTCGCCGCCGACCACCGGCAGGGCCGCTGCGGCGAGGATCGAACCGACCACCTGGGCCGGGAAAATCCCCACCAGCAGGCAGGTAAACACCAGCAACTCCACCGGCGCACGCATCCAGCGTGGCGGCTCGTGCGGGGTGTGGGGCAGGTTGGTGGCCTTGGGGCCGAAGAACACATCCACGGTAAAGCGCAGGGCATAGGCCACGCTGAAGGTACCGGCGATGGTGGCGATGACCGGCAGGGCGATTTCCACCCAGGCGGTGGCGGAGATGAACACGGTCTCGGCGAAGAACATTTCCTTGGACAGGAAACCGTTGAGCAGCGGCACGCCGGCCATGGACGCACTGGCGACCATCGCCAGGGTGGCGGTAAACGGAATCAGCTTGAACAGGCCGCTGAGCTTGCGGATGTCACGGGTGCCGCTTTCGTGGTCGATGATCCCCGCCGCCATGAACAGCGACGCCTTGAAAGTGGCGTGGTTAAGGATATGGAATACGGCGGCGACAGCGGCCAGCGGGCTGTTGAGGCCCAGCAGCAAGGTGATCAGCCCGAGGTGGCTGATGGTGGAGTAGGCCAGCAGGCCCTTGAGGTCGTTCTGGAACATGGCGCAATAAGCGCCGAGCAGCAGGGTAATGGCGCCGGCACCGCCGACAATCCAGAACCACTCTTCGCTGCCGGACAGCGACGGCCACAGGCGGGCCAGCAGGAACACGCCGGCCTTCACCATCGTTGCCGAGTGCAGGTAGGCCGACACCGGCGTCGGTGCAGCCATGGCGTGGGGCAGCCAGAAGTGGAAGGGGAATTGCGCGCTTTTGCTCAGGGCGCCGATCAGCACCAGGGCAAGCATGATCGGGTACAACGAATGGGCACGGATCTGATCACCGGCAGCCAGGACCTGGTCCAGGTCGTAGCTGCCGACGATATGCCCGAGCAGCATCACCCCCGCCAGCAGGCACAAGCCGCCTGCGCCGGTGACCATCAGCGCCATATAGGCGCCACGCCGGGCATCGGCGCGGTGGTGCCAGTAGCCGATCAGCAGGAACGAGAACAGGCTGGTGAGCTCCCAGAAAAACACGATCTGGATCAGGTTGCCGGAGATCACCAGGCCGAGCATCGCACCCATGAAGGCCAGGAAAAACGCGAAGAAGCGCGGCACCGGGTCTTCCGGCGACATGTAATACCGGGCGTACAGCGACACCAGGGTCCCGATGCCCAGCACCAGCATCGAGAACAACCAGGCAAAACCGTCCATGCGCAATACGAAGTTCAGCCCGAGGCTGGGCAACCACATGAATTCTTCACGTATCACGCCACCATGGGCGATCTGGGGGTACAGCAGGGCGACTTGAACCGTCCCGACCAGGGCCACAAGGCCGGCCAGCAGGGACTCTGTGTTGCGTGCGTTGTGCGGCAGCAAGGCCGCCAGACAGCTGCCGATAAAAGGCAGAAGCAGTAGAACTATCAGGGACATAGGCTTCTAATCTGCGGGAGTTTGGGATGCATCATACGTGCCGGAATCTTGATCACCAAACGGCAAGATGTGGCAGGATCCTACAAGGTAGGCTGAAAAAGGCTGTTTGGCATTGTTTCAGTGCCCGTATCCAGGACAGGTATGCTGTTCAAAGGTTTTTTTCAGCCTATTGCATAAGGACGTGTGATGACCCAGCGATTGCTCCACCTTGACCATGTCGCCTGCAGCCTGCCGGATGGACGCAGCCTGTTCGACAACCTGAACCATGCCTTCAGCGCCCGGGCGACCGGCCTCGTGGGGGCCAACGGGACTGGCAAGTCCTTGTTGGGCGCAATGCTCGCGGGCACCCTGCAGCCCACCCGCGGGCATGTGCGCCGTGAGGGAAGTGTGTACGCGGTGACGCAACTGCTGGAGCCCGAACACTATCCCAGCGTGGCGGCGTTGGCGGGTGTCGACCAAGTGCTGGCGGCGTTGGCGCGCATCGCCGAGGGCAGCGTGGACGAACACGACCATGCACTGGCCGTTGATCAATGGGATTGCGCGCCTCGACTGGCGGCGGCCCTGGAGCAAATCGGCCTGGGGCACTTGACTGCCGACTCGCCAACCGCGGCCCTCAGTGGCGGCGAACGCCAGCGCGTCGCTTTGCTGGGCGCCTGGTTGTCGAGGGCAGACTGGTTGATCCTCGATGAGCCCAGCAACCACCTGGACATTGATCAGCAGCACAAGCTTGCCCAGCAGATTGATCGGTGGCCCGGCGGCCTGGTGCTGATCAGCCATGATCGCGGGCTGCTGGAGCACATGGACGAGATTGTCGAACTGTCGCCCAAGGGCTTGGCGGTGTACGGCGGTAATTACAGCCACTATGCGGCGACACGGGAGCAGGAGCAGCAGGCGTTCCAGTCGGCGTTGCAGGGGGAGCGCGCGCACGCCAAACGTGAGCAGCGTGAAGCGGTCATCCAGATGGAGCGTCAGCAGCGCCGCAATGCCCGGGGCGACCGCCAGGCCCGGGATGGCAACCAGACCAAACTGATCACCAACGCCCAGAAAGAGCGCAGTGAAAACAGCCAGGGCAAGTTGCGCCTCAACCAGCAGCTGGCGCGTGAGCAGCAACAGCAACGGATCGCCGAGGCGCGTGCGCGGTGTGCGCCCGAGATCCAGCGCATGATGCTGTCGCCGGAAAGCGTGGTGCCCCAGGGCAAGCTGGTGCTGCAGTTGAACGACGTGGTGTTGCCGTTTGGCAGCCCGGCGCCGATCAATCTGACCCTGACCGGCCCGATGCGCATGGCAATCGTGGGGGCCAATGGCAGCGGCAAGTCGAGCCTGTTGCGGGTGATCGCAGGCCAGCTGTCGGTGGCCTCCGGCGGGCTGGTGCGCAGTTCGGCTGGCTGGATCAACACGCCGGGCTGGAGCACCCCGAGCGCACGGCGGTGCAATGGCTTTACGAAAGTAATCCGCTACTGGCGCAAAGCGAAGCGCGTACCCGGCTGGCGCAAATGGGCATCGATGCCGACCGGGCGGTCCTCGATACGCGCCAACTGAGCGGCGGCGAGCGTCTGAAAATTGCCCTGGCCGCACAGCTCTACGCCGAGCATCCGCCGCAATTGTTGTTGCTGGACGAACCCGACAACCATCTGGACTTGCCCAGCCGGATTGCCCTGGAGCAAATGCTCAATCAGTACCAGGGCGCGCTGATCGTGGTGTCCCATGACGAGGCGTTCCTGCAGGCCATCAACCTGGACGGTGAGTTGCGCCTCTGAGGCCGCTTAACCCTGGTTTTCATGTTCCAGTTCGGCCTGGGGCTCGGCGAGCCGCTGCCGGCGGGTTTTCATCTCACTGACAATCACCGCCGCCACGATCAACGCCGCGCCCACCATGGCAATCGGCGGGAAGCGCTCCCCGGCAATCCGCCCGACTACGCCGGCCCACACCGGCTCCCCGGCATAAATCAGCGTGGCGCGAGTCGGCGAGACGCTTTTCTGCGCCCAGTTCATCGCCACCTGAATCACCGCGCTGGTCAGCCCCAGGCCCACCGCGCTGAACAGCAGCAACCAGGAAAACCCCGGCAGTGCCTCGCCCATCGGCACCACCATCAGGAACGACAGCACCGACGCCGTGGCCAGTTGCACCACCGTTACCCGGCGTACATCCACCTGCCCGGCAAAGGCGCTGATCAGGATGATCTCGGCGGCAATTGCTACCGCACCGATCAACGTGGCGATTTCACCGGGGCTGAAATTCAATGATGCCCCGGCCGGGCCGGTCAGCAGCATCAGCCCGGTAAACGCGAGCATGATGCCGATGCTCGGCATCAACCCCGGCCGCCGTCCCAATACCAGCCATTGCAGCAGCGGCACGAATGGCACATACAGCGCAGTAATAAATGCCGACTGGCTGCTCAGGATCGTCTGCAAGCCAATGGTCTGCAAACCGTAGCCGAACATGATCGCCACACCGATAAAGCAGCCAGCCTTCAATTCAAACAGCGTCAGGCTCCGCAGGCTGCGGAATGAGAACGCCCCGACGATGAGCGCCGCTGCAGCAAAACGCAGGCCGACGAAAAACATCGGGCCGCTGACCGCCATGGCGTGCTGCACCAGCAAAAAGGTGCCGCCCCAAAACATGGTGATCACCACCAATACACATTCGGCTTTGCTGAAACGGGAAAACAACGGGGAGGTGGTCATGGCGGCTCGGTCTTGCACAGGAAGGGCGCGGACCGCACAATGCGCCGCAAGCTGGGCAGTATACTGCGCAACCCCACCCTGTGAGCAATATAGTGCACAAAGAAAATCCGCAACGGGCCTCGGTCCTGCAACACGTCAGCCAGAACGTTCGGCGCCTGCGCCATGCGGCTGAGTTGAGCCAGACGGCGCTGTCCGAAAAATCCGGCGTCAGCCGGCGCATGCTGGTGGCAATCGAGGCGGGGGAGAAAAACGTCAGCCTGTCGACCCTCGACCGGGTGGCCGAAGCCCTGGACGTGGCCTTCAGCGACTTGATCCAGGCCCCGGATGCCGCTGATCACAGCCGTATCAACGAACTGGCCTGGGCCGGTGACATCCCCGGCAGCAAAGCCGTGCTGCTGGCCAAGGCCACCGCGCGTCGCGAGGTGGAACTATGGGAGATGCGCCTGGAGCCCGGCGATCGCTACATGCCTGAACCGGACCCCGAGGGTTGGAGCGTGCAGTTGTTTGTGTTCGAAGGCACCCTGACGCTGGTGCTGGGGGATGAGGAAAAAAACGTCGCCACCGGTGAGTTCCTGATGTTCGCCAGCCGCTACCTTCACGCCTATCGCAATGACGGCGACGTGGCGGTGCGGTTTGTGCGCAACGTGGTGATTTAAGACTCTTGGCTTTGAGTGTTGTCAACTGTCAGATTTCACAGCTTACATCAGCGTTGGGTTGAATCTAGTGTGGGAGTTACTGCTCAGAGAACTGGCTCAATCGGAGCGCGGGCGGAAGGGGCAGTTGGCTTCACTAAATGGAGAGCACACTGATGACAGCGCAAGACTCAAAGCACATCAAGAGTAGTGACTTGCTTCCCCGTCCACGCATTAATCCCTCTCACGGGAACCATGTGAATTATCCCGAGATGCAGGGTGGGCAAGCCTCGATCATTATTCCCGCGTATCCGGGACTGGCTATCGGGCAAACAATCAGGTGGACGGTCAGGGGGAACGGCTTGCTGTTTGGTCACATCGAGGTAAAGTCGCTGGAGCACCAATACAAAGATGTTGTGAACGGTATTGTCTTCCGCCGTGAGGTGGTGGAGGCAAAATATGGCGTGCGTCAAGATGGACATGACGAGCGCCTTTCTGACCATAGTTTTTATATCGTGGACGACCGTCCTGCCGATGCCTGAGTGGCAGTGAGTTGGCTTTCAATACCGAAGTCAGTGTCGCCGGTATTGAAAGCCACCACGGGGCCTTGCTCCCGGATGATCAACTGTTGGCAGCGCAACAGTGGTTGGACACTTTGCTGTTTTGAACTGCCAACGACTTCCCTGATATACCGGCAACCTGCTGATTTCATTGCGCATCGCATTCGGGCACGACTCCTGCAATCACTCCAGTATCTCTCTGGCGCCTGGAGTCGGCCCATGTCAGCCCAACCCCTACAACCTGCCCACATCATCCGTTCGGACGCCGAGGCCATTGCGGTTGCCACCGAGTTGGCCAAGCGTTTTGCCGTGGACGCCGGCGTGCGCGACCGCGAGCGACGCCTGCCGGTGGCCGAGCTGGACGAATTCTCCGCCAGTGGCCTGTGGGGCATCACCATTCCCAAGGCCTACGGCGGCGCGGAAGTGTCCTATGTGACGGTGGCCGAGGTGATCAAGCTGATCTCCGCCGCCGACCCGTCCCTGGGGCAGATTCCGCAGAACCACCTGGGCGTCGTCGACATCCTCCTGCAAACCGCCAGCGAGGAGCAAAAGCAGCACTACTTCGCCAAGGTCCTGCAGGGCTATCGGTTTGGCAATGCCTTCTCCGAAGCCAAGAGCAAGAACGCCGGCACGTTTGACACACAAGTGCGCTTCGACGGCGACAGTGCGTACATCAACGGCGAGAAGTTCTACTGCACCGGCGCACTGTTCGCCCATATCGTGCCGACGGTGGGCGTCAACGAAAAGGACCAGGCGTTCATCGCCTTTGTCGAACGGGACGCGCCGGGCCTGCAAGTGATCGACAGCTGGGACGGCTTCGGCCAGCGCACCACCGCCAGCGGCGGCGTGACCCTCGACGGTGTGAAGGTGCCGCTGAGTGCGGTGATCCCCGCCCACCAGGCCTTCGACCAGCCCACCGCCAACGGCCCGATTTCGCAGATCATCCAGGCGGCCGTCGACACCGGCATCGCCCTCGGGGCCCTGGAACAAGCCAAGATTCATGCACGCCAGGCCCGGCCCTGGATCGACAGCCAGCAGGATCACGGCTGGCAAGACCCGTTCACCATCGCCGCCATCGGCGACCTGGAATGGCGGGTCCACGGCACCGAAGCGATCCTCGCCAAGGCAGGCATTGCCGTCGACCAGGCCCTGGCCAACCCCAACGAAGACACCGTGGCCAATGCCTCGTTGGTCGTCGCCCAGGCCAAAGTGCTGTCGGCGGAAACCGCCTTGCTCGCCAGCAGCAAACTCTTCGAACTGGCCGGCACCCGCTCGGTGTCCGGCAAGCACAACCTCGACCGCTTCTGGCGCAACGCACGTACCCACACCCTGCACGACCCGGCCCGCTGGAAATACCACCTGATCGGCAACTTCGTGCTCAACGGCGTCAAGCCCGCACGCCATGCCTGGAACTGAGGAGCTGCATCCATGACCGCACTGAATCAGGCGCGCCAACTGCTGGAAAGCACCCGGCGCTTTGTCGAGAAAAGTGATGACCCCTACGTGATCAGCCGCTTTGGCGATTTGCAGATTCGCGTGGAGGTAGCGGCTGCTTTGTTTGAACGTGCCGAAACCCACCCAGGCCCGGTGG
Source organism: Pseudomonas sp. G5001 (assembly GCF_013385475.1). Lineage (NCBI taxonomy): Bacteria > Pseudomonadati > Pseudomonadota > Gammaproteobacteria > Pseudomonadales > Pseudomonadaceae > Pseudomonas > Pseudomonas sp. G5001. The sequence continues at coordinate 39,531 of NZ_JACAPZ010000039.1, forward strand.
CCCTCACAGAAGCCCAGATAGCGGCTGCCGAGGCCCTCATCGCTGTCAGCAACGCCGAATTCGAACTCACCGGCCAGCGTACTGCGCTGCCGCCGACCCTTGATGATCCCCTGCGCTGGAAATACCAGATTGTCGGCAACTACCACCTCAACGGTGTCGCCCCCCGGAGTAACGTTTAATGCCTCGTGAAATCCGTTTGAATGCTTTCGACATGAACTGTGTCGGCCACCAGTCGCCGGGCCTGTGGGCCCACCCGCGTGACCGCTCATGGCAGTACAAGGACCTGGAATACTGGACCGACCTGGCAAAAATTCTCGAGCGCGGCAAGTTCGACGGCCTGTTCATCGCCGACGTGCTGGGCATCTACGACGTCTATAACGGCAACGGTGACGCAGCGATTCGCCAGGCGACCCAGGTGCCGGTCAACGACCCGCTGTCGCTGATCGCACCCATGGCGCTGGTCACCGAACACCTGGGTTTTGGCCTCACCGCTTCACTGTCCTTCGAACACCCGTACCCGTTCGCCCGGCGCCTTTCCACCCTCGACCACCTGACCAAGGGCCGCGTCGGCTGGAACATCGTCACCTCGTACCTGGAAAGCGGCGCGAAGAACCTCGGCCAGAAAGCCCAGACCGAACACGATGCGCGCTACGACTACGCCGAGGAATACCTGGAGGTTTGCTACAAGCTCTGGGAAGGCAGCTGGGAAGAGGGCGCGGTGTTACGCGACCGCGAACGGCGGATCTTCAGCGACCCGAGCAAGATCCACGAGATCCGCCACGTCGGCAAACACTTCCAGGTGCCCGGCATTCACCTGTGCGAACCGTCGCCACAACGCACGCCGGTGCTGTACCAGGCCGGGGCGTCGAGCCGTGGCAAACAGTTCGCCGCCGAACAGGCCGAATGCGTGTTCGTTGCCGCACCGTCGAAAGTGCTGCTGAAGAAAACCGTTGCCGATATCCGCCGCCGTGCGGCCGAGGCGGGGCGTGACCCGAAGAAAATCCTGATCTTCAACTTGCAGACGGTGATCGTTGGCGAGACCGATGCCAAGGCCAAGGCCAAGTTCGACGAATACAAATCCTATGTCAGCTACGAAGGCGCGATGGCCCTGATCTCCGGCTGGACCGGCATCGACTTCAGCCAGTTCAAGCCCGATGAACCCCTCAAGCATGTGCATACCAACGCCATTCAATCGGCGGTGGAAGCCTTCTCCACTGCCGACCCGAACAAGGTCTGGACCCCGAATGAACTGGCAGACTGGGTCGGCATCGGCGGCTTCGGCCCGTTGTTCGTCGGCGGCCCGGAAACCGTGGCCGATCTGTTGCAGGAATGGGTTGAAGAGACCGATGTGGACGGCTTCAACCTGGCCTATGCACTGACCCACGAGACTTTTATCGACGCGGTCGAGTTGCTGGTGCCGGAGTTGCAGAAGCGCGGCGTGTACAAGACCGAATATGCCCAGGGCACCCTGCGGGAGAAATTGTTTGGGGACGGCGCGCGGTTGGCGGACAACCATCCGGGGGCCAGCTATCGTGATTTGTCGGGTGTACATAAAACAAATGTGGGAGCGGGCTTGCTCGCGAATGCGGACTGACATTCAGCATTGATGTTGCCTGACGCACCGTTTTCGCGAGCGAGTCGAGCCGTCCCACCGCCGCCCACATAAATCCGGCCAGCGGACCACCGCATGCTTGTTTCACCAATAGGAGCATCACCCTATGAGCGTGCATGAACTTGAACTTGCGCTGGATGTGGAATGGCCCGCCGAACGGGTCACGGTGTTGCCCGAGGCGTTGGCGCAGTTGCGCCATTGGGCACAAGTGACCCCGTTGCACAGCGCCCTGCGCCACAAACGTGACGGCCAGTGGTATGCCTGGCGCTGGATCGATGCCTTGCGGGATGTCGAGCGCCTGGCTGATGGCTTGCGTCAGCAGGGCTTTACCGAGCAGTCGCGGCTGGCCCTCAGCGGTGCCTTCGAACCCGGCCTATTGCTGCTGGCCCTGGCCGCCCAGGTGATCGGTGGCCAGATCCTGACCCTGGCGGATGACCTCGAGCCCGCTGCCCTGCAGCAACAAGTGTGGCGCATCCGGCCTACCCACGCGTATGTCCCTGGGCTCCAGACGTTGGCGATGGTGCGACGGATCGACCCTGTGGACACCTCACAACGGCTCTGTCGCTGGTGGCAGCCTTCGGGCAAGACCGAATTGTGGAGCGGGGAAAGCACCCACTGGCAAGGCGGCCTGGCGACGGTGCTGGAGCAATGGCTGATTAGCGGCCAGAGCCTGGGCTTCCCGCAGTCGGGCTGAACTAGGCGTCCCGGGTCGATGTGCTGGATACTGCACGGGGCGATTTTTACCACAACCATTCAGGCAGACAGTAAGGGCGCAATTTCATGAGTGAAACCGAACGCGGACAGGCGACGAGCGCCATTCGCAACGCCGATGTGCTGATTGTCGGCGGCGGCCTGAGCGGGACGATGCTGGCGGTGCAGTTGCTGCGCCTGCCGGGCACGCGGCAGATCCTGGTGATCGAGCCGCGCCAGGAACTGGGGCGCGGCGAGGCCTACAGTGCGGTAGAGCTTGGGCACACCTTGAACGGCAACGCCGCGCGCATGAGCGTCGACCCGGACAACGCCGATGACCTGACCCAGTGGCTGACCGCCTACATCGCCGGCGGCGGCTGGCCCGAGTCGGACCAGCAGCACGTGCCCATCAGCGAACTGTTTCCGCCCCGCGGGATTTTTGGCCTGTACGCGCAGCAGCGGCTGGCCGAGGCCAAGGCGATTTCCGCGTCGACCGTCGAGCACATTCGCGCCGAGGTGACAGACCTTGAGGTGGATGAACACGCCACACGGCTGACCTTGAACGACGGCCAGCAACTGCGCGGTGCCTGTGCGGTATTGGCCACCGGCATGTTCCCGGCGGCACGCACGCCACAGACCGAATCCAGCGGCTTGAATGCCGCTGCCGTCGACCCGTGGGATGTATCGGCCATGACCCAACTGGACCCGCAATCCACCGTACTGATCATCGGTTCCGGGCTGACCATGGTGGACGCCGTGGTGTCCCTGGAACAGGCCGGCCATCGCGGGCCCATCGAGATTTTTTCGCGCCACGGCCTGTTGCCCCATGTCCGTCGGCAGCCGCCGGCCTGGGTCGACTTCCTGGGAGAAGACCACAGCCTGCGCAGCCCCCGGCAATTGCTGCGGGAGGTGCGGCGCCAATGCCGGCTCGCGCTGGAGCAGGGGATTGACTGGCAAGCGCCGCTGGACACCGTGCGTGCCAACATCGGGCGGTTGTGGAGCCAGGCCAGCGAGGGCGAGAAACGTCAGTTCGTGCGGCATGTGCGGCCCTGGTGGGAAAGCCACCACCACCGTTCGCCGCCGTTAAGTGCCGAGTTGGTGGCGCGGTTGCATGGGGAAGGGCGGCTGCGGATCCGGGCGGCTTCGTACAAGGGGCTGGTGCCTTCGCAAGGTGAGGTGACGATCCGCCTGCGTCATCGTGGAGAGCAGGATGTGGTGCAGGTGTCGGGGGCAGCGCTGATCAACTCCAGCGGGATTGAATATGACTGGCGGCGCGTGGCCCGGCCGTTGCCCCGGCAGTTGCTCAAGCGCGGGCTGATTCAGCCCGGGCCGTTGGCGTTGGGGATTGCGGCGGATGTGTCGGGGGCGGTGCTGGATGCCCACGGGAATGTCAGCCGGCGGCTGTTTGCCATGGGCCCGCCGTTGCGCGGGATGTGGTGGGAAAGTACCGCAGTGACGGATGTCGCGATTCAGGCCAAGGCGCTGGCCGCGAGGTTGGCACACCTCTGAATCTAATGTGGGAGCTGGCTTGCCAGCGCCTACAGGTCGGGTTCATGGCCCGACCTTCACAAACCCCGGCTTCAACCCAAACACTTCAACCCCCTGGGCCGTCGACTGCCCGGTGGTCACCGTCACCCGCTCCACCGGCTTATCCATCGCGGCCCGATATTCCACCGTCATCGCACCGTCCCCGCGACTGATCGCCTGGGCCGGTACGACAATCGCCTGGTCATTGTTGTAGGTCACAATGGTCAACCGCGCACTCATCCCCAACCTTACCCGTTGCAACTGTTGCGGGGTCAGCTTGGGAATCGACAGGGTCACCGGAAACTGCGCGCTACCCTGGCTGTCGCTGGCAATCGCCAAGCCACTGACCACGCTGACCGATCCCGTCAGCCGTTCCCCATCAAACCCGTCGCCCATCACCTCCACCGCCTGCCCTTGGTGCAACTGGTTGATGTCCAGCTCCGACACCTTGGCGACGATTTTCAGTTTCTCGATATTCGCCAGTCCAAACAGCACCTGGCCCTGGCTGACCTTGCTCCCGGCCTGCACCGGCGCGTTATTGCCCCCGCCGCCCTGGGTCGATGAATTACTGCCCGGCGCCGGCACCACAATGCCGGAGAACGGGGCCTTGACTTCCTTGCCATCTAGCAGGGTGCGCAGGGCTTCATATTTCACGGTGGCGTTGGTCAGCTCCATATCGGCGATCTGCCGGTATTCGCCCTTGCCTTGTTCAACGGCCTGTTGCAGCTCAGCGCGGGCGGCCGTCAGGTCGAGTTGTTGCTGGGTGGCCTGTTGTTTCAGGTCGTCGAGTTCGTTGCGCGGGATGATGCCGCGCTTGAACAGGTTTTCGCTTTCGGTGAGTTTGCGCTGGGTGTTGCTGGCGGTCATTTCGGCAGTGCGCAGGGTGCGGCGGGCGCGCCCGACTTGCTGGCCACTGTCCCAGTCCTGCATTTCCTGCACCGTGCGCCGGGCCTTGAGCTGGGCGGAGAGGGCGTCGCGCAGTTGCACTTCGAGGGTGGCCGGGTCCATGCGCAGCAGCACCTGGCCGGCCTCGACCCGCTGGCCCTGTTCCACCAGGTTGGCCTGCACATTACCGTCGAACGGCGCGGTGAGGGTGATGGTGGTGTCAGGCTCGATCTTGCCCACCAGGCCGATCTGATGCACCAGCGGGTCGACCTTCACCGCCAGCCACTGCTCGGCGTTGCCGGGCTGGTTGGCGGCCGGGCTTTGACGGCTGAGCAGCGTGATGCCGACGCCGGCCACCAGCACAATCAACACGGCGCCCAACAGGCGCTTCTTATTAGTAGTCATTGAGGGCGATTTCCCAACTTTCCAGCGTCATGCCCAGGGTCAGGTCGAGCTGAGTCTGGGCGTTCAAATAGGCAATCAGCGCATTGAGCCGCGAGTTCTCGGCGTTGCGCAGGTCGGTTTCGAAACTCAATACCTGGAAGTTCGTGGAGCGCCCGGCGCTGAGTTTTTCCCGTTCGATTTCGATCTTGCGCTTGGACAACTCTACCGCCCGCTGGGAAATTTCATACTGGCGCCAGCGAGTGCCCAGGTCGCGCACCACATCGTTGACGTCGCGCTCCAGTTGCTGGCGGGCGTCGGCAATGATGATCTCCTGGTTTTCCACATCGACCCGCGCGTGCACCTCGGCCTGGCGAGTGCTGATGTCGCCGATGGGAATCTGCACCTGCACGCCCGCGTAGCTGTCCCAGCGCCGATTGCTGTTGTAGCCGTTATCGTCATTGGTGGCGGCCCGAATCTGGTTGGCACCGGCCACCAGGTCCACTTGCCAGCGGCCGGAGTCCTTGGCGATCACCAGGTTGAGGTCGGCCTGCTGGCTGCCGAGCAGGGTGGCGAGGTATTCCGGCTGCTGGTTCTGCGCCAGCACGAAAGCCTGGCGTTTATCGATGTCCATGGGCCTGGCTTCAAGGGCCTCGGTGGCGCGGATCGGTGTCGACAGGTCGAGGGCCAGCAGGCGCAGCAGGGCCAGGCGGCTGGTGTCCAGTTGGTTCTGGGCTTCTTCCACCCCCAGTTGCTGGGTGGCGATATCGGCTTCGGTCTGCACAATCTCGAACTCGGCCATGCGCCCGGCACTGATCAGTGCCTTGTTCACTTCAAGCAAAGTGCCGGAGCGCTTGAGGGCGTCCTGCACGATGCTCAGTTGTTCCTGGGCCCGCAGCAACTCGCGGTAGGTGGCGATGATGTTGCTGATGGTTTGCGCCACGTTGGCCTTGAGGTTCAGGCGGTTGGCCTGTTCCGACAGGCGTGACAGGCGCAGCGGGGCGGTGGTGGCGTCCCAGCCGGCACCGCGCATCAGCGGTTGGATCAGTGACAGGTCGAGGCCGTCGCTGCGGTAGCGTCCGGCGCGATCGGCGTTGTTCAGTTGTTGGGTCCAGTTCATGCTCAGGCGCGTGCCGTACTCACCGAGCAAGGTGGCATTAGGCGCGAGGTTAGCGTTGCGGGAGCTGTCTTCAGTGCCTTTAGTCGTGCGGTAGTAGCTGTTCAGGGTCAGCTTGGGGTTGAACGTGTCTTCAGCTACCCGCAGGTCGAATTTCTGCGCCACCCGTTGCAGGTACGCGCTGCGAATCGCCGGGTTGTTGCGCAGGCCCAGGTACACCGCATCCCCCAGGGTCAGGGTGGTGGACTGGGCATTCAGCGACACGCTGCGTTCATAGCCACTGCGGGTGGTACTGGGTGCGGAGGGGCGAATCACCACGTCGGCGGCCACGCTGTGCAGGCTTACCAAGGCGGTCAACAACAGCAGGCGTTTATTCATCGCGCAGGGCCTCCACCGGCTGCAGCCGCGAGGCCGACACCGCCGGATAGATCCCGAAAAACAACCCTACCAGCAACGTGCTGCCGACCCCGAGCGGCAGCGCGGCCACCGCCAGGGAAAACTGCCAGCCGGACAGCCTGGCATACAGGTACGCGGCGGTCATGCCCAGTACCGCGCCGCATACCGCACCCACGGCGGTCAGGGTCACGGCTTCCAGCAGGAACAGGTTGCGAATGTCGCGCTGGCGCGCCCCGAGGGCCATGCGAATCCCGATTTCCCGGCGCCGTTCCGAGACGTTCATCAGCATCACGTTCATCACGCCGACGCCGCCGCCCACCAGGGAGATCGCGCCCAGGGCCAGCAGCAGGTAGGCGAAAGTCCGGCTTTGGCGGGTCATGCCATCGATCATTTGCTGGGGTACCTGAATGTCGACATCGTGGTCGGTGAGCTGGGCTCGCAGTGCCACGGCTGAGTCCTGGGCGAGGCGTTCCATATCCTGGCCGGGGGTGGCACGGATGATCACGTTGCCGATTTGCGGGCTGGCGTAGATCCGGCGCATGCCCGGGGCGGGGACGAACAGCGATTCGTTGGCCTGTACGGGAATCAGCATTGCCCGGGGCTGGCTGTGCAGAATGCCCACGATCAGGAACAGGTAATCGTTGATACGTACCCGGTCGCCCAGTTGCAGCGGGTCGCCGGGCACGCTCAAGGCCTGGACGACCTGGTCACCGACGACCGCATAGGTTTCCCCAGCATCGAAACTCGACAGGAAGCGCCCGTCGCGCACCGACAGGCGCATGGCATCCTTGAGGTCCGGCGTACTGCCGACGAGGCTTGCGTTCCAGGTACGGCCATGGAACACCACTGGCCCGCTGAACAGCGAGACCGCACCGATATGGGCAATGCCGGGAACGCTGCGGCGCACGGCTTCCAGGTCCAGGCTGGCGGGCATTTGCGCAGTGCTGGCACCCCTGGGCGGGAATTGCGCCACCAGGGTGTCGGTGCCCATGTCCTTGAAAATCATCGCCGCGTCTTCGGCGGCGTTGTGCCCGATATTGATCAGCGCCACCACCGACGAACTGCCGATGACGATGCCCAGCAAGGCCAGGATCGAGCGCTTGCCCAGGGTGCGCAGGCTGACAAACGCCTCGTGCAGCAATTGGCTCAGGCTTTGTTCGACCCGCAGGCTCATAGGCGCCCGGCCTCTTGCACCACGCCATTGCGCACCAGGATCTTGCGATTCAGGCGTTCGGCAATGTGCGGGTCGTGGGTGACGATGATCAGCGTCACCTGCTGCTCGCGGTTGAGCGCCAGCAACAGGTCCATGATCTCCTGGGCGGTGGTGCTGTCGAGGTTGCCGGTGGGTTCGTCGGCGAGGATCACCGACGGGTTGCCGACCAATGCCCGGGCGATGGCGACCCGTTGGCGCTGGCCGCCGGAAAGGTCGGCCGGGCGATGGTGGGCGCGCTCGGCCAGGCCCACCTGGTCGAGCATGCGCAGGGCCTGTTCCACCGAGTCGTGGCGTGACACGCCGCGGTAGCTCAGGGGCAGGGCGACGTTGTCCAGGGCACTGAGGCGTGGCAGCAGGTTGAAACTCTGGAAGACGAAACCGATCTGCTGATTGCGGATCGCCGCCAATTGATCGGGGCTGGCGCTGAAGATGTCATGGCCGGCAAAGCGGTACTGGCCGCAGTCGGGCAAATCCAGCAGGCCGAGAATATTGAGCAGGGTACTTTTGCCGGAGCCGGAGGCGCCGAGGATGCCGCAGCTGTCACCGGTTTCGATGGCCAGGCATACATCATTGAGAATCGACAGGTGTTGACCGGCCAGCTGATAGCTTTTGCCGATGCCTTGCAAGGAGATAAAGCCTGGGTGCGCGGGGGTATCTGTCATCATGACTACGCCTGCAGCCTCGACAGCGCCGTGCTTCCCCCGAAAATCCTTGTAACAAGTTCAGGAGCTGCCTGGTACACGTCACGGACTGGTTTTATTTCTTGTTTTTAAAATATTGTTTGAATACTAACCGCGATCCAGCCGTTCCGCCAGCCATGGATATAGAGCGGTTTTACCCTTTGAAACGATTCTTCAAAGGGACGTTTCCGGCGCTGAAAAAATCCATCAGCTACCCTCAATGAGCCCGTTGCTGTTGGCTTTGAATAGTATGGCGCTGTGTCACTACTTGCTTTCAGGCAGCGGCCCCGGTATAAAAAATCAAATTAATTTTTAAAACAATATTTCCGCAGTGGAACCCCAATCCCTATGGTCGCGAAGAAACTCAGCGCTCCAAACGTTACCAAGACCCGATTGCTGGATGCGACAGAGGCTCTTTTCATCAAATACGGCTATGACGCTGTTTTGTTGCGGCAGATAACCGAGAGGGCCCAGGTCAATCTCGCTGCGGTGAATTACCACTTCGGGGACAAGGACTCCCTGATGAAAACCCTGCTGATGCAGCGCCTGGAGCCGCTCAACGAGCAGCGCCTGGAGTTGCTCGCCCGGTGCGAAGCCGAATCCGACGGACCGCTGGATTGCGACACCTTGCTCGGGGTGCTGTTCGCCCCGGCCATGGGCCTGGAACGCAGCGACCCGGCCAGCGGGGAAGGGCGTTCATTCATCCGGTTCCTGGGGCGGGTGTACAGCGACACGTCGCCGTTTATCCAGGAATACCTCAAGGTGCATTACCAGCCGGTGTTCCAGCGCTTCTTCGAAGCCTTCGCCCTGGCGCTTCCGGACTTGCCGCGCAACGAGCTGGGGGTGCGCCTGCAATTTGCCCTCAAGGCGATCTCCGGGGTGATGGCCGGTACCGAGCTGCGTTTGCTGATGAACTCCATGAGCCTGGGACGCCCGGCCACGGATGCCGAGGTCATGGCCAAGCTGATTACCCTGGTGTCGGCGGCGATTCGTGTGCCGCAGCAAAGTCCTGAAGCCGAAACGGCCCTGGCGCGGGTGCTCGATACCCAGCGCGCGATACGTGAGCAAGCGGCGTCGCCTGTCAACAAGGTGGCTCGTTGACCCATCAAGACCGGCTCGCAATGAGCCGGTTTGCTTCGACTCCTCTCTCCAGAAACCGTGTGCCCACTCAAATCCCGGGCAAAAAAAACCCGCTGGGGCGGCGGGTTTTTAACTACAACGTTTGTAACGGATGAGGCTTTACCCTACGTCTCTGGATGTGAATAAAACGTGAAAAATATGTAAGAGAAAGTGTGAAGTCTATTGGCTTGTGTAATCCCGACAAATGGCAGTCAGCGTTTACTGTGAACCTGGCCGATAAAGTCTACAAGGTACTCACTCACCCGTTCCGGCGCATCCTCCATCAGAAAGTGCCCGGCGTTTTGCACCACCTGCAGCACGGCCCCATGAATGTCGTTTCGCAGGCGATGTGCATAAGCCAGCGGCTGCCATTCATCTTCAGCGCCCCATAAAATCTGCACCGGCAAATCCATGCCCGGCAGGCGCTTCGCAAAATCGGCGGTATACCGCGAGTCGTAATGCGCCACCTGATGCTGGTAGAACGCTGGCTGACCGATCACGCCACTGATCGGCGCCAGGTATTCCTCCAGCAGCGCGCCCTGCATCACGCTCTTGTCGAACACCGCCATGGCCAGTTGTCGGATCATCAACGCGCGGTGTTCATCCGGTGCCATGCGTGCATGTTCGGCAAACCGCTGATGAATCCCGCGCCAAGTGGGCGATGGCCACGAGTCATAGCTGGGGGCGTCGGCGACCGTCAATGAGTGCACCCGCTGCGGGTGGTCAAGGGCAAACAGCAGCGCGTTGACGCCGCCGATGTCATGGCCCACCAGGTGCACACGCTCGAGCCCCCAGTGGTCCAGCAAATCGCCGATCAAGCGGCTTTGCACTGCCACCGAAGTATCCCCCTGGAGTGGACGCTCCGAAGCGCCGAAACCCAACAGGTCAAACAAATGGACCTGCATGCCGGCGGCAGTCAGACGCGGCACCACCTTGCGCCAGATGACGGAATGGGCGGGTGTGCCGTGCAGCAACAGCACCGGCAGCCCCTCGCCATGGCGGCCAGTGGCGATGCGCCAACCGTTGATCAGTGCGGTTTCGTTAAGCAGGGCAGTCATGACAGGTCCTCGCGGTTGATTAAGGCTTTACCCTAAAGCTCGGCTGGTCATGACGCCAATGACAACTTACTCTCTGCTAATCCTGTTTTTGTCATAGGTCTGATCATGAACCAGCGACTGCCCATCGATGTGCTGCGTGCCCTGCAAACTGTGGTCGAAACCGGCAGTGTCACCCGGGCGGCCGAGCGTTTGAACCTCAGCCAGTCGGCGGTCAGCTGGAAGATCAAGCGCCTGGAGAAACAACTCGAGCGGCCATTGATCCAGCGCGAGGGCCAGCGCCTGGTGGCCAGTGATGACGGCGCGCAGTTGCTCGTCCACGCCCGGCGCATCATCGAGGCCCACGACGCGGCGCTGGCGCATTTCAATCCGGTGCAGTTACAAGGCTCCATCCGCCTGGGCGCCACCGAACAGGTGCCGATGGCCGAGTTGTCGAACTTGCTCGGCCAGTTTTCCCGGCAACACCGCCAGCTGGATGTGCGAATTGTGGTGGAGCAGAGCCACGTGCTTCGCCAGGCCCTGGTGGACCGCGAGCTGGACCTGGCGCTGCACCAGGATTTTATCCCGCGTATCGAAGCGCGGGACCAATTGCTGTGGACCGAACAGGTGCACTGGTGCGCCCGGCCCGGCTGGCAGCCTGCGCCTGACGAATGCGTGCGGCTGATCACCTTCGGCCCCGGCTGTTTTTACCGGCAACTGGCCCAGGAACGCCTGAGCGCCTTGGGCATTCGCTGGCAGGTGGTGGTGGAATGCGGGTCGGTGGAGGGTGTGGTATCGGCCATCGCCGCCGGGTTGGGCATCGGCCTGCTCAGCAGTGACCATCTCGACAAGCGCGTGGAAGTGTATCGCCCCTTCGACCAGCGGATGCCGCTGCCCGAAGTGGCGAACGTGTTGCGCTTTGCCGAGGACAGCCCCGCGCCCCGGTTACAGGCGTTGCAGCAGCTGTTGATACAGGCGCTGCACCGGGGCTGATCAGATTTTCCAGTGGCTGGCGCTCTTGGCCAGGCGCTGGCGCATGGCGTCAATATTGGCTGCCAGTTGCAGGGTCAATAACCGGTAACCGTCCAACGCGTTGACCACCGGCACTTCAAAGGTCTGTTCGTGGGTCGGCGTGGTGCTCGGACGTTCCAGCCGGTCGGTGGCCCCGGATTGCAACGCCCGCGCCATCCCGATCAACTGCACCCGAATCTGCCGGTGCTCGGCTTTCAACGCCACCTGCATGCGCGCCAGGGCTTCCTTGTCCCGTGGGTCGGGGCGGGTGTTGCCGAGGATCTCCAGGGTGCTGATGCACATCCGCAAATGCCGCTGCAGGGTGTCCAGCTCGGTCATGGAAATCCGCACTTCCTTGGACACCGATGGCATCAGCGAGCGTAGTTGCAGCATCGCGGCGTTCAGGCGATTCAGCAGCTTGAGGTGTTCATCATCGGTGACCGATTGGCCGCTGATGATCCGGCTATAAATCGCCGCGCAATCGCGCAAGGCACTGGCCAGGTTGTAGCGCCAGGAATACACCGCATACAGCGGCAGGGCGAAGGAAAACGCCAGGGCCAGGACGATGCCGATCAGGATGTCGACCGTGCGCCACAACCCGTCCGATATCGGATTATCGCCATGGCCCGCAACGATAAATACGGTGATGGCCGACAGCAACGCGATGTATCCGCCCTTGCCGATGGCGTGATAGGAAAAGAACCCGCACACCACCGACATCAGCAAATAGGTCAAAAGTGGCTGCCCCAGATACGCCTGTTGCAGCACCAGCAGCAAACCGACGCTGGCGCCGATCAACGTGCCGTAGGCGCGCTCGACGGCTTTCTTGCCGATATTGCCGTGGTGCTGCAAACCGCCGATCACGATCAGCATCGTCACCGAGGCCCACTCACCATGGGGCAGGTTGATGCCGGTGGTGAGCAGGATCGTTGCGAGCAACCCAATGGAAACCCGCACCGCGTGGATCAACTTGGCGTGACGGTAGCGCCGGTACGGGTCCAGCAACGGACGCAGCAAGCGGCGGGCGAAGAGAGGGAGATTCATTGGTATCAGGGTAACCTCGTTGTTCAGGCTTCACTCAGTTCCAATGTGGGAGCGGGCTTGCTCGCGAAGGCGGCGTGTCAGTCAATACATCCGGCGACTGAACCACCGCTTTCGCGAGCAAGCCCGCTCCCACATTTTTAGATCGGTGTCGGGCTCAGAAAATATAGTCAGTGGTCAGAAAGCTCGACGTGCGTTCCTGCAGGATGTCACTGACCAGTTCCTTGTTGCTCGCCTGGAACTTGGTCGCCACCAGGGTACGGATCGAAAACACCCGCAACGCATCATGTACCGACAGCGTGCCCTCGGCCGAGTTCTTGCGCCCGTTGAACGGGAAACTGTCCGGCCCGCGCTGGCACTGGGCATTGATGTTGATCCGGCCCACCTGGTTGGCGAACGCGTCCACCAGGCGCCCGACTTCCCTCGGGCTGGTGCCGAAGATACTCAGTTGCTGGCCGAAGTCCGACTCCAGCACGTAGTCGATCACCGTCTCCAGGTCGCGGTAAGGCACGATCGGCACCACCGGACCGAACTGCTCCTCGTGGTACACGCGCATCTGCGGGTTCACCGGGTACAGCACCGCCGGGTAGAAAAACGAGCCACGGCTGGCGCCGCCATTCTCGTTCACCACCTTGGCGCCATGGGCCAGTGCGTCGGTCACCAGGCCGCCGAGGTAATCCACCTTGCCCTGCTCGGGCAGTGGCGTCAGCGACACACCGTCTTCCCACGGCATGCCAGGCTTGAGGGTCGCCAGCTTGCGGTTGAATTTCTCGATAAAGCTGTCGACCACATCCTCATGCACAAACAGGATCTTCAACGCGGTGCAACGCTGGCCGTTGAACGAGAGCGAACCGGTGACAGCTTCGTTGACCGCATTGTCCAGGTCGACCTGCGGCAGCACGATCCCGGGATTCTTTGCATCCAGGCCCAACGCCGCGCGTAGCCGGTGCGGTTTCGGGTGCAGTTTCTTCAAATCGCTGGCGGCCTTGTTGGTGCCGATAAACGCAAAGATATCGATCTTGCCGCTGGCCATCAGCGCGCTGACCGTCTCGCGACCGCTGCCGTAGATCACGTTGATCACGCCGGCCGGGAAGCTGTCGCGGAACGCCTCCAGCAACGGGCGAATCAGCAGCACGCCGAGCTTGGCGGGCTTGAACACCACGGTGTTGCCCATGATCAGCGCCGGGATCAGCGTGGTGAAGGTCTCGTTCAGCGGGTAGTTGTAGGGGCCCATGCACAGCGCCACGCCCAGTGGCACCCGGCGGATCTGCCCCAGGGTGTCCTGTTCCAGCTCGAAGCGGCTGGAGCGGCGGTCGAGTTCCTTGAGGGCGTTGATGGTGTCGGTGATGTAGTCGCAAGTGCGGTCGAACTCTTTCTGCGAGTCCTTGAGGTTCTTGCCAATCTCCCACATCAGCAGCTTGACCACTGCGTCACGCTGTTCGCGCATACGCCGCAAAAACGCTTCGACATGCTGGATGCGATCCACCACGCGCATGGTCGGCCACGCGCCCTGGCCACGGTCGTAGGCGGCCACGGCAGCGTCGAGGGCGGTCAAGGCGGTGTCGGCGTCCAGCAGCGGGGTGCTGCCGATGATCACCGGCGTGTCACCGTCGGTGCCGCGCAACTGCACCGGGCTGCGCACTTCGGCCAAGGGGCCGTTCCACACATGCAACTGGCCGCCGACCAGGTAATCACGTTGTTCGATGGGCGCCGCGAGCCGGAATTGCTCGGGAATCTCGGCGGCAGTGGGAAACAGCTGGGCGAGCAGGTTGTCGGTGGTCATGTCGCTACCCCTGGAATGGTTGCAAAACGTGACTAGAGATTCACCCATCAACGGCCCGTGTGGCAAGGGCTAGACGCATTAACCCGCGAACCTTGGAAAACCTTGAGCACAACCGTGAGCTCGCCGGGTAAACTGCGCGGCTTTCTTGAAGGAGTTCACATGAGTCAGTACCAGCCGGGCATTCTTGCCGCACCGGTGCCGTTGCAGGCACGCCATCTGTTTTTTGCCATTGAGTCGCTGGATGCCGTGCCTGCTGCACTGGATGCGCTGGTGCAGTTGGTGGACGCCAGTGCGGTGGTCGGTTTTGGTGAGCCGCTGGTCAATGCCCTTGGCGCCCGGATTGACGGGTTGCGGGCGTTCCCTCGTGTGAGCGGGCCGGGGGCGGAGAATCCGTCGACCCAGCAGGCGCTGTGGGTCTGGTTGCACGGTGTGGATCGCGGTGAGTTGCTGTTGCGCAGCCGGGCGTTCGAGAAGGCCCTGGCGCCGGGGTTTGGTCTGGTGCAGATGACCGAGGGGTTTCGCTACAAGACCGGGTTTGACCTGACCGACTATGAGGACGGCACTGAGAATCCGCATGATGATGCGGCGGTGGAGGCTGCGGTGGCGCAGGGTGGTGCGAGTTTTGCGGCGATCCAGCAGTGGCAGCATGATCTGGATGGGTTTGCGGCGTTGCCGGCTCTGGAGCGGGACCACATTATTGGTCGGCGCCATGGTGATAACGAGGAGCTGGAGGACGCGCCGGAGTCGGCGCACACCAAGCGTACGGCTCAGGAGAGTTTTACCCCGGAGGCGTTTGTGGTGCGGCGGTCGATGCCATGGGCCGAGAATGGTCAGGCGGGGTTGATGTTCCTGGCGTTTGGGCATTCGTTTGATGCGTTTGAAGCCCAACTGCGCCGCATGAGTGGGCTTGAGGATGGGATTGTTGATGGGTTGTATCGCATTAGCAAGCCGTTGACTGGGGGGTATTACTGGTGTCCGCCGGTGCGTGATGGGCGGGTGGATTTGAGCTTGGTGCGCTGAGGTTTTTGTTCGGGGTACATATCCATTATTTAGGTAACGGCCGCCTATGGTTCCGCTCTTACAGCGGGTCACTTTTGGCAAACGCCCGGAATGCCGGCCCAGCCAAAAGTAACCAAAAGGTCTCTGCCCCACCACTCGGTGCCTCG
>NZ_JACAPZ010000004.1:0-8177 GCF_013385475.1 Pseudomonas sp. G5001
AAAGCCGGAGTTAGGGCACTCCTCGCCTAGGCGAGGAGCCGAGTGGTGGGGCAAGAGCGTTTTGCTTACTTTTGACTGGGCCGGCATTCCGGCTGTTCAAAAGTGAGCCGCTGTAAGAGCGGAACCGATACAAGCCATCACCCAAATAATGGATATACACACCGCCCGTCACAGCTCCAGCCGAACCTGCGCACACAACCCCCCGCCGTCCCGGTTGCTCAACGTCAACTCCCCACCAATCGCCACCGCCAGTTGCTGGGCAATCGCCAACCCCAGCCCTGTACCACCAGTGCCACGATTACGCGAACTCTCCACCCGGTAAAACGGCTGCATCACCTGCACCAGTTCATCCTCGGCAATCCCCGGCCCCCGGTCCAGCACCTTGATCGAAAGCTCACCCGCCGCCGTCGACCCCACCTCCAACTGCGCCTCCCCGGCAAATTTCAGCGCGTTGTCCACCAGGTTCACCAGCACCCGACGCAACGCATGGGGCCGCGTATCCAAAACCACCGCGCTTTTACCGGTCAAACTCACTTGCTTGTTCATGTCCTGGTAATCAAACACCAGGCTGTCGAGAAACGCATCCAGGTCGATCCGGCAACTGGCCTCGGTCGACCCATGCACACTGCGGGCATACGCCACACCCTCGCGCACCAGATGCTCCATTTCCCCCAGGTCACTCCAGAGCTTTTCCCGGTCCACCGAGTCCTCCATGAACTCGGCACGCAATTTCATGCGGGTAATCGGCGTCTGCAAGTCATGGGAGATCGCCGCCAGAATCTGCATGCGCTCCTTGAGGTACTCGGCAATCCGCTTCTGCATTTCGTTGAACGCCGCCGCCGCATGCGCCACCTCGGTGGGGCCGGTTTCGTCCAGCGGCGTCGGGCGGGCATTCGGGTCGAGGGTTTCCACTGCCCGTGCCAGGCGTGTCAGCGGGCGGATGGCGATGCGCACGGCGATCCAGGTGCACACCAGCAACACCACCAGTTGCAGCACCAGTACCACCGGCAGCCAGAACGCAAACGGGATCGGCTTGGGATAGACATCAATCGTGACCGGGCTGCCATCGGCCAGGGTCAGGTGCGCCTGGAAGTGTTTTTGCAGGCCCGGGATGTCACGAAACGTCAGCGGGTAGTGCTCGCCCAACGCATCGGAAATCGACGTCGCGGCCATGGGCACGTTGTCGCTGGCCATCGGCTCGCCGGGTTCGCCGGCATTCAGCAGGTAGCGGTAGGCGTTGCGGTCGAGGCGCGGCAGCCAGCTGGCACGCTCGGCGGCGGGCAGGCGGTCGAGGATCGCGATCGACGTCGATACGTCGTTTTCCAGGTTGCCCAGCATTACGCTGCGGGCACTCATGTAGCGCTCATAGAACTGCGCACTGAACGACAGGGCGTTGGCGCACAGCAGGCTGACGATGAAAATTACCGTCAGTTGCGCCGCGAGGGTGCGCGGCCAGCGGAACGTGAGGGTCATGCCGGGTCCCCAAGGATTTCCACGGCCAGGGAGAACACATAGCCTTCGCTGCGCACGGTCTTGATGTAGGCCGGTTCGCGGGCGTCGTCCAAAAGGCGCTGGCGCAGGCGGCTGACCAGCAGGTCGATGGAGCGGTCGAACAGGTCCGCGTCCCGGCCCTGTGTCAGGTTCAGCAACTGGTCACGGTTGAGCACCCGTTGCGGATGGTCGAGGAAGACGCGCAGCAAACGGTATTCGGCACCGCTCAAGGCCACCAGGGTGTTGTCTTCGTCCAGCAGATGGCGGGCGGTGGTGTCCAGGCGCCAGCGGCCAAAGCGGATCAGCCGGCCGCTTTCGGTCACCACCAGGTTTGGCGGCAGCATCCGTGTGCGCCGCAGCACGGCGTTGATGCGGGCCAGCAGTTCACGGGCGGCGAAGGGCTTGACCAGGTAATCGTCGGCGCCCATTTCCAGGCCGATGATGCGGTCGGTTTCATCGTTGCGCGCGGTGAGCATCAGGATCGGCGTGGCCTTGTGCTTGCCCACCCGCAGTTCGCGGCACAGCTGCAAGCCGTCGTCGCCGGGCATCATGATGTCCAGCACGATCAGGTCCACGGGCGTGGTATCGAGGAAGCTGCGCATCTGCCGGCCGTCAGCCACCACGGTGGTGCGCAGGCCGTTCTTTTTCAGGTAGTTTCCCACCAGTTCGCGGATCTCCCGATCGTCATCGACAATCAGAATGTGATCGACGTGATCCATGCTGCCTTCCTCGTTGATTAGTCATTGATGCGCAGTCTAGCCACTGGCGGCGGGCTTGCCTTGTGCCCTTTGTATTGCAGTGTATCTGGCGGTGACGAGATACACATCGACGCAAAAATCCGGGCCTGGCCGACACAATCCGGATACCTCGCAAGGTTCAAATGAGCCCATCGAGGTAATCCGCCTCGGCCCACTTGAACCCCCGGAGAACCACCCATGACTATCAAAGCTGCCTATGCCAGTTGCCTGTTTGCCTTACTCACTGGCCTGAGTGTTGCCGCCCATGCCGAAACCACCGCCAGCCAGCCGGATATCCACCAGGTGCTGTCGATCTCCGAAGAGTCCGGTGGCGCGCTGTGCGGCATCGTCAACTCGAAACTGACCTACCTCGATTCCGAGGGCCAGCGCCACGTCCTCGACTACCGCAAATTTTCCAGCAATTGCCTTGAAGGCAGCTGAGGAGACCGGCCATGACCCCACTCAACAGCTTTCTCAGCGCCCTGGCGTTTTCCCTGGCGGGTGTGGCGGCGGATGTGAATGCCGCCACCGCGAAAAAACTCACTGGCAGTGAAACCTGCTTCCAGAACACGCCGCTGGCGCAAAACGGCGCGGCTCGCAAACGCGCCGAAACACCCCCGGCCACGAGGTGACACCCATGAACTTCATCCGATACCTGCGCCGCTCAAAAGGCCTGCTGCTGTTGGCACTGGTGGTTGCCTTGGTCGGCGTGCCCAAGGCGGTGAACTACCTGATCAACAACGTCGACGCCGAAAGTTTCAGCCAGTCCGATGAGCGCATGCCGTCCCTCGACGGCGCGTTGGCCTGGCTCAACTCGCCGCCGCTGACGGCCGAGGGCCTGAAGGGCAAGGTGGTGCTGGTGGATTTCTGGACCTACGACTGCGTCAACTGCCAGCGCAGCCTGCCGTACGTCAATCAGTGGGCGAAGAAGTACGCCAGAGACGGGTTGGTGGTGATCGGTGTGCACACGCCGGAAAACGCCTATGAGAAAGTCCTGGATAACGTACGCAGCCAAGTCAAGAAGCTGGACATCCATTACCCGGTGGCCATCGACAACGACTACCGCATCTGGCGCGCCTTCGATAACCAGTACTGGCCGGCCCATTACTTCTTCGATGCCACCGGCAAAGTGCGCTACAGCCATTTCGGCGAGGGCCGCTACGACAATCAGGAGAAAGTCATCCAGGCCTTGCTGGAAGAAGCCAGGGCAGCGAACGCGCCAACCTAAGCTAATGCCAAAAAGGTATTTATTGCGGGGTTTTTAGATCGTTTAGCTTCACCACTCCACGTACCTGTTCATGGAGTGAGCACCCAATGTCGCACCCGCTGGCAATCAATACCTTGCCCCTGCTGGACCTGGCGCTGCTCGACGGCAGCCCGGCCCAGCGTGGGCAGTTTCTCGATGACCTGCGCCACGCTGCGCGGCATATCGGTTTTTTCTACCTCACCGGCCACGGCATCGACGCCGGGTTGCTCACCCAGGTGCAGCAGCAGGCGCGCCGGTTTTTCGCCTTGCCGGAGGCCGACAAGCTTGCTGCCGGCATGATCAACTCCCCGCACTTTCGCGGCTACAACCGCGCCGCGTCGGAGATCACCCGGGGGCAGCCGGATCTGCGTGAACAGTTCGACCTCGGCGCCGAGCGCGAGCCGCTGCAGCAAGGCCCGGATTCACCGGCCTGGTCGCGCCTGCAAGGCCCCAACCAGTGGCCTGCCGCGTTGCCTGAACTCAAGCCCTTGTTACTGGCCTGGCAGCAGGCGATGACGCAGATGTCCCTGCGCTTGTTGCGCGCCTTTGCCCAGGCCTTGTCGCTGCCGGAAAACGCTTTCGACCCGCTGTATGGTGACAAGCCCAACGAACACATCAAGCTGATCCGCTACCCCGGCCGCCACGCCCAGCAGAGTCGCCAGGGCGTCGGCGCCCACAAGGATTCCGGCTTTCTCAGCTTCCTCCTGCAAGACCAGCAGGCCGGCCTGCAAGTGGAAGTGGAGGAGGGCCGCTGGATCGACGCCTTGCCGCGCCCCGACACCCTGGTGGTGAACATCGGCGAGTTGCTGGAACTGGCCACCAACGGCTACCTGCGTGCCACGGTGCACCGGGTCGAATCGCCGCCCCTGGGCAGCGAGCGTTTGTCCCTGGCGTTTTTCCTCGGTGCGCAACTGGACGCGGTGGTGCCGGTGTATCAGTTGCCGCCCGAGTTGCTGCGCGATGCCCACGGCCCCACCAGTGACCCGCGTAACCCGCTGCTGCGGGACGTCGGCTGGAACTACCTCAAGGGCCGCCTGCGTTCCCATCCGGATGTCGCCCAACGGTTTTACGCCGATGCCACGATTCCCCAAGCCCTGTCCGCCTGATAAGGAACATCACCATGCTCAAGAAAACAGCCCTGGCCCTGGCCGTCCTGATTGCCTCCTTCGACGCCCAGGCCGCCGAGGCCCTGCGTGTGGCGGCGGACCCGATTCCCCACGCGCAAATCCTCGAATACGTGCAGAAGCTCGACCCGCAGCTGCAGCTGAAAATCATCGAAATCCCCAACGGCGTGAACTCCAATGAACTGCTGGCCCACGGTGATGTGGACGCCAACTACTTCCAGCACTTGCCGTACCTGCACTCCCAGGAACAGGCTCTCGGCCAGAAATTCACAGTGGCGGCCACCGTGCATATCGAGCCGCTGGGTATCTATTCCCATCGCCACACCAGCTTTGCCCAGGTGCCGGATAAAGGCACCGTGGCCGTGCCCAACAACGTCACCAACCTGAGCCGTGCGCTGTACCTGCTGCAAGCCAACGGCCTGATCACGCTCAAGCCCGGTTTCAACGACCCGGCCAAGGACCAGGCAACGCCCAAGGACATTGCCGAGAACCCCAGGCACCTGAAGATCCTCGAGATCGAATCACCACAGATTCCTCGTGCCCTGGATGATGTCGACCTCGCCGTGATCAATGGCAACTACGCCCTCGAGGCCGGCCTGTCACCGGCCAAGGATGCCCTTGGGCTGGAAAAAGCCCAGGGCAATCCCTACGCGAATATCCTCGTGACCACCCCGAAATTGCAGGACGACCCACGGATCAAACAGCTGGCCAAGGACCTGAATTCGCCGGAGGTGGCCAAGTTCATCACCGAGAAATATGCAGGCTCGGTGATTCCGGTAGCTGTCGAATGATCGTCGTCGAGCGGGTCAGCAAAACCTACGCCGATGGCCAGCCGCCGGCGCTGGATAACGTGTCATTGCAGATTGCCGACGGTTCGATCTTCGGGATCGTGGGGCGGAGCGGGGCGGGCAAGAGTACTTTGCTGCGCTGCCTGAACCTGCTGGAGCGCCCGACTTCCGGGCGCATCCTCATGGACGGCCAGGACCTGACGCTGCTCAGTGACAAGCAATTGCGCCAGCAACGCCAGCGTATCGGCATGATCTTCCAGGGTTTCAACCTGCTGCATTCACGCAACGTCGCCGACAATGTGGCGGTGCCCCTGGAAATCGCCGGCCAGCCCAAGGCCGAGCGCGTTGCCCGGGTCAAGGAATTGCTGGAACTGGTCGGCCTGAGTGACAAGGCGCTGGCGTTTCCGTCGCAACTGTCCGGCGGCCAGAAGCAGCGCGTCGGCATCGCCCGAGCACTGGCGGCGCGCCCGGATTATTTGCTGTCGGACGAAGCCACCAGCGCCCTCGACCCGGAAACCACCGCGTCGATCCTGGAACTGCTGCGCAGTATCAATCGGCAACTGGGGGTGACCATCGTGTTGATCACCCACGAGCTGGATGTGGTCAAGGCTATCTGCGACAGCGCGGTATCCCTGGCCAATGGGCGTGTGGTGGAAAGCGGCAGCCTGATTCAATTGCAGGCCGACCCCGCCTCAAGCCTGGGCCGCTCACTGGCCCCCAGCCTGCCAGCGGTGAGGGCAGTATGAAAACGGACTGGAACGACATCCTGCAACTGCTGCTCACGGCCACTGGCGAAACCCTGTACATGGTGCTGCTGGCGGCGGTCTTTACCTTGCTGATCGGCCTGCCCCTGGGGGTGCTGCTGTTTGTCAGTCGCCGCGGCGGGCTGTTCCCCTTGCCACGGGTGAACCGTGTGCTGGGTGCGGTGATCAACCTGGGCCGCTCATTGCCCTTTGTGGTGATGCTGATTGCCTTGATTCCACTGACCCGGCTGATCGTCGGCACCACCCTGGGCAGCACTGCCGCCGTGGTGCCGATCACCATTGGCGCCTTTCCGTTCTTTGCGCGGATTGTCGAGAACGCGCTGGACGAAGTGGACAAGGGGCGTATCGAAGCCATCGTTGCCATGGGCGGGGATATTCGGCACGTGATCTTCAAGGTGCTGCTGCCGGAGGCGCTGCCTGCGTTGCTTGCGGGGTTGACCCTGACCCTGGTGATGCTGATCGGCTTTTCGTCCATGGCCGGGGTGATTGGCGGTGGCGGCCTGGGGGACCTGGCGATTCGTTATGGGTACCAGCGTTTCAATAACCAGATCATGGTGGTGACGGTGATTGTGTTGGTGGTGCTGGTCCAGGGCGTGCAAAGCCTGGGGGATCGTTGCGTGAGGTCGCTGGCGCATCGTCGATAAACGGTTATGTACTAATGAATTTTTAATATTTCTAGTTATATGCGTGACTGAGTAAAGTTCCCTTACGTACCTTCACCTCGTCGCCGGGAAATACTCTTCATGAACCGTCCCCACGGGCATCCCACGCCGATCCTGACTTTGCCCCAGGGCGAAAAAGACCCGTTGTCGATTCGCGCCAAGGCACTGGTTTTTGCCGACCCGCGTTCCCTGCAACTGCTCGAATATTTGCAACGTGTTGGCCCCAGTGAAGCGCCGGTGTTGATCAATGGCGAGACCGGCACCGGCAAGGAGCTGGTGGCGCGCTATATCCACAGCGCCAGCGGCCGCACCGGTGCGTTTGTGCCGGTAAACTGTGGGGCCATCAGCGAGAACCTTGCGGAAAGCGAATTTTTTGGGCATGAGGCCGGCTCGTTTTCCGGGGCCTCGGGGCGGCGGATCGGCTGGTTTGAAGAAGCCGATGGCGGCACCCTGTTCCTCGATGAGATCGGTGACTTGCCGCTGCCGTTGCAGGTGAAGCTGCTGCGGGTATTGCAGGAGCAGGAAGTGGTGCGAGTGGGGTCGCGCAAGCCGATCAAGATCAATATCCGGCTGGTGACGGCCACCAACATCGACCTGGAGCAGGCGGTGGAGGCGGGCAACTTTCGTCTTGACCTGTTCTATCGCATCAACGTGGCGCAGGTGCAGGTGTTGCCGTTGCGTGAGCGGCCGCTGGATATCCTGCCGTTGGTTGAGCATTTTCGGCGGCTCTACAGTGCCAGGTTGAAAATCGCCGAGCCGATGTTGTCGGAGTCGGCGACCCAGGCGTTGCTGGATTATCCGTGGCCGGGGAATATTCGTGAGCTGGAGAATGTGGTGCACCTGGCGCTTTTGGTGGCTGGGGACAGGCCGATCATGCCGTCGCACTTGAAGTTTTCTGCGGGGCTGAGTGCGATGCATGCCAGCGTTAACAGCGGGGCGCCGAGGATTCCGCAGGAGGTGGTGCGGGAGCAGTTGCTGCGGTTGTTCGAGGTGCCGGGGGATTCGTTGTTGCACGATATCGAGGATTTGATCGTGCGGGAGGCGTTTGCGTTTTGTGGGTTTAATCAGTTGCGTACGGCGGAGTTGTTGGGGGTGACGCGCAATGCCATGCGGACGCTTTTGGTGAATCATGGGATGCTCAAGGGGCGGGTGAAACCCTGATTTTTTGGTGTACATATCCGTTATTTGGGTAACGGCGGCTTATGGTTTCGCTCTTACAGCGAGTCACTTTGCAAAAGCGGCAAAGTAACTCGGGCTGAATGGGGCCGTCAGATCAAAATCAAAAGCAAAGGCACAGCGGCCTCCCGGCCGGCTTGAGTGTTAAAAGCAAAAGCAAAAAACCTGAGCGAAAACAGATCTGCTTTT
>NZ_JACAPZ010000004.1:8259-18829 GCF_013385475.1 Pseudomonas sp. G5001
TTTAGATTTTGATTTGGCTTTTAACACTCAAGCCGGCCGGTAGGCCGCTGTAAGAGCGGAACCAATATCAGCCGTTACCCAAATAACGGATATGTACACCGCTCTGGTCAACCCCGACCCACCTCAACATCCCTCCCCGAAGCCCCAATCCTGCGTAACAAAGGCAACACCTCCGCCCCCACATGAATCGACTCTTCCAGATGCGGAAACCCCGAGAGAATAAAGCTGTCCACCCCAAGCTGGTGATACTCCTCGATCCGCTCCGCCACCCGCTCATAACTCCCCACCAGCGCCGTCCCGGCCCCGCCCCGTACCAGGCCCACACCGGCCCAGAGGTTGGCCGAAACCTCCAGCTCCCGCGCCCCACGCCCACGGCCTTTCATCAACTCGGTCTGGCGACTCTGCCCCACCGATTCATACCTGGCCATCTGCCGCTGCGCCTGGTCAATGGCGTCCTTGGGTATCTCCTCCAACAGCCGCTCCACATGCGCCCAGGCCGCCTCGTCAGTGCGATCGGCAAAGATGTGCAAGCGCAACCCAAAGCGCAACGTCCGGCCCTGCATCGCGGCCAACTCACGCATCCGCAGCACCCGCTCGGCAATCATCGCCGGCGGCTCACACCACATCAGGTACGTCTGCCCATGGGCAGCCCCCACCTGCTCGGCAGCCTCGGAGGCACCCCCAAAATAGATCGCCGGCACCTCGGCCCCAGGCGCCACCGGCGTGTTGATCCCACTGCGGTAGTAGCGCCCCGGATGCGCCGGCTGCTTGCCAGCCCACACCGCCTGGAACACCTGCAAAAACTCCGCAGTACGCGCATAACGCTCATCGTGTTCGAGAAAGTCCCCCAACGAACGCTGCTCAAAACGGCTGGACCCCGTCACCACATGCAACGCCAGGCGATTCTCGCTGAGCAATTGCAAGGTCGCCGCACGGTGGGCGGTATAGGCCGGCAGCTCCATGCCTGGTCGCAACGTCAGGAGGAATTTAAGCCGTCGCACCTCCTGGGCCAGCACCGCGGTAATCAGCCACGGATCCTCGAAACCGCTGGCGGTGGGCACCATGATCCCGTCGAACCCGGCCTGTTCGGTAGCCCGCACGATCTGGCGCAGGTAATCGAGGGTGGGGGCACGTTCGCCTTGCTGGAACAGCCCGACCTTGGGCAGGCCGCTGCTGGTGAGGTGGCGGCCGTCGCCATTGGTGGGCAGGAACCAGTCGAGCTGGATCGGGGGGCGAACCTCAGTGTTCATGGTGCAGGCGCTCCTTGCGCAGGCCGTGTTGAAAAAGCAGCGGCAGGATCTGTTCACCAAAGCGCAGCACTTCGCCGACCGCCGGGCCGCCTTGCAGGATGATGTGGCCAAGGCCCAGGCCGTGCAGTTCCTGCAGGCGCGTGGCGATTTGGCGGGGCGTGCCCACCAGGATCAACGGTTGGCCAGGGTGCAGTTGCAGCAGGTTCGGGTGGATCTCCCACTGGCGCAACGGGTGACGGTCGCGGGGCACGGTGGCGATGCGGTGGTTGGGCAGGTCCTGGGTCGGCAGCAGGGCGGCGGCGGTTTCCCAGGCCAGGTCCTCGCTGTCGCCGATGACCAGGCCGAAGGTACAGGCAAAGGCCAGGCCCGGCTGAAGCTGGCGCCAGCGTTGTATTTCCTGGGCCAGCCACTGCGGATGCCCAGGCCGCAACAGGCAGACCTGGGCGTGGCCGGCCACCAGCGCGTGGCTTTGGCTGTCGTCCAGCACCAGTGGCGGCGCGGGCAGTTCGCGGCGGGCGACGCCGGCGTTTTCCAGTTGGAAATAGCGGCCTTGATAATCCAGGCCGCCGTCATTCGGTGCCAGCAGTTGTTGGAGAATCTCCAGGTATTCGCCGATGCGTTCGCTGCGCTGGTCGCGGTTCAGCCATTCGCCAAACGCACTGCGCAGGCTGCCTTGTTCGCCGTCGGGCAAGTGCAGGCGCACCCGGTGGCTGCTGATCGATTGCAGGCTTTGCAGGGTGGTGGCCAGGGCCGCCGGCAGCATGACTTCCGGCGGTACGCTCACCGACAATTGCACCCGTCGGGTGTGGGCGCATAGCGCCGCCGCCACCCCGAGGCTGTCGGCACACAGCGCGCCGCCGGGGATCCACAGGCCGTCGATGCCGGCGTATTCCACCGCCTGGGCCAGCTGGATCCATTGCCCCGGCCGCGCCGCCCAGTCGGGGGTACAGAGGGGCATCAACCAACTGAATTCAAGGGGCATACACGGGCTCCATAGTTTGGCATCAGCATCACGCGTCGTCGTAGCAGCTGTCGAGCCCCGGCGAGGCTGCGTTCGCGGTGTATCTGGCACACCGCTACGCAGCCTCGTTTCACTCGACAGCTGCTACGGGAGCTGACGCTTTCAGGGCGTTTGATCATCCTACTCTCGTCCTCGCCATCCGAGGGCCGGGGCGATGTCCCGGGCGATGATTTCCAGGCGCTTGAGGATCTGCGCCTGGGTCGAGCTTTCGGCCTGGACCACGGCGATCACGTAGTCAGCATAGGGCAGCAGGGACGGGTCCTGTTGCAGGCTGGCGATCACTTCGTCGGGATGGCCGTGGTGCACGTTCATCAGGCGCAGGTGCTCCTGCAGGTCCACGGCTTGATCAATCAGGCCTTCGCGTTGCAGGCGCGGGATGTGGCGCTCGATATCCACCGCCAGTTCCGCTTGGGCACTGGCGCGATCCGCTGCCGGGAAAATTGCCCGCACCACGCCGATTCTCGGTGGGCGATCGGTGCGGGTCCAGGCATTCAAGTAGGCATCGGCCAGGGGTTTTTGCACCGTCAGCGGATCGTGGGTGGCGGTGCCCAGCAGCAAGCCGTTGCCCTGGCTGGCGGTGTATGCCGCGCCTTCGAGGCTGCCGTGGGAGTGCCACAAGCGGCTGCTCAAGCCGGTTGCTGGCGGTTGCAGGGTCAGCGCGCTGTGGGGCGTCAATGCCTCGCCGTCGAGTAACTGCTGGACCTGCTGCTGGTGTTCGCTGAAATCGACCTGGCGTTGCACGGCATCACGGCCAAACGCGCTGAAATTGTCGAGGTTGGCGCCGCCGCTGCCCAGGCCCAATTGCACCCGGCCGCCGCTGAGGGCATCGAGCACACTGGCGTCTTCCGCCAGGCGGATCGGGTCTTCGAAAGGCAGCACGATCACCCCGGTGCCCAGTTCGATATGCCGGGTTCGCTCGGCCACCGCCGCCAGCAATACCAGCGGCGACGGCAGCCGGCCGAAGCCGTTGCTCAGGTGGTGCTGGGCAATCCAGCCACCGTCGAAACCGAGGGCCTCGGCGACTTCGAATTGTTCGATCAGGTCGCGGTAGACCTGCTGTGGATCGTCGCCAAAGGCGTGGCTGAGAAAGCCCAGTTTGAAGCTCATGTCAGGGTTCCTTGGGGCAGTGTCGGTTGCCAGCCCAGGGCCGGGGCGATCTGTTCGCGGATGATTTCCAGGGCACGGATCGCCTCCCGCAGCGGGGTGCTGGCGGTCTGTACTTGCAGCACCAGGTGGTCGTTGGCCGTCAGGCTCGGCCCTTGCTGCAACTGCTCGATGATCTGCTCGACCGGGCCGTGCAGGATGCCGAGGCGCCTGAGGGTGGCGTCGAAATCATCATCCACCGGCGCCTTGTACACGCCGATGCTCTGTTGGCGTTGCACGTAGGCCTGGATATCGTTGCGCGTGGCGGCGTCCGGGTTCGGGATCAGCGCCTGTACCCGGGTGACACGGGGCGGGGTGCCGTTGTCACCGGTCCAGGCGTTGCGATAGCGCTTGACCAGTTCTACCCCGGCTTCGGGCGGCAGGTGCGGGTTGGGCGCCATGATCAGGCCGTGGCCGCGCTCGGCCACCCGTTCCACCCGTGAGGTGGCTTCCCAGATTCGCTGCCCAAGGCCGGCTGCCCGTGGCAACAGGCGCGAGCCGCTGTCGGTCAGGGGGGCGTTGCCCAGGGCATGGATCAACTGTTGCAGGTGCTGCTCATAATCGCGGTGGCGCGCCTCAGGCTCACGACCGAATGCGGTGAACGTGTCGGGATCAAAACCCGCACCCAGGCCCAGCTCCAGCCGGCCATTGCTCAACAGGTCCAGCACCGAGGCGTCTTCCGCCAGGCGCAGCGGCGCTTCCTGGGGCAACACGATAATCCCGGTGCCCAGGCTGATCCGGCGGGTGCGCTGGGCGATGGCGGCAAGCAATACCAGGGGCGAGGGCAGGCGGCCGTTTTCGCTGGCGAAGTGGTGCTGCGCCACCCAGCCACTGTCAAAGCCCAACTCTTCGGCGACCTTGAACAACTCCACGGTGTCGCGGTAGACCTTGGGCTCGAAGCCGGGGCTGTAGACCCGGCTGAGAAACCCCAGGGAAAAACGCGAACTCATGGCTGCACCTCGCGGGCCAGTTGTTTTTGCAGCGCCGGGCCGGCGTTGATCGACTCAGGCAGGCCGCTGAACGGGCTGATGGTCAGGTAACCCTTGTTGAGCCATACCGCCTCATCCTGCTTCTGCTGCTCGGCGGTGGCGGCGGGGCTGTACTGGAAGCCGATGCCGGGTTTGCCCGGCAGCTTGAATTGCTTGAGGTCGTCGATGTACACCGCTTCAAAGCCCACGTAGCTGCCGATGCGGGTGAGTTTCACGCCCTTGATCCGTGGGTCTTTTGGCAGGTTGATATTCAGGCCCAGGCCCTTGGGCAAGAGCGCGCCGTCGGGCTGGCGATGCTGGTCCAGGGCATTGACCAGTTTCGCCACCAGTTGCGCCGCGCGTTGTGGGTCTGCCTCCTTCAAATCGGTGCTGACCGCCAGCGCCGGAATGCCCGCCTGCACCGCGACACTGGCGACGTTGAACGTGCCGGAAGCGCTGTTGATCGCCCCCAGGTTATTCCCGGGGTTGGGGCCGACGATCACCAGGTCGGGGTGGGCCATGACTTTTTTCAGGCCCATCAGCAAGGCCATCACCGGCGTGCCGCTGATTTCGATCTGCACGTCTTTGCCGGCGCATTCGGGGCTTTGGCACACGCCGTTTTCAGTGGTGCTGATGTAGTAACTGTCGGGGTAGGCCGGGTCGTCGTCATGGCCAACGGTGACTTCGCGACCAAAGAAAAACGCACCGCCCCGTGCGCTCTGGTCGGCCTGCGGTGCGGCAATCCGCACCGTATGCCCCTGGGCCTTGAGCTCGGTGTACAGGGCGCGAATATTGGGGTGCTGATAACCGTCGTCGTTGCTCAGCAAAATGTTCAGGGCAAAGGCCTTCGAGACGAACAGGCTGCCGACTGCCAGCATCCATGCGCTGCGCTTCATGGTGTGACTCCCTGGGTAAAGCGATTGGCCGGGCGCGGCAGGCCGAGGTTTTCCCGCAGGGTGGTGCCTTCGTATTCAGTGCGGAACAGCCCGCGTTGCTGCAGCAGTGGGATTACCTGCTCGACGAACAGGTCGATGCCACCCGGGAAGTACGGGAAGAACACATTAAACCCGTCACAGGCACGGGCTTCGAACCACCGCTCGAAGAAGTCGGCAATGTCTTCGGCGGTGCCGATTATCGGGTTGCCGGCGGTCAGGTGCAGGTACAGCTGGCGGATGCTCAGGTTCTGGCTGCGGGCCAGTTCCAGCAGTTTGTCGCGACGGCTGCCGCGCTGGCCTACCGGGGTTTCCGGCAGCGGGCCGTCGAGGTCGTAGCCCGACAGGTCGATGTCATCGCCCAGGGTGTCGGCCAGGAAACGCAGGCCCAGCACCGGGTCCACCAGGGCCTGGAACTCTTCGAACAGCGCCTGGGCCTGTTCGCGGGTTTCGCCAATAAACGGGGTGACACCGGGCAGGATCTTGATGTGGTCGGGGTCACGGCCAAAGGCGGCGGCGCGTTGCTTGATGTCTTGATAGAAAGCCTGGGCGCCGGCCAGGTCATGGTTGACCGCAAAAATCAGCTCGGCAACGCGGGCGGCGAGGGCCTTGCCGGGTTCCGACGCACCGGCCTGCACCAGCACCGGATGGCCCTGTGGGGGGCGGGCGACGTTGAGTGGGCCACGTACGGAAAAATGTTCGCCGCGATGATTCAGGGTGTGCAGTTTGGCCGGGTCGAAATACTCCCCGCTGGCCTTGTCGCGGGTGAAGGCGTCGTCGTCCCAGCTGTCCCACAGGCCCTTGACCACGTCGTGGAATTCTTCGGCGCGCTGGTAGCGGTCGCCATGGTCGATATGGGTTTCGCGGCCGAAGTTCCAGGCCTCATCCGAGACCACCGAGGTCACCAGGTTCCAGGCGGCGCGCCCCTTGGACAGATGATCGAGGGAGGCGAACTTGCGGGCGATATGGTACGGCTCGTTGTAGCTGGTGGTGGCGGTGGCGATCAGGCCGATGTTGCTGGTGACGGCTGCCAAAGCGGCCATCAGGGTCAAGGGTTCGAAGTGTTCGGCGCGGGCAGTGCGGCTGAGGGCGTCATGATGATGGCCCCACAGTGCGACCACGTCGGCGACGAACAAGGCGTCGAATTTGCCGCGTTCGGCGGTTTGCGCAATGTGTTTGAAGTGCTCGAAATCCAGGCTGGCATCCGCCTGGGCCAGGGGATGGCGCCAGGCTGATACATGGTGGCCGCTGTTGGCCAGGAAGGCCCCCAGCTTGAGTTGATCGGTACGTCGGGTCATGGACAGGCTCCCGCAAAAGGTCAGGCGCAGGGCCGGCGAACCGGCCCCGCGGGCTGGGTCAGAAGGCGTACGTCACGCCGGTGTACCAATAGCCACCGGTGGTGCCGTAAGGCGAAAAGGTACCGTACGGGAAGCCGCCGGAACTGCTTACCAGGTCGGTGCGTTTCGGGTACTTGTTGAACAGGTTGTTGGCCCCCGCATTCAGGGTCACGGCCTTGGTCAGGTGGTAGTCGATGTTCAGGTCGGTGATCCAGGTCGGCGCGAAGTTGCGGTCGTAGATCTCGGCGGTGCCGTACTCGGTGTAGGAGCCGTAGCGGGTCAGGTTGAGGCTGGTTTCAACCTTGTCGTAGGTCCAGGTGGTGCCCAGCAGCAGCTTGGATTGCGGCAAGCCGTACTTGAGGTTGCCCTGGCGCTGGCGGTCATAGCCACCGTCCGGGCCGAGGGCCTGGGCAGCCACCGTCGAGGCGTGGATCGAGTCGATCTGGGTGGTGTTCCAGTTGAAGCCGGCGCTGTATTTCAGGCTGCCATAGGCACCGATGTCCTGGCGGTAGTCGCCCACCAGGTCAACGCCGCGGGTGGTGGTGTCGAGGGCGTTGGTGAAGTAGGTCACCGCCTGGTTCGGGTTGAGCCCGGCGGCGGCGAGGATCGCGCTGATTTGCGGCGTGCCGCCCAGGTAACCGGTCTGGGCGATGCGGTCCTTGATCACGATCTGGTAGGCATCCAGGGTGATGTTGGTGTTGTCAGTGGGTTGCAGGGTCAGCCCGATGCTGTAGTTGGTCGACTTTTCAGGCTTGAGGGTGGTCGCGCCCAGGGCCTTGGCCACATCGGAGTTCACCGCCACGTTGCGGTAGTCGAACAGTTGCCCGTTGACGCTGGTTTGCGAGGTGGAGCTGTAGATCTGCTGGGCCAGGGACGGTGCGCGGAACCCGGTGCTGACGGTGCCGCGCAAGGCCAGGATCGGGGTCAGCTGGTAGCGGGTGGAGAACTTGCCGTTGGTGGTGGTGCCCGAGCCGTCGTTGTAGTGCTCGTAGCGCCCGGCCAGGTCCACGTGCCATTTTTCGGTGAGGTCCTGGCCGATCTCGCCGTAGCCCGCGAGGCTGATGCGGCTTTTTTCGGCGGCGTCGGCCGGGGTGGTACCGGCACCGGAAATGGTCCCGGGTGGAATGATCGCGCCGTTGGCACCGGTGTCGAACGGCCCGCTGGCGTAGGAGGCGAGGTCACCCTTGCCGATCTTGTAGTCTTCGTAGCGCTGTTCCAGGCCCCAGGAAATCTGCGTCGGCTTGTACAGGCCGAGGTCGAAGGCGCGGGTCAGGTCGAGGTTGTTGGTCCACTGGCTGAAGGTTTTTACGCCGGTGTCGACCGAGGTCGGTGAGTTCGGGCCGTAGCTCAGGTTGTAGGTGTCGGTGAGGGTGGCCCGGGCATGGTCCTGGCCGTAGGTGCTCGACAGGTCATAGTCCCAGCCGGCGGCCTGGCCCTTGCCGCCAAACGCCACCTGGAAGTCGTCTTCGATGAAGCGCAGGTTGTCTTCGATACCTTCCGGGTACGGGGTCTGGATGCCGTTGAACGACGGCGGCTGGTGGAATGCCAGGGGCTTTTCCGAGTTGCGGTGGGTGTAGGTCGAGAACGAGTACAGGGTCAGCGCGTCGGCGACCGGCAGCTCGGCGTTGTAGCCGAGGCTGAAGTTCTTCGCCTCGGGCAAGCCGGTGCCGTAGTAGGTGTGGCGTTGGCTGGTGTTGCCGGCACTGTCGGTGTACGGCGCCGCATCGGAACGGTCCGAGACGTCCTGTTTCTTCACGTCCAGGGCGAGGTTGATGAAACCGTCGTTGGGCAGGGCCAGGCCGACATTGCCGGTTTGACGCACGGTTTCGCCGTCGCCGTTTTCATAGTTCTGGCCGTAGGTGGTGGACAAGCTGCCGCCGTGGTCGGTTTGCTTGAGCACGATGTTGATCACGCCGCCGATGGCGTCCGACCCGTATTGCGCCGAGGCGCCGTCACGCAGGACTTCGATGTGATCCACCAGGGCGGTGGGGATCATGTCCAGGTCCACCGGTTGCGAGCCGGAGTTGAGGGAGGTGGCGTTGTTCAGCAGCGCGCTGTTGTGGCGGCGCTTGCCGTTGACCAGCACCAGCACCTGGTCGCCGTTCAAGCCGCGCAGGCTGATGGGGCGCACGATCGAGGTCGAACCGAAGCCCGACGAGGCCGGCTGGTTGAGGGACGGCAGTACTTTGCTCAAGGCACGGGTCAGGTCGCCCTGGCCGGTGGCGAGCAACTGCTTGGAAGAAATCACGTCCACCGGCGCCGGGCTGTCGGCCAGGGTGCGGGCCTGGCCACGGTTGCCGATGACCACGACGGTGTCCAGGGGGTTGTCGCTGGCCGGGGCGTCGGCGGCGAGGGTCAGGCTGCTATAGCTGACGGCCTCGCACACGGCGAGGAACAACAGGGTATGGGCGAAAGCCTTGCCGGGTTGGCGGCGGCCGGCGGCGCGTGATGGATTCATGATGTGCAACACTCCAGTGTGGTTAGGCAACGGGCCTTGTTCGAGGACGGCTTGTTAAGTTCAAGCTCTGGTGGAGGCAGGAGAGCAAAGGCTGTGCCATCGCTGAAAAGTCTTGGATAACAAGGAGTTGTTGGAGGGTTTGCGGGGCGGCTGGTGTTTTTCTAACAGGCGGAAGGGCAGGGTGTTGGTTTTTGTGCAGGGGATTTTTTCGCGAAGCTGCTAGCGTACGCTGGGCCGGGGGAGCGCCTCCTTGGCACACCCCTTGCTCTCCCCACGCCATACCTAAACCCAAGGAAGCTTTTCTGTATGCCTAGACCTGGCCCGCGCAACGCCCTCACTGATATTCCCGGCCTGGAGGTTGGCCACGCCACAGACCTGTACGCCGACACCGGCGTCACGGTGATCCGCCCGGATGGTTTCTGGACTGCCAGTATCGACATTCGCGGTGGAGGCCCAGGTGGTCGCGAAACCGCGGCGCTGGAGCCGGAGAACATGGTGGGCCAGCTGCACGCGCTGGTGTTTGCCGGTGGCTCGGTGTTTGGCCTGGCGGCGGCGGATGCGGTGGCGGCGAAGTTGTCCCAGGACCAGGTGGGGTTGCATTTGAAGCCGGGTGCGCCGGCGATTCCTATCGTGCCGGCGGCGGTGTTGCATGATTTGGCGAATGGCGGGGACAAGGATTGGGGTCTGGAGCCGCCTTACCGGCGACTGGGGTTCGAGGCGCTGGCCAATGCCGGTCCGGAGTTTGAGCTGGGCTCTGTCGGGGCCGGACGTGGGGCCATGGCCGGGGTGCTGAAAGGCGGGCTGGGGACGGCGTCCCTGGATTTGGGCGATGGGTTGGTGGTTGCCGCGTTGGTGGTGGCTAACCCGATTGGTTCGGTCTACATGCCGGATGGCGAGACGTTCTGGGCGTGGCCCTGGGAGGTGGCGGGGGAGTTTGGCGGGGCGCGGCCGGTGACGGAGATGGATTGCAGTGATCCGATGCCGGAGTTGTCGCGGCTGGATTCCATGGGGCGTCTGCAAGCGGGGGCCAATACCACGCTGGTGGTGGTGGCGAGTACGGCGCGGTTGACGGTGGCGGAGTGCAAGCGGGTGGCGATCATGGCGCAGGACGGGATTGCCCGGGCGGTGCGGCCGGCGCATTTGCCGTTTGATGGGGATACGGTTTTTGCGTTGGCTTCGGGGGCAGTGGAGGTGGCGGATGGGCCTCGGCGGCAGGTGGAGATTGGGCGGATTGGGTCGGCGGCGGCTGATTGTGTGGCTCGGTCGATTGCTCGGGGGGTGTTTGCTGCGCGGGGTTAGGGTGGGGTGTATATCCGTTACTCCGCGGGCCGCCGCGACGGGCCATCCATGGCCCGGCGCGGCTAAACCGGCGTCCTGCCGGTTTACCCGCTCCGCAATACCTGCGTTCGGCCTCGGGCTTATTGGGGCAGTCAGATCAAAATCAAAAGCAAAAGCACAGCG
>NZ_JACAPZ010000040.1:0-7601 GCF_013385475.1 Pseudomonas sp. G5001
CGCTGTAAGAGCGGAACCATAGGTGGCCGTTACCGCAGCAACGGATATGCCCCCCATCCAAACCCCAAATCACCGCGGCACCGCCCGAATCACCGCCCTAACCCCCTGCCCCCCGGGAATCGCCTTATCCACCGAAGGCAACTGCGGCGCCTGCACATCCGGCATCGCCCAACTATGCTCCGGCTGCAACCCACCCTGGGCCCTGCGCATAAACTCATAGCGATTCAGCGTAATACTGCGCCCCGCCCCACCGTCACGAATAATGTAGGGCCGCAAAAACACCATCAAATTAGTCTTCGTCACACTGCGCTTTTCATTCCTGAACAGCGCCCCCAACCCCGGAATATCCGACAACCAAGGCACCGCGTCATTGCTCTGGCTATACCCATCCTGCAACAGCCCGCCAAGTACCATGATCTGCCCGTCATCCAGCAAAATACTCGTATCAATCGCCCGCTTGTTCGTCACCGTCCCGGCATCCACCGAAGCCCGCGTGTCGACGCTGCTGACCTCCTGGTAAATATCCAGCTTCACCGTCCCCCCCTCGGAAATCTGCGGCCGCACGTTCAGCTTCAGCCCCACTTCCTCGCGCTGCACCGTCTGGAACGGGTTATTGCTCGTGCCGCCGCCGCCCGTCACATAACTACCGGTGACAAACGGAATCGTCTGCCCCACAAAAATACTCGCCGCCTCGTTATCCAGGGTCAGCAGGTTCGGCGTCGACAACACATTAGTCCCGCCCTTGCTCTTCAACGCCCGGGCCAACACCTTGAGGTCCAGCACCTTGCCAATCCCCGGAATGTCCACCGAGCCATTCACCAGCCCGATGTTCAAACCCTTGGGCAACACATCAATGCTGGTCTTGCTGGTGGGGGTTCCATTCAAGCCGCTGCCCCCCAGGTTCACCCCACCAAAGCCACCCTTCCCGCCCAGGTTGCCCGCCTGCCACTGCACCCCGAACTCGCTGGCATCGTCCTCGCCCACTTCGACGATCAAACTCTCGATCACCACCTGGGCGCGACGCTGGTCAAGCATGTCGATCACCTCCCGCAGGTTGCGATACAGCGGGTCCGGCGCCGAGATCAGCAAGGTGTTGGTGGTGGCGTCCGCCTGGATCGTCACGCCACCGGCGCTGAACGCGGTGTTCTGGTCGGTAGGGGAAGAGGCTCCGGTGCTGCTGGTGTCCTGCCCGTAACCACTGGGCTGGACAGTGCCGCTGCCGGTGGGAGTGCCGCTGCTGTTCTGGGTACTGCCCTGGCCACCCTGGGTGTTGCCGCCCATGCTGCTCAACTTGCCGCGGGCATTGTCACTGGAACCGGTGTCGCTCTCGCCGGTCAGCAAGCCCCGCAGCGATTGCGCCAACTTGCCGGCCTGGGCGTTGCGCAGGTACACCACGTGCATATTGCTCGGGTTGCTCTGGGCGTTGTCGAGCTTGTAGATCAGGTTGCGCGCTAGTTCCGTGCGCTCCGGGCTGCCGGCGCGGATGATGATGGAGTTGGAGCGCGGGTCGCCGATCACGTTGATCTTCTGGGTCTGGTCGGCGCCCTGGGTTTCGAGGAGTTCCGAGACCATGGCGGCGATGTCCACGGCGATGCCGTTCTGCACCTTCACCACGTCGGTGTCGATGGCGCTCGGGGTGTCGATGCCGTCGATGATCTGTGCCACCCGCGCCAGGTTTTCCGCGTAGTCGGTGATCACGATGCTGTTGTTGCCGGGGTAGGCGTTGATCGGGTTGTTCGGCGACACGATCGGGCGCAGCACCGGGATCAGGTTCACCGCGTTTTCGTATTGCAGGCGGAAGGTGCGGGTCTGCATGCCCTGCCCGCCCGGGTTGGCGCCGCTGTAGATCGGCCCGCCCAGCAGCTTGGCGTCCGCCTCAGGCACCACCTGGGCCACGCCGCCTACGTCGACCACGCTGAAGCCCTGCATACGCAGCGCCGCCAGCAGCATGTCGTAGGCCTGGTGCGCCGGTACCTGGCCTTCGCTGACCAACGTGAGGTTGCCTTTGACACGCGGGTCCACCAGGAATTGCTGGCCGGTGGCGCGGGACAAGGCGCGCACCACCGCCTGGATATCGGCGTCGACAAAGTTCAGTTGTACCGGTTGATCACCCAGCGGGTTGCGCGCCCTGGCCGGTGCGGTGCCATGGCTGCGGGCGCTGTTGGTCACCGGGTGTTGCACCCGGGGTGGCGGCACGGTTTCGCGCTGGCGGTCCAGTGGCGTGTCGCCGCTGCGCCGGGTGTCGGCCAGGGGTTGGCCGAGCTCGCTGTCCACCAGCAACGGCGCGGAGGATTGGGGGTTGCTGCACGCTCCAAGCGCCAACAAGAGCAAAGGGGCGACCTTGCGATAAGGCGCAGCGTTGGGCAATGACCACTTCATGAAGCTTCCTTAGCGCCAGGCGCCTGATCCATGCGAACGGTCCCGGACAAGGTGCCGGCCGAGTTTGAAGGGGTGGCCTCGCCTGCGCGTTGCAGGCGGGCCGCAGAGACTTCCAGGGAGAACGGCCGGGGGTTGGCCAGCAGCCAGTCGATCACCGCGTCCGCCGGGGCATCGTCGAAGGTCAGGCGCCAGCTGCCGGTGTCCTGCGGCTGCAATTGATAGCGGCCCTGCAGCCCGGCGTTGTCGAGGGACTGGTGCAAGGCGGTTTCCAGGTCACTGCTGCGCGGGGCTGGGGCGACGCCTTGCAGCAGCACCTGCAAGGCCTCGGCCTGGCTGCGCAGTTTCGGAGTTTCGGCTTGCCAGTAGTCGATTTTCTTCAGCGGTGGCTGGATCAACAGCAACCAGGTCAGCAGGCCCGCCAGCACCAGGCCGGCACCCACCAACAGACGTTTTTCACGCATGGCCAGGCCGTTCCAGAACACCTGGGCCTGGCTGCGCAGAAGCTGCCAACGCTTATTCATCTTCGGCCTCATCGTCTGCATCGGCTTCAACGCGCTCGGTGAGCGGGCCGACTGTCCAGCCCTGGTCGTCGCGACGGGCGCTGAACCCGGCCTGGGCCAGCAGCGCCTGCGCGTCAGCGGCCAGCGCCGGGGTCCGGGCCTCCGGCAGCAGGCTCAGCTGCAGGCGGCCTTGCTCGTAGCTCAAGCTCTCGACGCTGCCCGCCATGGACGGCAGGCTGCTGCCCGCCAGCGCCAGCAAGCCGGTAAAGCGCTGCCCAGGTTCGGCCGCCGCGCCGCTCTGGCGTGCGGCCAGTTGCTGACGGGCTTGTTGCAGCGGGTTGAGAATCACCGGCAGTTCGGGGAAGGCCTGGCGTACTTGCTGGCTCATCTGCGCCTTGAGGCGTTGGCCTTCGTCGACCTGGCGGGCGGCGTAGAGGTTCAGGCCCAGGGCCCAGATGGCGACCGCCAGCGCCGTGCAGGCCGCCGCCCTGCCCCAGCCACCGGTTGCCGCCTGCTGGAGCCGACCGTGCAAACCCCAGCCCGGCGCGGTACCGCTCCAACGGGCATCGTCGGCCACATGGAGCACATCGACACCGGTGGCGAGCAGATCATCCAGCGCGGGCTGTCCCAACGGATGCACCGCACCCTGCTGGACACTGAGGCGCAGCAGCAAATGCCCGTCGCAGAAGGCCGCGCTCGCTGGCCCGCTGACCGGCAACGCGTAGGGCGCCGAGTACAGGCCACGCACTTTGATTTTCAGCTGGGTCGTTATCCGGCCCAGGTGCTCAAGGCTGCTTTTGGGCAACCAGCCGACCTGCACCAGGCCGCTGCTGTCCCGTGGGCCGTGGGCCACATGCATCAATTCCAGCGGGCCGAGGATCAGTGCCTGGGCCGCACAGGTCACTGCATCGTCGACCTTGGCGGAGGGCAATTGCGGCAGCTCCAGGCTGGTCAGCAAGCTGTCCCGTGGATGCAGAAAACACTCCGCCTGGGTATTCGCCCATTGCGCCAGGCGGCCCTCGCCCTGCTGGCTGACCTGCCCGGCGCGGTCCAGCCAGGCGAACTGCACCTGGCTCTCGGTGGTGAGTTCATCCAGCGGCGGCAAGCCGATGCGCAAACGCTTCATACGCCCACCCGCGACCAGATCACCTGGGGCTGACGGTCTTCGGGGCGATACAGCAACGCCTCCAGCGTGACCCGACGCTGCTCGCGGCGCGCCTGGCCGTGCACGCGAAACCACTCGCTGGTGATCCCCACCTGCACCGTGTCCACCGCGACTTGTGGCATGCGCAACCGGTTGACGAAATCCCCGCGATTGACAAACCAGCGCCCGCCGTCGCGCTCGGCCACCAGTGCCTGGGCCTGGGACAGGCTGAGCCCCGGTACCACGCTGCTAAGCACCTCGGCGCTGGCGGTATTGCCGTTGACCCAGGTAATGCCGGGCAGCACGCTGACATAGCTCGCCATGCGCCGCAGTTGGCGCGGGTCGAGGCCTTCGATACCGCTGAGGTCGGTGAGGCTGCGCAACATCGGGTACTTGGCCGGGATCAATGGCGCGGCGGCACCGGGCGAGGTATCCCGGCTGCTGTTGAAACCGCCGGTAAGCGAGGCGCCGAGCTCGCGCTGGTCGTATGAGTCGATCACTCGCCGGCTGATGCGGCGACTCACGGCCGGCTCGATGCCGATCAACTGGCACAGGCGTTCGAAGCTCTGCAATTGCCCGGCGTCCGGGTGTTGTTGGGTCACCAGATTGCGCAGGTTGAACTTGCCCTGCTCATCCTCAATCCGCCCCTCGAAAGCACCGCCGAGGGGCCGTGCCCACGGTTGATCGAGCCGGGTCAATACATCCTGACGGCGCGCATCCCACAGGAGTTGGCGACTGGTTTCCAGGCCGCCATTCAACAACCATTGGCCCTGGATACGCAGTTGTTCAGCTTCCAGGCTGCGGGTGAAGACGGTTTGCCGGGTGAGCATGGCGCCGGCAAGCACCGCGACCACGGCCGCGATCAGCAAAGCGCTGATAATCGCCATGCCGCGCTGCTTCGCCGCTGGGGGCGAATGGCTGTTCATCGCCGGCCTTACAACTGCCAGGAGCCGATATCGGCGTTCACGCCGTCACCATCAGGTTTCCCGTCGGCGCCGAGGGAGAACACATCCACTTCGCCGTTGGCCCCTGGGTTGAGGTAGTGATACGGGTTGCCCCACGGGTCGTTGGGCAAGCGTTCGAGGTAGGCGCGCCAGTTGCTGTTTTTCGCATCGGCCGGGCGTTCCACCAGCACCTTCAAGCCCTGGTTCATGCTCGGGTACGAGCCGTGGTCGAGGCGGTAGAGTTTCAGGGCCTGCATCAGCCCGCCAATGTCCTGCCGGGCCGCTGTGGCCCGCGCCTGGTCGGGGCGGTCGAGCACCTTGGGCACCACCAGCGCCGCCAGAATCCCCAGGATCACCACGACCACCATGATCTCGATCAGGGTGAAACCGCGCTGCCTGCGCGCTGACGTGAAGTGTGCGATATCCATGTCGACATTCCTTGGCTTGAGTGCATTTCGTGGCGCAGTGTTGCAAGAACACATGTCAGTCATGTTGAAAATCCTCGGGAGCTTTGGTCGCCAATCGGTCAACTCCCGGGGCTAGTCTGCGGGCCTGTTTCCCGGTTTTGAGTACGCCATGGGCGGGCCCCGCAACGAGCAAGGTTTCACCCTGATTGAAGTGTTGGTGGCACTGGCGATCATCGCCGTGGCCATGGCGGCGGCGGTACGCGTGGCCGGGCTGATGACCACCAGCAACGGCCTGCTGCGGGACAAGTCGATGGCGCTGCTGGCAGCCCAGGGCCGGATGGCGGAACTGCGCCTGGAAGGTCGGGTGAGCACCGGGCGCAAGACGTTCGACTGCGACCAGGGCCGGCTGAAACTGCGTTGCGAACAGACCATCAGCAACGGGCCGGGTGGGCGCCTGTTCCAGGTCAGCGTGCAGGTGCTGGACGCCACCCGGGAAGCGCCACCCCTGGCACGCCTGGAGACACTGCTGGGGCGCCCGCCGGTGAAGCGCCCGGTTACTGCCGAATGAGGCTTGGCAACGCCGGCCCGTCGGGCAACTTGTCGAGGGGCACGCGGATTTTTTCCGCGCCGCGCTCGATCTCCACGCTATCGCCTTCAATGGCCGTCAGCCGCACGCCGGGGCTCAGGCGTTCACCCAACAAAAAGCTGCGGGGCGGGCCGTCGTTGAGACTGAGGATCGCCACCGCCCCACGCGCCCCGGCAAGCACCCCGGAGACCCTGATCTGCATCACCGCCGGGGTATTGGAAAACCATTGCACGGCGGGGTTGTCGCTGCGGGCCGCCAACGCCTGGGGCGCGGCCTGCGGGGTGTGGGACTCGGCCGACGTGAGCAACAGCGGCGTCCAGGTCGCCCCCCCTGCCAGCGCCGCCAGCAACGCCACGGCCTGGACGCCATGGGCGGGTGAAAAACGATGGATGAATGCCATGGGCGGGACCTCCTGTTTGTCCGTCGCCTCAGGCTACAGGGCAATTCACACCTTTTTATTTCAGCGGTTGATCAGGGAGCAAAAAATGAAACAGCAGGGCTTCACGTTGATCGAGTTGATGGTGGTGCTGGTGATTATCGGCATCGCCAGTGCGGCCATCAGCCTGAGCATCAAGCCTGATCCGCTGCACCTGCTGCGCAAGGACGCGGAACGCTTGAGCCAATTGCTGCAGGTGGCCCAGGCCGAGGCGCGTGCCGATGGCCGGGCGATTACCTGGAAAGCCGATGCCAAGGGATTTCGCTTCAGCCGCGTGACGGATGATGGGCTGGGAGTGGAGAACTTCAGCGGCGATCAGCAACTGCGTCCGCGGGCCTGGGACAGTGCGCCGATGCAGGTGCGCATCGAGCCTGGGAAAACATTGGTGCTGGATGCTGAATGGGTGAACCCGCCCATGCGGGTGGTGCTGTCGGATGGGCAATACAGCCTGAGCCTGCAACGGGATGCGGCGGGGTTGTTGCGGGTGGTGAGTCATGAGTGACCAGAAGGGTTTTACGTTGATCGAGGTGATGGTGGCGATCATGTTGATGGCGGTGGTCAGTGTGATTGCCTGGCGCGGGTTGGACAGTGTGACCCGGGCTGATCAGCATTTGCAGGCCAGCAGTGAGCAGACGGAGGTGTTGTTGCGGGCGCTGAACCAGATGCAGCTGGATGTGAGCTTGCGCGCGGGGGTTGAGTTGGGGCCGCCGATTGGCGAAGACGCGCCGAAGCCTGGCGGGTTGGCGGCGGTGTCGGTGAGGAGTTCGGACAGCAAGGGGTTTCGGCTGGAGGTGATCCGGAGTGCGCCGGTTCCTGGGGATGGGTTGCAGCGGGTGCGGTGGTGGCTCAAAGGGGACACGCTGTATCGGGCGGCGGCACCGGCGCGGGATCGATATCCGCTGCCGGCGCCCCGGGATGCGGTGGCGGTGCTGGGGCAGGTCAGGGATTTGCAGGTGCGGGTTTGGGACAAGGGGTGGCGGCAGTTGAGTGGGAATCGGCAGGAGGAACCGCTGGGGATCGAGGTGGTTCTGGTGCGGGAGACGGGCCAGGGGGTGGAGCGGTATCGGCAGGTTTTGGGGCCCTTGCGGTAGGGCTTTTTGGGGTGGTGTACATATCCGTTATTTTTGTTATGGCTGATATGGGTTCCGCTCACTTTCGAAAAGCCGGAATGCCGACCCAGTCAAAAGTAAGCAAAACGCTCTTGC
>NZ_JACAPZ010000040.1:7736-37249 GCF_013385475.1 Pseudomonas sp. G5001
GGGAGGCCGCTGTGCTTTTGATTTTGAAGCAGCCGTTACCTAACTAACGGATATGCACACCGATCTAACTCAACAAAACTACACCGCCAGGCAACTCCGTACACTTGGCCCCATACGCATCGCGAATCAAAAGCGCCACCCCCGCCAACTGATGCAGACTAAACCGCGCCTGCACCCGCCGCTTGCCCAACTGCGCATTCATCAGCAGCAACATCCCCGGCCGATAGCGATTGATCTCATCCACCACCGTCGCCAGCGTCGCATTATCAAACACCAGCACCTGCTCCCGCCAAGCCACCACAGCCTGCACGTCCACCGCCACCGGCTCACCCACACCGCTGGCGTCATAAGTCAGCTGCCGCCCACCCTCAAGCCGAACCGTACGCCCCCCAACACCCACCAACAGCGCCCCATCAATACACGTCACACACACACTGTGATCCGTATTGCGCACATTGAACCGCGCCCGAGCCGCACTCAACCACCCTCCACCCGCCTGAACCTGAAGCGGCATCGCAGCATCGGCCAGCACCTCGACCTCCCCCTCCAACAACTCAATCCCACCCTCACGCCGGCTGATCCGCGTCTGCGTATTGAGCTCCAGCCGAACCCCATCACCCAACTCCACCCGCCGCTGCTCCCCGACCTCGGTGCGGTAATCCGCCGTCAACCCGGCAAACCCACCCGGCACCGTCACCCGCACCATCAACACCGCCGCCGACGCCGCAATCGCCCCGCCCAAAAACGCCCGCCGCCCAAAATGCCGCGGCCGGGAAAACTGCTCGGCGGCGGGAGCCAATTGCTGCCACAACACCTTGGCCTGCTCGAACGCCCGGGCATGCTCCGGGCTCTGGGCGCACCACTGGCGCAACGCCTTGGCATCAGCAACGGTGGCCCGGCCCGACGTCAGCAGCACCAGCCAGTCACGCGCTTCATCGTGCAGGGGGCTGTCGGGCGCAGCACGGGCAGCGGAGAGGTTAAAAATGTTCAAGCGCGCAGGTACTCAACGGATTATCAGGGACTCAATCACTAAGACGGTTTTCCGGCCCCGGGACCGAACCGCTGGATCACTTTTCTTTCAAGGCGCTGTGCACAGTGGCCCAGCCCGGCCTTGATTTCCTTTTCGACCATGCGCGTGGAAATCCCGAAACGCCTGGAGATCTCCAGGTGTGGCGCCTCTTCCAGACGTGCAGCGATAAGGATCTGGCGCCGCCGCGCCGGCAGTTCGTAGAGGGCCTTGAGCAAGGACTGGATTTCCCGCTGGCCACCCACCACCCGCGACGGGTCCTGGGCTTCATCGACGGTCTGCAGCAGCTCTTCGACTTCGCTGCCGGTCAACAGTCGCGCATCCGCCTGGCGTCGGTCAGCGGCGATGTTCAGCGCCATTCGATACAGGTAGGCATTGGGTTGCGCCAAGTTCGGCGGTACGTCCATGCGGTCGACCCGCAGGTAGGTCTCGTGCAGCACGTCGTTGGCCAGGTCCTCGGACCCGAGGCGCTTGCGCAGGCGTACCTTGAAGTCCTCGTAGGACGCCAGGAACAGGCTGACCATCATGCTGTGGCCGGTATCTTTCATGCCCCGGAAACTCCTTCCCCTGCTGTGCATTCCATGCGTGTTCCTGTTGAATCGGGCATCAAAAGTAAGGTCACCGGCAAGCGCAGCGAACTGGGCGCCGGGCGTTCGACCCGGGTGGCGCCCAGGCCGCGTACCAGCGCTTCGTCACGCTGCAGGTCACCGGTGGAGCTGACCAGGCGGCTGTGTTCGATCACCCCGTCACCGTTGACCCACACCTGCACCAGCGCCCGGAAACTGCCGGGGCGGGTCAGCGGCGAACGGCACAAACTGCGTTCGATCGCCTGCTGCAAGGCCGCGGCATAGCTGTTGTTGATCCGTGCTGCATGCCCTGCCTTCAGCCCCCGCGTCGTGGCCGGCTGGCTGACCTCGGGGACTTGCAGGGTGAACGCATCGCTGCGGGCATAACGCGCCATCAGGCCACTCCCTGTCAGCAGCAGGCCCAGGGCTTGCTGCGCACTGTAGCGGCCATGCACGCCGATGGAGCGCCGGCCCCGGGTCAACTCGCGGTCCACCAGCACCGCCATGCCGGTGGCATGGCTGAACGCCTGCAGGGCGCTATCCAGGTTCTGCGCGGGCAGGTCCAGGGTCACTTCGGCGCGCACGGCCTGCGCCAGCCCCAACAGCAGAGCCAGGCAGCAGCCCGCGCGCCTCCAAGCCCCCCTGCTCAGCATCGCAACACGTCCGACATAGCCTACAAAACCGTCATCCTGAGGCCAGTTTATGAACCTGATGTTACGGTGCCAGCAAAAAAAACATCACGGTGACGGGCAGCCCGCTGCACTACACTTTTGAGCCATACCGGCCCATTTCCCAGGGCTCGCCAGGAGGCACCGATGAACCTGTTACCGACCCTCGCCAGCCTGTTGCTGTGTGCTGCCCTGCCGCTGATGGCCCACGCCGAAGGAACGCCGAATGGCTGCACAGAGGTGAACGTGGATGGCTACAAGGCACCGGACTATGGCTGCCTGAGCCAGCAGATGGGCAACCACCCGGACGCCGCCAAGGCCACGCAAAAGAACCAGCAGGCGCAACAGGTGCCCATCGACAAACGCAAGCCGAACCAGATCGGGCTCTCTACACCCGCAGCGACCAGTGTGC
Source organism: Pseudomonas sp. G5001 (assembly GCF_013385475.1). Lineage (NCBI taxonomy): Bacteria > Pseudomonadati > Pseudomonadota > Gammaproteobacteria > Pseudomonadales > Pseudomonadaceae > Pseudomonas > Pseudomonas sp. G5001. The sequence continues at coordinate 10,410 of NZ_JACAPZ010000040.1, forward strand.
GCATGGGCAATACGTTCGGTACTTCGGTGAAACCCCAGAGGCCTTGATCGCCGCTTGTCCCCCCCTGCCCGCCCAGTGCAAAAAAAGCCATTGTGTTATCGCGATTGCCGATGTTATGTTTCTAACAGACATCAAAATCATGAAACATGAGTAACATCAATGACCGGCCTGCGCGAAAACGTCATGGATAAAAACAGCTTCCAGCGCACGCTGGAACAGCAGTTCCCGACGCTGACGCCCACCGGCAAGCGCATCGCGACCTACCTGCTGGGCAACCTGCAACAGCTGCCGTTCGAAACCGCCGACAGCATCGCCCAGCAAGCCGGCACCACCGGGATTTCAGTGGGGCGTTTCTTGCGAACCCTGGGTTATCGCAACCTCGATGACGTCAAGCAAGGCCTGCGCGGCGACCCGCAAGCCTCCTGGCTGATCACCGACCGCCTGGGCGCGTTTCGCCAGGAGAACGATCAGGAAGACGCCCTCGACCGTTCCCTCAACCGCGAGATCGAAGCCATCCAGCATGTGTACGGCCTGGCCCGCAGCCAGGGTTTCGCCGACATCGTGCAGCACATCGTGGACGCCGACGCCGTGTTCATCCTCGGTATCCAGTCCACCCGGGGCATCCTCAATGCGTTCCACAGTCACCTGGAATACATTCGCCCCAAGGTCTATTACGTCGATGGCCTGTCGGGGATCTACGCCGAGACCCTGAACTCCGGCTTTGAAAAACCCTACGCCATTACAGCGGACTTCCGCGCCTATTCCAGCATCACGCCCACGTTCTGCGAGACCGCGAACGCCCAGGGTCTACCCTTGGCGCTGATCACTGACTTGCAATGCCCCTGGGCCCGGGACTACGACCTGGACCTGCTGCAATTGAAAACCGATGTCGGCCAGTTCTGGGACTCCATGGCGCCCCTGACGTGCCTGTTCAACCTGATGGTGTCTGCCGTCGCTGACCGCTACGGCGAGCGACTGGATGCACGCCTGGCAAAAAACCGCGCCCTGCAACAGGCCTTCGGCCAGTTCGAATCCTGACCCTGGAAAGGAAATCTTTGAGTGAAAACCAGCCCATTGGTAGAAATCGCCCCACCGGAATACCCGGTACAGGTCGACCTGATCTACGCCAGTGCCGACAACCTGGCAGGCACCGTGATCTACCGCAATGCCCGCTGCCTGCTGCACGCCGAAGCGGCGGCCTGCCTGCGCAAGGCGAGCCTGTTGGCACGCCAGGCCGGCATGACGTTGCTGATCTACGACGCCTATCGCCCGGCCTACGCCCAGCAACTGTTGTGGCAGGCCCTGCCCAACCCGGACTACGTGCGCGACCCGCGCCTGGGCTCGCACCACACCCGCGGCGTGGCCGTCGACCTGACACTGATTGATGAACACGGCACCCCCCTGGACATGGGCACGGCGTTTGATGCCATGGAGCCCAGGTCCCACCAGTTCTACCCCGACCTGCCGCCGCAGGTGCAGCGCAACCGCCTGCTGTTGCTGGGCATCATGCTCGGCGCCGGCTTCAAGGCGATTGCCACCGAGTGGTGGCATTACGAATTGCCGAATGCCGAACTTTTCCCATTAATTGAGGAGTCACACTGATCACAAGGACCGTACCATCACAATAATGAGCAGCACCCTTTAGCTCCAACTGCCCGGTTATAGATTTCATAAAAATAAACCAACCCGCTTTTTCCTCTAAATAATCAAGGAAACCGGCATGACCCCAAGCAACCGCAAGACCCTCGCACTCTCCCTGCTGTGCGCCGCCCTGAGCCTGGGCGCGTGGCAATCGGCAAGTGCCGCCGCCCCCAAAGACACCCTGATGATCGGCAAGGCCGCCGACCCGCAAACCCTCGACCCGGCCGTGACCATCGACAATAACGATTGGGCGGTGACGTACCCGGCGTACCAGAAGCTGGTGGCCTACAAAGTCGAAAACGGCAAGGGCAGCACCGAGGTCAAGGGCGACCTGGCCGACAGCTGGACCACCTCGGCCGACGGGCTGGTGTGGGATTTCAAACTCAAGCCCGGCAACAAGTTCGATGATGGCGCCGAGGTCGACGCCAATGCGGTGAAGTTCTCCTTCGACCGCGTGATGCAGCTCAAGCAAGGCCCGTCGGGCGCGTTCCCGGATGACATGAAAGTCACCGTGGTCGACCCGCTCACCGTGCGCTTCACCCTGGCCAAGCCCTACGCGCCCTTCCTTTACACCCTCGCCCACAACGGCGCCGGCATCATCAACCCGGACGTGGTGAAACAGGGCGACGTCAACGCCTACCTCTCCACCCACACCGCCGGCTCCGGCGCCTTTCGCCTGAGCAACTGGCAGAAAGGCCAGAGCCTGACCCTGGAACCCAACACCTACTACGCCGGCACCAAGCCCGCGCTGAACAAGGTGGTGATCAAGATCATCAGCGAAGCCTCGGTACGCCGCCTGCAACTGGAACGCGGTGACCTGGACATCGCCGAAGACATGCCCCAGGACCAGCTCACCAACCTGGCCAAAAAGAAAGACGTGGTGATCAAGGAGTTCCCGTCGCTGCGGGTGACCTACCTGTACCTGAACAACCAGAAAGCCCCGCTGAACAACCAGAATGCGCGCCAGGCGATCGTTGATGCGGTGGACTACAAAGGCATTGTCGACGGCATCCTCAAGGGCCAGGCCAAGTTGATGAACGGGCCGATTCCTGCCGGCATGTGGGCCAATGACCCGAGCCTGCCCTTGATGAAACAGGACCTGGACAGCGCGGGCGCGAACCTGAAGAAACTCCCGGAAAAAATCACCAACCTGAATTACATGTACTCCGACAAGGACCCGGACTGGGAATCCATCGGCCTGACCCTGCAAGCCAGCCTGGCGCCGCTGGGGATCAACCTGAAGATGGAAAAACTGGCCAACGCCACCATGCGCGAGCGCCTGGGCAAGGGTGACTTCGACGTGTCCATCGGCTCGTGGGCGCCGGACTTCTCCGATCCCTACATGTACATGAACTTCTGGTTCGACTCCTCCCTGCAAGGCCTGCCGGGCAACCGTTCGTTCTACAGCAACCCGGTGGTGGACAAGCTGATTCGTGATGCGGCGGCCAACAACGACACGGCCAAGCGCACCGAGCTGTATCAGGAAGCCCAGAAGATCGTGCTCAAGGACAGCGTGTACGCCTACCTCTATCAGAAGAACTACACCCTGCCGATGCGTGATTCGGTGAAGGGTTATGTGTTCCATCCGATGCTGGAGCAGGTGTTCAACGTGGCTGAGATCAGTAAGTAACACGCGATCAAATGTGGGAGCGGGCTTGCTCGCGAAAGCGGTGTATCAGTTACCCGATGTATGACTGACCCACCGTATTCGCGAGCAAGCCCGCTCCCACACTGGACCTGCTGTGTTTTCCAGGCTGTATTCCTGATCCAAATGTCTCGCGTTACCGAGGAGCCCTCATGGCCTTCCTGAATATGTTGCGCAAACGCCTGTTCGGCCTGATTTTGGTCGTCGTCGGCGTTTCGCTGATTACCTTTTGCATCTCCCACCTGATCCCGGGTGACCCGGCGCGCCTGATTGCCGGCGACCGGGCCAGCGACGCCATTGTCGAGAACATCCGCCATCAACTGGGCCTCGACCTGCCGCTGTACCAGCAATACGGCCGCTACATGAGCGACCTGCTGCACGGCGACCTCGGCACCTCGATCCGCACCAGCCGCCCGGTGCTGGAAGACCTGAAAGCGTTCTTCCCCGCGACCCTCGAACTGGCAGTCGCCGCCCTGCTGCTCTCGGTACTGGTGGGCGTACCGCTGGGGGTGCTGTCAGCGGTGTATCACAACCGCGCCATCGACCAGATCGCCCGAACGCTGGCGGTTACCGGCATTTCCACGCCGGCCTTCTGGCTCGGCCTGGGCCTGATCGTGTTGTTCTACGGCCAGCTCGGCTGGCTGCCCGGCAGCGGGCGGCTGGATGAAGGCCTCGAACCACCGCGCACCATCACCGGGTTCTACCTGATCGACTCGCTGCTGGCCGGCGATATCCCACTGTTCCTGAATGCCCTGGAACACCTGATCCTGCCCGCCGTCACCCTGGGTTTCGTCAACCTCGGCGTAGTCGCCCGGCAGATTCGTTCGGCGATGCTCGACCAGTTGGGCGAGGACTACATCCGTACCGCCCGCGCCTACGGCCTGTCGCGCTGGGCGGTGATCCTGCGCCACGCCTTGCCCAACGCGTTGATCCCGTCGATCACCGTGCTCGGCCTGACCCTCGGCGACCTGCTGTATGGCGCGGTGCTGACCGAAACCGTGTTCGCCTGGCCGGGCATGGGTGCCTATGTGGTGAAGTCGATCCAGTCCCTGGATTTCCCGGCGGTGATGGGCTTCGCGATCCTGGTGTCGTTTATTTATGTACTGCTGAACATGCTGATCGACCTGCTCTACCGGGTGGTCGACCCGCGCATCGGCGAGGTGAATTGAGATGACTGCTCCCCTGACCATGCCCGTACCGGTGCCCCTGGAACAGCGCCCCACCTGGCGTGCGCGAATGGAGTACCTGGGCTATCAAATACGCCGCAGCCCGCTGACCATCGCCGGCCTGACCATCACCTTGATCGTGCTGATCTGCATGGCCTTCGCCCCCTGGTTGGCGAGCCATGACCCCAATGCCTTGAACCTGACCCAACGCCTGGCCGAACCCTCCGCCGAACATTGGTTCGGCACCGATGAAGTCGGCCGCGACCTGTTCAGCCGGGTGCTGTACGGCAGCCGCCAGTCGGTGGGCGTGGGCCTGTTCGTGGCGTTTTCGTCCTGCCTGGTGGGCGGGCTGCTGGGCTGCCTGTCGGGGATCATCGGCGGGCGTTTCGACAGCCTGATCATGCGCCTGATGGACATCATGCTGTCGGTGCCGTCCCTGGTGCTGATCATGGCCCTGGCCGCCGCACTGGGCCCGAGCCTGTTCAATGCGATGCTGGCAATCACCGTGGTGCGCATCCCGTTCTACGTGCGCCTGGCCCGGGGCCAGGCCCTGAGCATTCGGCAGATGGGCTACGTCAAGGCATCCCAGACCTTCGGCGCCGGGCGCTGGCACATCGTGTCGTGGCACGTGGGCCGCAATGCGATGCCGCCGTTGCTGGTGCAACTGAGCCTGGACATCGGCAGCGCGATCCTGATGGCCTCGGCCCTGGGTTTCATCGGCCTGGGTGCACAGCAGCCCACCGCCGAATGGGGCGCGATGGTTGCCACCGGGCGCAATTTCATTCTCGACAACTGGTGGTACTCGACCTTTCCGGGGCTGGCGATCCTGGTCACCGCGACCGGCTTCAACCTGCTGGGTGACGGTGTTCGTGACCTGCTCGACCCACGGCAACAGGGGAAATGACCATGTCCAGTCCGGCAGTGCTTGCCATCGACAACCTGAGCCTGGAATTCCCGGCTTACCGCAACAACGTCCAGGCACTCAACGGCGTGTCGTTGCACGTCAACCCCGGCGAAGTCGTCGGCGTAGTGGGTGAATCCGGCTCCGGCAAATCCGTGACCGCGATGCTCAGCCTGCGCCTGCTGCCGGAACGCAGTTACCGGATCACCGCCGGCAGCTTGCAGATGCTCGGCCGCGACATGCTCGGTGCCAGCGAGAAGGAGCTGCTGCAGATTCGCGGGCGTGACGCGGCGATGATCTTCCAGGAGCCGATGACCGCGCTGAACCCGACCCGGCGCATTGGCCGGCAGATGCTCGATGTGATCATCCACCACCAGCGCCTGAGCAAGGCCGCCGCCCGTGCCAAGGCCATCGCCCTGCTGCGGGACATGCACATCGCCGACCCCGAGCAAGTGCTCGACAGCTACCCCTTCGAACTCTCCGGCGGCATGCGCCAGCGGGTGATGATCGCCTTGGCGTTTTCCTGCGACCCTCAGTTGCTGATCGCCGACGAGCCCACCACTGCCCTCGACGTCACCGTGCAACGCCAGGTGCTGTTGCTGCTGCGGGAAAAAGCCCGGGAACGCGGCACCGCGATCCTGCTGATCACCCACGACATGGCTGTGGTCTCGCAGTTCTGCGACCGGGTGTATGTGATGTACACCGGCGCCGTGGTGGAAGAAGGCCCCACCGCCCAGGTGATGAGCGACCCGCGCCATCCCTACACCCAAGGGCTACTCAGCGGCTTACCGGAACAGGTGAAACCCGGCGACGACCTGCTGACCATCCCCGGCCAGGTGCCCAACCTTGCCGCCCTGCCCTCAGGCTGCACCTTTCGCGAACGCTGCCCCCAGGCCATGAGCCAATGCATCGAGCGCCCGCGCCTGGACCTGATCAACCCTGCCGGCACCCGCAAAAGTGCGTGCTGGCTGACTGCCGGGGAGTCGGTGCAATGACCGTGTCTCAAGATTCACTGCTGGCTTTGCGGGATGTACGGGTCAAGTTCCCGGTAAAAACCGACTGGCTGGGCCGCCCGCGCGGTTATGCCCACGCCCTCAACGGCATCGACTTGCAGGTGCGCCGTGGGGAAACCCTGGGGATTGTCGGCGAGTCCGGCTGTGGTAAAAGCACCCTCGCCCAATTGCTGATGGGCCTGGTCAAGCCCAGTGACGGTGAAGTGGACTGGGTCTACGAAAGTGCCCGGGAACGCCACCGGCATGTGCAGATCGTATTCCAGGACCCGCAATCGTCCCTCGACCCGCGCCTGCCCATCTGGAAAATCATCACCGAGCCGCTGTTCGCCCTAGGCGACACGCCCAAGAGTGAAATGCGCACCATCGCCGCCAAGGTCGCCGCGCAGGTAGGCATTCGTGCCGAATACCTGGACCGTTACCCGCACCAGTTTTCCGGTGGCCAGCGCCAACGCATCGCCATCGCCCGCGCGCTGGCGTCCAACCCGAGCATCCTGGTGCTGGACGAGCCGACCTCGGCCCTGGATATCTCGGTGCAGGCGCAAATCCTCAACCTGCTGGCCGAGCTGCAACGGCGGCTGGGGCTGACCTACATCCTGATCTCCCACAACGTTTCGGTGGTGCGGCACATGGCCGACCGGGTGGCGGTGATGTACCTGGGGCAGATCGTGGAACTGGGGTGTGCCGAGCAAGTGCTGGAGCAGCCGAAGCATCCGTATACCCAGCTGTTGCTGGAGGCGGTGCCCAAGCTGGGGGTGGCGCTGGACGATGCGTATGTCAGTGCACCGACAGAGCTGCCGGGGAACCGGGTGTTGCCGGGTGGGTGTTTCTTTCTCGACCGCTGCCCGAGGCGTACACAAGGCTGTGAGCGGCCGCAGCGGTTGACGGGTGGGATGAGTCAGCAGGTGCGCTGTCACCTGGAACATCCGTGAGGCGTCCTTAACAAAATTTTCATGATTGCGCGGCTATGATCCGCCACCTCGTTGGGGAGTAGCCTGCTTCGGATTCTCGAAGCGTTCGTATCAACATTCTCGGCAACATGCCGTGGTGCGAACACCATTTTGGTTGGTGAGACCAGCGACACATCCATGCCTGAAGTCGGGCGTGTGGTTGTGTCGTTGACTCATACAGCCCGACTGGAAGCCTTACCGTGAACCCCATTTCCCTGATTCTTCTCGCCCTTGCCATGTCCACGGACGCCTTTGCGGCGGCCATTGGCAAAGGTTCCAGCCTGCACAAACCACGCCTGACCGAAGCCCTGCGGGCCGGGCTGATCTTTGGTGTGATTGAAGCGATCACGCCGATCATCGGCTGGGCTATCGGCCAGGCCGCCACTCGCTGGGTGCAAAACTGGGACCACTGGATCGCCTTTACCCTGCTGGTAGCCCTGGGCCTGCACATGATCTACAACGGCTTGAAGGCCGATGATCCAGAGGAAGAGAAACCGAGCCAGCACTCGTTCATGATTCTTGCCGTGACCGCGTTTGCCACCAGCATTGATGCCCTGGCGGTCGGCGTGGGCCTGGCGTTTGTCGACGTGAATATCCTGGTGGCCGCTGCGGCGATCGGCTTGGCGACGATGACCATGGTAACCATCGGCATGATGCTTGGCCGGGTGTTGGGGACTGTGGTCGGCAAGCGCGCCGAGATGGTTGGCGGCGTGGTGTTGATGCTGGTGGGTGCGACGATTTTGTATGAGCACCTGTCGGCCTAGAAACCGGCGAAGATCAAAATGTGGGAGCGGGCTTGTGTGGGAGCGGGCTTGCTCGCGAAAGCGGTGGTTCATCTGGCAGATACAGCGACTGACACACCGCCTTCGCGAGCAAGCCCGCTCCCACACAAGCTCGCCCCCCACAGGGGATCTGCAGCGATCAATCAGGCCGCGTGTTTTTCTTTCTTCAGGCTCTCGATGTCGATCACGAACCGATACTTCACATCCCCCTTGAGCATGCGCTCGTAGGCGTCATTGATGCCCTGGATGTCGATCATCTCGATGTCCGAGACAATCCCGTGCCTGGCGCAGAAATCCAGCATGTCCTGGGTTTCCTGGATGCCACCGATCAACGACCCGGCCAGGCTGCGACGCTTGAAGATCAGGTTGAACACGGTCGGTGACGGGTGCGGGCTATCCGGGGCGCCCACCAGGGTCATGGTGCCGTCGCGCTTGAGCAGGTTGAGGAAGGCGTCGAGATTGTGGGACGCGGCCACGGTGTTGAGGATGAAGTCCAGGGAGTTGGCAACCTTGGCCATTTCGTCCGCGTTCTTCGACACCACCACTTCATCGGCCCCCAGGCGCAGGCCGTCTTCGCGCTTGTTCGGCGAGGTGGTGAACAGCACCACGTAGGCGCCCATGGCATGAGCGATTTTCACCGCCATATGGCCCAGGCCACCGAGGCCGACAACGCCGACGCGCTTGCCCGGCCCGACGTTCCAGTGGTGCAGCGGTGAGTAGGTGGTGATGCCTGCACACAGCAGCGGCGCGACCGCCGCCAGGTTGCTCTCGTCGTGGGAGATCCGCAGGACGAACTTCTCCTTGACCACGATATTGTCCGAGTAGCCGCCGAAGGTGTTTTCGCCGCCAAAAGCCGGGCCGTTGTAGGTGCCGGTGAAGCCGTTTTCGCAATACTGCTCCTCGCCCTCGGCGCAGGATTCGCAGTGCTGGCAGCTGTCGACCATGCAGCCGACACCGGCCAAATCGCCCACCTTGAACTTGCTGACATTGGCGCCCACGGCGGTCACTCGGCCAACGATTTCATGGCCCGGTACCGACGGGTACAGGGTGTTTTTCCATTCGTTGCGTACGGTGTGCAGGTCCGAGTGGCAGACGCCGCAATAGAGGATGTCGATCTGCACATCATCGGCCCCGGGGGCGCGACGTTCGAACGTGAAGGGTTTGAGGGAATCCTTGGAGTCACGAGCGGCGTAGCTGTAAGTCTTGGCCATTTCGTTCACCTGTTTGTTCAGACGGTAGAAGTCAGTTGACCAGCATAGACGCTGAACCGTTCAACCGAGCACAGGCATACAAGTCCCTCGTCCGATTCTGCGCCTATAGTATTGGCTGCCCTCTCACCCAAGGAGTTTTGCCATGAGCACTCTACGCACACAAGACGGTACCGAGCTCTACTACAAGGACTGGGGCACCGGCAAACCGGTGCTGTTCAGCCACGGCTGGCCGCTGGATGCCGATATGTGGGAATACCAGATGGAGTACCTGAGCAGCCGCGGCTACCGCACCATCGCGTTCGACCGCCGTGGTTTTGGCCGCTCGGACCAGCCCTGGACCGGTAACGACTACGACACCTTTGCCGACGATATCGCCCAGTTGATCAACCATCTGGATCTGCAGGACGTGACCCTGGTGGGCTTCTCCATGGGCGGCGGCGATGTCAGCCGCTATATCGCCCGCCATGGCAGCGCGCGCGTGGCCGGGCTGGTGTTGCTGGGGGCGGTGACGCCGCTGTTCGGGCAAAAGCCGGATTACCCGCAAGGTGTCGAGATGGCAGCGTTTGACGGGTTCAAGGCCGCGTTGCTGAAGGATCGCGCGCAGTTCCTGGCAGACTTCAATACGCCGTTCTATGGCATCAACAAGGGCCAACAGGTCTCCAGCGGTGTATTGACTCAAACACTGAACATCGCCCTGCTCGCCTCGCTCAAGGCGACGGTGGATTGCGTCACCGCGTTCTCGGAAACCGACTTCCGCCCGGACATGGCCAGGATCGACGTGCCGACCCTGGTTATCCACGGTGATGGCGACCAGATCGTGCCGTTCGAAACTACCGGCAAGGTCGCCGCGCAGATGATCAAAGGCGCGCAGTTGAAGGTGTACAAGGATGCCCCCCATGGTTTTGCGGTGACCCACCAGCAAGCCTTGAACGAAGATCTGCTGGCCTTCCTGCAACGCTGAGCCGATTGCGTTCTCCTGCGACGACTTATTTCTGGCCGGGCTGACACCCGGCCTTTTCAGGCAGTCGTACTATTCCCCGGTGCCGGCAAACCCCGCGACGATCTCGTCGATCACCACCCGCACCCGCGCGGTGTGCCGCAGGTCGGCATGGGTCACCAGCCACACATCGTAGGGCAACGGCCGCGTACGGTCCGGCCACAGCCGCACCAGGCCGTCGCGTTCGCCGGAAACTATCGGAACCTCACCGATACCGATCCCTGCGGCGATGGAGCGGCGAACCAACAGGCTTGAACTCAAGGCCGCAACAATACGCCCGCGTCCCAGCGGCTCGCTGACCAGGGTCAGGTCCTTCTGGCTTTGCAGGTGCGGCTGGTACACCACCAGGTCGTGTCCTTCGAACAGGCTGCCCGGCTCGGGTGCGCCGTGCCGATCGATATACGCTTGCGAGGCAAACAGCCCCACCGGCCAGCGGGCGATGCGCCGGGCGATCAGGTCGGGGTTGTCCGGGCGGGTATTGCGCACCGCGATATCGGCTTCGCGTTTGGCCAGGTTAAGCAACTGGGTCGAAGCGTCCATCTGCACGCGCACGTCAGGGTGCGCATCGTGCAGCCGGGCAATGGCCGGGATCAGGAAGTCGATGGCCAGGGAATCGGTGGTGGTCACCCGTACGGTGCCGGTCAGGCGGTCGTCCAGGCCCAGGACCTGACGCTCCAGGTCAAGGGCCGAGCGCTCCATGTTCTCCACCGATTGCAACGCGGCTTCACCCACGGCGGTCAGCGCATAGCCTTCGGAGGTGCGCAGGAACAATGTTGCGTTCAGGGACTTTTCCAGGGCATTGACCCGTCGCCCCACGGTGGCCTGATCCACCCCCAGCACCCGCGCGGCCCCGCGCAGTGTGGACTCGCGGCACACCGCGAGGAACACCCGCGCATCGTCCCAATTCATAGCTTTCCCCCTCAATGCATTTTTGCATCAGCGTGACGTGTAATCGCAGCATTATTGCATCACTCATCACGGCTATGCTGGGCACCAGAGAAAACACCCAGGATCGCCAGCAGGCTGAACCGCTCGGTAACGGGCGCGGTCCCAACCCATACGTTCATTGCTACAGGTGCGCTCAAATGAATCTGCCCCACGAAATGACCCTGATCGAAATCACCAGCCCCGGCGGCCCCGAAGTCCTGCAACCACGCCAGGAGCCGGTCCCTGTCGTCGGCCCCGGCGAAGTGCTGATCCGCGTGCACGCCGCCGGCGTCAATCGCCCGGACGCCCTGCAACGCGCCGGCACGTATCCGATGAAACCCGGCATGAGCCCGATTCCCGGGCTGGAAGTGGCCGGTGTGGTGGTCGCGCTGGGCGAAGGCGTCAGCGAGTACGCGCTGGGCGACAAGGTGTGCGCCCTGACCAATGGCGGCGGTTATGCGCAGTACTGCGCAGTGCCCGCCAGCCAGACCTTGCCGGTTCCCGATGGCCTGGACTGGATTCAGGCGGCAGCGATCCCGGAAACCTTCTTCACCGTATGGGCCAACCTGTTCGGCATCGGCGGTGCGCATAAAGGCCAGCGCGTGTTGATCCATGGCGGCACCAGCGGCATCGGCACCACCGCGCTGATGCTCTGCCGCGAGTTCGGTATCGAAGCGTTCGCCACCGCCGGCAGCGTGGAAAAATGCGCCGCCATCCGCGAGCTGGGAGCCGAGCCGATCAACTACCGGGAACAGAATTTCGCCGAGGTCATCGCTGACAAGACCGCGGGCAAGGGTGTCAATGTGGTGCTCGACATCATGGGTGGCTCCTACCTGAACGACAACATCAGCGCCCTGGCCATGGAAGGTCGCCTGGTGATGCTGGGCTTCCTCGGCGGCGCACGCGCCAAAGACATCGACCTGCTGGCGATCCTCGGCAAACGCGCGATCGTTACCGGCTCGTTGTTGCGCTCACGCACCCGGGAAGAAAAAGCCGCGATTGCCGCACAACTGCGCGAACACGTGTGGCCGGTGCTGTCGGCCGGGCGTTGCCTGCCGATGATCGATGAGGTGTATGCCTATACCGACGCCGCGAAGGCCCATGCGCGCATGGAAGGTGGCGACCATATCGGCAAGATTGTGTTGCGGGTGGATTGATAAACATGCGGAAAAACGGTTTATAACGTCATCAGAACAAAACACTGCGGTTAATGGAGGCTTCATGAAACTGGTCGGCATGCTGGACTCGCCCTACGTGCGCCGCGTGGCCATTTCCCTGGAACTGTACGGCGTCGCGTTCGAACACCAGGCATTGTCGGTGTTCAGCACCTTCGATGAGTTTTCCGGGATCAACCCGGTAGTCAAGGCACCGACGCTGGTGCTCGACGACGGCACGGTGCTGATGGATTCCGGCTTGATCCTCGAGTACCTGGAAGCCCTGGCGCCGGCCGGCAGTCGATTGCTGCCCCCGTCAGCCCCAGCGCTTGCCAGGGATCTGCAAGTGATCGGCCTGGCGCTGGCAGCGTGCGAAAAGACCGTGCAGATCGTCTACGAACATCACCTGCGGCCCGCCGAAAAACTGCATCAGCCGTGGATCGACCGCGTGACCGGGCAACTGCTGGCGGCCTATGCGTTATTGGAGGCGCGGGTGGCCGAGCGCGACAGCGACGCGCCGCTGACCCAGGCGAGCCTGACGGTGGCGGTCGCCTGGTCCTTCACCCAGCTGAAGATAGCCGACGTCGTGAAGGCCGATGCGTTTCCCCACTTGCAACGCCACGCGGCCCTCGCCGAGCAGCACCCGGCATTCGGCAAATACCCGATCGAGTAGCCCGTGCCTACCCGGCATACACCGGATAATCGGTGAAGCCCACCTCGGTGCCGCCATACAGGCCGTCCGCGTTCAACGGGTTCAGCGGCCAACCGTTGAGCAGGCGTTGGGGCAAGTCGGGATTGGCAATGTACGGCCGGCCAAACGCGATCAGGTCTGCCAGCCCCGCCTCTACCAACCGCACGCCGCGCTCTGCGGTGTAGCGGCCGGCGTAGATGATCCGGCCGCTGAAGGTGTCACGCACCGCCTGGCGGAACGACTCGGGCAACTCGGGGGCATTGTCCCAGTCGGCCTCGGCAATCGACACGTAGGCGATGCCGGCCGCCTCAAGCACCTTGATCGCCTCGATGTAGGTGTGATGCGGGTCTTCCTCGACGAGGCCGATGTAGACCCGGTCCTGGTCAGTGCCGCTGAACAACGGCGCAAAGCGCACACCCAGGCGTTGCGGGCCGGCTACTTCGGCCACCGCCTCGACGATTTCCCGCAGGAACCGCAGGCGATTGTGCAGTGAGCCACCGTATTCATCGTCGCGCTGGTTGGAATGCGCCGAGATGAACTGGTTGACCAGGTAGCCGTTGGCCGAATGAATTTCCACGCCATCGAAGCCTGCGGCCAATGCATTTTTTGCAGCCTGGGCGTAAAGCCCCACCAACTCCTTGACCTCGACGGTAGCCAGGGCGCGCGGCTCGGGTGGCTGCACCAACTTACCGGTGCCGGGCCCGGTTGCAACGAATGCCTTGGCTTGCTGCGGCTGGATCGCCGACGGCGCGACGGGTGCTGCGCCGTCGGGCTGCAGTTCGTGATGGGACACGCGACCCACATGCCAAAGCTGGGCGAAGATCACGCCGCCTTCGGCATGCACGGCATCGGTCACGGTACGCCAGCCGTCAATCTGCTCCGGTGTGTAGATGCCCGGGGTCCAGGCATAGCCCTGGCCGCGAGGCTCGATCTGCGTGCCCTCGCTGACCATGAAGCCGGCGGTGGCGCGCTGGCGGTAATAAAGCGCCATCAAGTCCGTGGCGATATCACCGGGCTGGGCACTTCGCTGGCGGGTAAGCGGCGGCAGGACGATGCGGTTTTTCAGGGTGTGGTGCCCCAGTGTGATCGGGGTACCTAAAGCGCTGTTGCTCATGGGGGAAAGTTCCGGATTCAAATTTCAGACAAGCAGAAGCTGCCGGCTCCCGCTCAGGGGAGCCGCCAACAACGTACTTTTGGGGGGGATTCAGCGGGTTACGCGGTCAGCTTCAACAGCGATTTGGCAACGTCACTGGAACTGGCAGGATTCTGCCCGGTGACCAGCAGGCCATCTTCAATCACAAAGGACTGCCAATCGGCACCCTTCTCATACGTGCCGCCCAGTGCCTTGAAATCATCCTCGATCAGGAAAGGCACCACGTCGGTCAGGCCAACCGCCGCTTCTTCGGAGTTGGAGAAGCCGGTGACGCGTCGGCCCTTGACCAGCGGCTCGCCGTTGACCGCCTTGACGTGACGCAAGGCACCCGGGGCGTGGCACACAAAGCCAATCGGCTTGCCCGCACGCTCGAAGGCTTCGATCAGGGCGATGGAGGTTTTCGACTCTGCCAGGTCCCACAGCGGGCCGTGGCCGCCTGGGTAGAACACGGTGTCGAAGTCGCCGGCGTTGACCGACTCCAGCTTCACGGTGGTGGCCAGGGCCTGTTGCGCCGCCGGGTCAGCGGCGAAGCGGCGGGTCTGGTCGGTTTGCGAATCCGGCAGGTCGCTGACCGGGTCCAGGGGCGGCTGCCCACCGGCCGGCGAAGCCAGGGTCACGTCGGCCCCGGCGTCCTTGAACGCGTAGTAGGGAGCAGCAAATTCTTCGAGCCAGAACCCGGTCTTGCGGCCGGTGTTGCCAAGCTGGTCGTGAGAAGTCAAAACCATCAATACTTTCATGTGCCAGTGCCTCGGGGTGATGTGGGTTGGAATGGAATCAAGCTTAGGAGCCGGGCCAAAACCGCACAATGTCATGTCCGCAAGGATTCCGGACATTGCGCCAAGGCGGTTGCCGTTTCCCTGGCACACGCCGACAATCAACGCTCCGCGCCCCCTGGAGAGATGAGATGCACAGCATTGCGCTGATGGTGTACCCGAACTTTCAATCCTTGAGCCTCAGCCTGGGCTCGGTGTTCGAGTGCGCGAATCTGCTGCGTGGCGAGCAGGCGTATGAATTTCACCTGGTGTCGGAAAGTGGCGGCCCGATCATGACGTCCCAGGGCTTCTCGGTGAACAGCACGCCGATCCGGCCCGAGGGCTATGACACATTGATCGTCAGCGGTTACCTGGAGTTCCAACTGCCTGACGCCAGCCTGCCGAGGCTGGTCCAGGCGGCGTCCAAACAGTCGCGGCGGATTGCTTCGTTGTGCATGGGCATCTTCGTGCTGGCCGAGGCGGGATTGCTCGGAGGCAAGCGCGCCACCACCCACTGGCTGCACGCACCGGCCTTTGCCAAGCGCTACCCGCAGATTCGCCTGGAGGAAGACAAGCTGTTCGTGGTCGACGGCCAGATCTGGACCGGTGCCGGCATGAGCGCCGGGGTGGACCTGGCGCTGGCGATGGTGGAGAACGACCTGGGCAGCGACCTCGCCCGCCGCATCGCGCGCAAGCTGGTGATTGCCCAGCGCCGTGGCAGCGAACAGTCGCAGCTATCGGCGTTGCTGGAACTCGACCCCAAGTCCGACCGTGTGCAGCTGGCCCTGGCCTACGCCCGGGAGAACCTGACCCACGACCTTTCGGTCGAGGCCCTGGCGGCCGTGGCGCGGCTCAGCCCACGCCAGTTCAGCCGGGTGTTTCGCGAGGAGACCGGGCAAACCCCGGCCAAGGCCATCGAATCCCTGCGGGTGGAAGCCGCCCGGGCAATGATGGAAACCAGTCGGCACCCGGTGGAAGTGGTCGCCCGCGAGACCGGGTTCGGTGATCGCGAGCGCATGCGCCAGGCATTCCTGCGGGCGTTCGGCCAGCCGCCACAGGCGATGCAGGCGGCATTGTTCAGTGCAGGGGCTGGCGCCGCGTTCAGTTGATGGTTCAGTGCAACGCCGCGCGCGTCACCAGGAAACTCAGCAGGTTCGGCTCATCGTCCAGCTCGATGGCCTGCACCGGACGCGGCAGGTTATCCAACACCGTGCGCCAGAACGCCTGGCTCACTTCATCCTGATCATAGAAACGCACCAGCCAGTTCGCCTCGCCGCTGCTCAAGACCTGGGTGGCGATGGCGCGGCCAATGCCCTTGCGGCGGTAGCGTTTGAGGATGAACAGGTCCGCCAGTTCCAGCGCGTCGATCCCTGGGAGTTCGCTGCCTTCGATCAGCAGGAAACCGGCGATAAAGCCATCGACCAATAACAGGTTGGCGCTCCATTGCGGGTCTTCCCAGTAGCGGGCCAGGTGCTCCTCATGGATGTAGAAGCGACCGTCCACCTCGACATCTTCCTGTTCCCAGTCCGAGGACTCGTAGGCGTAGAACTGGTAAAGGTTGGCGATCAACGTGGCGTGTTCCGGGCCGGTCTCGATCAGTTCGACGGTGGTATCGGGGATTGCAGGCATGGGCATCTCGGCAAAAAAACAGGCCGCCATTGTCAACAAAGCCACCTGCAATGCCAATACACCGGCCAAGCTTTCTGCTTGCTGAACCGATCGCGCTTTTCTCGTGTCAACGACAAAATCGTTACAAAGTTAGACTAAACTCCGCGTCACTTCCCTCCCCTTGCTTTCAGGATAAGTACTTTGACAAACGTCTGCACCAGCGGCCTCGATGTCGGCTTTGCGTCCCTGGATTACCTGCAAATAGGCATCCTGGGCATCATTCAGGGCATCACCGAATTGTTGCCCGTGTCTTCCACCGCCCACATGCGCATCGTGCCCGCCCTGCTCGGCTGGCCGGATCCCGGCTCGGCGTTTTCCGCAGCCATGCAGTTGGCCGCCCTGGCAGCAGTGGTCAGTTACTTCTGGAAGGATGTACGCCAGGTCACGGTCGGCAGCATCACTGCGATGCGCCAGGGTGACTACAACAACCAGTGGTTCAAGCTGGCGGTGGCCATTGTGCTGGCGACGATTCCGATCGGGATTGCCGGGATAGCCTTGTCGTCGACCCTCAACTCCTGCAACTCGCCGCTGCGCGGGCTGATGGTGATCGGGATTTCCTGCCTGGTGATGGCGGTGCTGCTGGCGGCGGCTGAACTCAGCGCGAGGCATAAGCGCACGGTGGGCGAAATGCGCCTGCGGGATGCGCTGATTGTCGGCATTGCGCAGATCGGCGCGCTGATTCCAGGGGTTTCCCGCTCGGGCTCGACCCTGACCGCCGCACTGTTCCTCAACTTCAAGCGTGAAGAAGCGGCGCGGTTTTCGTTCCTGCTGGGCTTGCCGGCGATCGCCCTCGCGGGGCTGAAAGAGCTGTGGGTATTGTTCCACGCCGACCTGCCCGCCCACGCCTGGCCGCATTTGATCTTTGGCCTGGTGGTTGCCAGTGTGTCGGCGTTCTTCGCGATCTGGGGCCTGATGAAGTTCCTGGAGCGATTCTCCACCTGGCCGTTCGTGATCTACCGCGCGGTGCTCGGGGTTTTCCTGATTGTGGCGGTGAGCACCGGGTTGTTGGCCTAAGGCGCGCGGTCGGCCAGTTCTTCGAGCAAATCCGCAGACGGTATGAAGAACAGGCCGCCGGTGACCGCCGTGCTGAAGTCCAGCAGGCGGTCATAGTTGCCGACCGGTCGGCCGACAAACATGTTCTCCAGCATCAACTCCAAAGGCTCTGGCGAGCGCGCGTAGCCGATAAAGTACGTCCCGAATTCCCCCGCGCCCGGCCGGCCAAAGGGCATGTTGTCCCGCAGGATCTTCACTTCCTCGCCGTCCTTGGTGATGGTGGTCAGCGCACTGTGGGAGTTGCTCGGCTTGGTCGCATCGTCGAGCTCGATGTCCGACAGCTTGGTACGCCCGATCACCCGCTCCTGCGCCTCCACCGACAATTCATTCCAGGCCTGCATGTTGTGCAGGTACTTCTGCACCATTACATAGCTGCCGCCGCTGAACGCCGGATCCTCATCACCGACAATGGTGAAGCCCACCGCCTTGCGCCCGACCGGGTTCTCGGTGCCGTCGACAAAACCGATGATGCTGCGCATGTCGAAATAGCGGAAACCCTGGACCTCGTCCACCACCGTCACCGCATCCCCCAGCGCCGCCATCAACTGGGTGGCCAATTCGAAACACAGGTCCATCTGCTCGGCACGAATGTGCAGCAGGATATCCCCCGGCGTGGCCGGCGCCAGGCGCCCGGCCACGCCCACTTCCTTGAACGGATGCAACGCTGCTGGCCGCGGCCCCCCGAACAGCGCATCCCACGCCTTGGAGCCAAACCCTGCGACACACGTCAGGTTGCCCGCCGGTACACGCTTGCCGACCGAGCGCACCAGGCCGGCGATATCGGCGCACCAGCTGCGCACCGCCTCAGCCGAGTCACTGCCAGGCGCCAGGGTCGCGACCATGAAAATGGCGCTGCTGGTGATCGGGCTGCAGACGGATTGGGGGTCAAGGTTTTGATCGGATGGCGATGTCATTGAGAGGTCCACGGGTGGCGGTCGAGATTCAACGAGCGCAGATTAGCAGACACTGAGTTAAAGTGCGGCTGCCTGGAGTTGCGCCGCCTGATACAACGCGTCAGCAGTTTCTTGAATATCTTCACACTGCCACAACTTGCCCAACCACTCGGACGGAATGCCCTGCACGCCGTAATACGCGCCCGCCAACTGACCCACGATCGCTGCGGTAGTGTCGGCGTCATCCCCCAGGTTTGCGGCAGCCAACACAGCCTCGGCAAAGCTGTTGGTGTGATGAAAACACCATAGCGCCGCTTCAAGCGAAGCCACTGCGTAGCCAGAACCCACGATGTCACTGCGCGCCTTGTCGAGGTAGTGCCCATCAGCAATGTCCGCAACTTTGGATTCGCTCAACTCCAGGTAGCCGACCTGCAATACCTGCGGTTTCGAATCCCCCCGCAGCGCATTCGCAATACACTCAGCCAGCACGAGGCAACATTCAATCGCCTCCATCGCGCCATGGGTCGTGCGGGAACTGTCGACGGTAAACTCACGCAGGCGCTCGGCATCCGGAAAATAGAACAGCACCACCGGCGCCAGGCGCATCATCGACCCGTTACCCGCTGAGTAAGGATCGGTGGAGCCCGCGAACGGGTCACCGGTGTACTGATACTCCGCCAATGCCTCACGAACCGTCGTGCCAATATCGAAACATTCACCCGTCGAGCTAAGGTAGCCCCACTTCCACCAGTTCAGATAACGGCCCATCTGATCGGCAGCGTCAAAACCATTCTTGCGCAGCAGGCTTTCGGCCAGACAAAGCGCCATGGACGTGTCATCCGTCCACTGGCCCGGTAACAGTTGAAAGGGCCCACCACCAACCATATCGATGACAGGGGCAAACGACCCACGGCGCATGAACTCAACAGTAGTCCCTACTGCATCACCGCACGCCAGGCCAAGCAGGCTGCCGCGGTAACGCTCTGAAAGCATCATCAATCTCACTCCTTTGCACAATTAACACCCTGACAGGAGAACCATACCGTAGCTTTCCGTTCAATGGGTTGCTGTGCATTTCTATGGGAGATTTCCCACTCAGGCACTCCCCTACCCCTGCCTCCCGATGGTAGTGTGTGAAATTGTTTCTGACCTTTCGATCAGACATTTCTCACTCACTCCCTGCAAAGGAATGCCCCCAGCAATGGATTTTTCCCTCAAGCAACTGGCCGTAGCCACCCTGATGGCCGCCAGCCTTTCGGTGTTCACCACCCAAGCTCAAGCCAACCTCACCCCACAACAGAACGCCGTCATCCTGAAGACCTTCAGCGATGCCTCGGTCAAGGATTTCCGGCAGTTCCTCGCCAGCCTGGCCAAGAGTGACGTGGCCAAGAGCGACAACCTCGGCCCGGCCATCAGTGCCTTTCTCGACAACAAGGACCTGACCGCCGACCAGCAGAATGAAATCCATCGCCTGCTGGGCCTGTATGCGCGGGTGAAGTACGGTGCGGCCGCCACTGAAACCCTGCGTGAGCTGGTGGAGATCCCGACCTTCCAGGTCGCCGGCGTGGCCCAGCACGACAATCCCGAGTTCATCAAGATCGCCGCCAAGATCAAGAGCCTGGCCGAGTCGTTCAACCTGAACTTCCGCAACATCGACAACCGCGTCTACGAGATTTCCCTGGAAGGCAGCGGCGATGAAGTGGTCGGCATCCACGCTCACGCGGACGTGGTACCGGTAACCCCGGAAAACTGGGTGCTCAAGGACGGCACCAAGCTCGACCCATTCAAAGTCACGCTGATCGGCGACCGGATGTATGGTCGCGGCACCGAGGATGACAAGAACGGCATCGTGGTGGCGATGTACGCGATGAAGGTGATCAAGGAAGAGAAGCTGCCGCTGGCGCGCAATTTCAAGCTGCTGGTGGACACCACCGAGGAAACCTCCGGCGACGCGATCCCGTACTACTTCGAGCACAACCCAACGCCCAACTACAACCTGGCGCTGGACGGCGGCTACCCGGTGGTGATCGCCGAGAAAGGCTACGGCACGGTCATGGCCAAGTTCCCCAAGCGCAAGGCTGAAGGCCAAGGCGCAGAAATCATCTCGATGACCGGCGGCAAGGCCACCAACCAGATTCCGTCGGCGTCGGTGGTGATATTGCTCAGCGACAAGCCTGCCGAACTGGCCGCCAGCCTGCAAAAGGCCGGCAGCGAATACGCCAAGCGCAATGGCGGCGACTTTGAAGTGGCGGCCAAGGTCGTCGGCAAGGACGTTCAGTTGACCGTCACTGGCGTGTCCGCCCACTCCTCCGAACCGGAATCCGGGGTGAACCCGGTAGCCAGGGTCCTCGACTTCCTCAACAGCCTCGACGGCAAGGTCGCGCTCAAGCACAACCAGTTCACCGACGCCGCGCACTACGCCGCCAACAACTGGGGCCTGGATTACCTGGGCGCCAAGCTGGGCGTGGGCTTCTCCGATGCGTTCATGGGCCCGCTGACCACCTCGCTGACCTATGTGGGCGAAGATGACACTACCTTCAAGCTGGCGGTCAACCTGCGGGTGCCAAAGGGCAAGTCACCGGAAGCGCTCAAGGCCGAAATCGCCGACAAGCTCAGCGCCTGGACCAAGAAAAACCACGTGGCTGTGACCTTCGATTACTCGATCGCCGAGCCGATGTACCGCAACCCTGAGGGCGAGTGGGTCAAGGCGCTGTTGGCGGTGGCCAGCGAGAACCTGGGCATGGAGCACAAGTACGGCACGTCTGCCGGCGCTACCTCGGTGCATGAGTTGCCCAACGGCGTGCAATTCGGCCTGGCACGGCCGGAGGTCAAGTACACCGGCCATACCGACAACGAGTTCAAGACCGTCGACCAGTTCCTGCTGGACCTGCAGATCGTCACCGAAATGATGGGCCGCATCGGGCAACTGCCGAAGCTCTGACCTGCCCTTCGGACCCGCCTGCCTGGCGGGTCCACTAAGCGATACGCCAGCCTTTCGATGCTCGCCGCTGCGCGAGGAACCGGGCATAGCGCCCTTGCCTTGCGGTCAATTGCTCAGGCGTGCCCTGCTCCACGATCCGGCCTTCATCGAGCACCACGATCTGGTCGGCCATCACCACCGTCGACAACTGATGCGCGATCACGATCAGCGTGCATGTGCCGCGCAAGCGTGCCAGGGTTTCGGCGATGACCGCCTGGTTCTCGGCGTCCAGTGCTGCCGTGGCTTCGTCCACCAGCAGGATCGGCGCGCCCTTGATCAACGCACGGGCGATCGCGACACGCTGACGCTCGCCACCGGACAGGCGTGCCCCGCCCTCACCCACCGTGGTCGACAGGCCCATCGGCAGGCGCTCGATAATCTCTTGCACGCCAGCCTGCCGCGCGGCCTCCAGTACTTGTGCGTCGCTGGCGTCGGGTTTGCCGAGGCGAATGTTGTCGGCGACGCTGCCCTGGAACAGGTACGTGTCCTGGAAGATCTGGCTGATCTGCGCGTTGAGCTGCTCACCGGACATCTGTCGCACATCCACGCCTGCGATGCACACCTGGCCCTGGCTGACCTCGAAAAACCGTGCGACCAACCGCAACAGCGTGGTCTTGCCCGAACCGGAAGCCCCCACCAGCGCGGTCATGCTGCCGGGCTCGATACGCAGGTTCACCCCGCGCAGCACGTCCCTTGAACCGGCCGCGTGGCGAAAGCTCACATCGAACAGCTCCACCGAGGCATCCCGGGGAGATTGCGGCGCGCTCGGCACCTTCAGGGGCGACGCGGCCAATATCTCGCGCACCGCCTCAAGCTGCACCCCGGCACCGCGCAACGTTTCGCCATAGCCGGCCACCTCCAGCAACGGGTCAATGAAGCGGCTGACCAGCAACAGCGACACCATCACCGCAATCACCGAGCCCACGTGCAAGGCATTTCCCAGGTAAGCGTCAAGCCAGAGCGCGGCGGCGATCAACAAGGCCGCGAACACCACCTGCACCAGCCATATGTTCAGCAGAATCGAGGTGGCGGACAGCAGGATCAGGCGCGCCCCGGTCACGTGCTGCTGCTCGATCGCCCGTTGCAGGAACACCGAGCTGCCGCCGCCACTGAAGGCACGCAACACCGACTGCGACTGGGCGAACTCCAGCATGCGCTGGCTGGTGTCGGCCGAGCTGCGCTGGAACGCCCGGTCGGCGCGCCGCCCAAGGCGGGCGCTGAGCCAGAACGCGCCGCCGAGAATCGGCAACGCCAGCAAGGCGATCAGGCCCATTTTCCAGTGCAGCACAAACAACGCCAGTACCAGCACCAATGGCGTCACCACGCCGCTGAGCACCGGAGTAAATACATGGGCCGGCAGCTGAGCCACGGCCATCATGCCCTGGGTCACCACCTGGTTGAGCCGCGCCGTGTTATCAGGCGTGAACCAGCCGACAGGCAGTTCGGCCACATGGTCGCCGATGCGCTGGCGCCCGCCTTGCAGCACCGCCACACCCACCGCGACGCCAGCCTTTTCAACCTCGCGTCGCGTGGCCCAACACGTCGCCACCGCCGCCAGGAACACCACCAGCCACAACGCCGCTTCGGCCAGATCACCGTTGAGTATGTCGGTGAGTACCGGCACCAGGGCGGCGAGAGTCAGCCCGCACAGCGCACCGTAGAACATCACTTTCCCGACATAGCGACGGAAGACCGGCCCGTCATCGCCCAACAGTTCGATAAAGGTTTTCAGCATGTCGGCAGCGCCTGTTCGCGGGTCTGTTTGTAACCGCCCGACGCCCACAGGCGCGCATAACGGCCCTCTTGCGCGATCAGTCGAGGATGGGTGCCCTGTTCAACAATACGGCCGTTTTCCAGCACGATGATGTGGTCGGCGTGCATCACGGTATCGAGGCGATGGGCAATCACCAACAGCGTGCGCCCTTGGGCGAAGCGCGACAGCGCCTCCTGGATTGCCACCTCGTTTGCAGCATCGGCGGCGGCCGTGGGTTCATCCAGCACCAGCACCGGCGGCGCCAGTAATACTGCGCGGGCGATGCTGATACGCTGCTGCTCGCCACCGGACAACTGCGCGTCCTCGCCAATCACCGAGGCATAGCCCCGTGGCAAGCCGATGATGCACTCATGAATATTCGCGGCCCGTGCCGCCGCCTCGATTTCCTTGCGGCTGGCGCTGGGCCGGCCGAGGGCGATGTTTTCGGCAACGCTGGCGTGGACCAGGCGCACCTCTTGCAGCACAAAGCCGATCAGGTTGTAGAGCTGCGAGGTCTCGATCTGCCGCAGGTCGACGCCGCCCAGGGTGATACGCCCCTCGGTCGGGTCAAAAAACCGCAGCAGCAGGCGCGCCAGGGTCGACTTGCCCGAACCCGAGGCGCCGACGATGGCGGTTACGGTGCCAGGCTTGAGGGTAAAGCTGATGTTCGACAGTACCGGGTGCTGCGGGTCGTAGGCGTACCCGAGGTTTTCGACGCGTACTTCGGCGTCCTTGGGCAAGCGTTCGCACCCCGGCTCCACCTGCGCCAGCACCGGCGTCGCCAGCAGTGCCTGCACGCGCTGGGCCGCGCCGGTGGCGTTGTCCAGATCATGCACGATGTAACTCAGCAGCATCAGTGGCGCGCAAATGCCCGGTGCGACAATGGCGAACGGCAGCACCTCCACCGCGCTGATCCAGCCCAGGCTGACAAACACCAGGCCAAACGTCAGCACCATGGCGAGCACCGTCACCGGGGCGATCATCGCGTTGGCATTGGCCATCGTCCCCACCAGTGGACGGGTGAACTCAACGAAGGCTTCGCTGAACTCATCTACCGCCTTGCGGTAACTGGCGTGGGCCTTGCCGGTGGCACCGAAGGCCTTGACCACCGGAATGCCGTTGACGAACTCGACCACCGCGTTATTGACCCGGGTCATGCGCTCGACAAAGGACTGCATGTGGCTGCCGCTGGCTTTCATCGCCCGGGTAAAAAACAGCAAAAACCCCGGAAACGGCAACAGCGAGACCAGCGCCATGCGCCAGTCCACCATGAACAGATAAGCCGCCGACAGCAGCACGGCCCCGGCACAACGGCCCACGGTGGTGTAGAAATGCGCAGTCAGGCTGTGCAGGGTGCCGATGTCATCCTGCATCGCCTGCTTGACCTCGCCCGACGCCCGCTCGGTGAACCAGCCCAGCGGCACCTGGCTCAGGCGCTGGGCGATGGCCAGGCGCAAGTGGCGAGTGATGTGGTTGTCGGCCAGGTGCGCGACCGTCTCCGCAACTGTCATCAACAGCAGGCCCGCGAACAGGCTCGCCAGGCTGAGGCTGATGGTCAACCAGACCTCGCCCGATGCCTGGGCCATCGACGGCGCGCCGAGGGCGACCCTGGCGATATGCACAATGCCCCCCAGCGGCACCAGCGTCAGCATACTGCCCACACCGGCCAGCAGTGCCGCAGCGATCAGTCGCCCGCGCACCGGCCGCAACACTTGCGAGACCGCGCCGCGCCCCCTGGGTTTGGCCGCAGCCACATCCTTGTTACTCATGAAGTCTCCCTGACTGAATGAGCCTTTGCTCGCCCTTACCTTATCTTCCGAACGAGCGGCCAAAACCCTCAATCGAAACCTCAAGGAATTTTCAGGCAGGGGCGCGGACCGTCACCCAATAGCGGGTGCGCCGCACCACCTGGATCGGCAACGCGGCGGCCAGGTTGTCCAGCGCCAGGTCGGTATTGTCCAGGTGCAATACACCGCTGACCCGCAGCATCGCCACCTCAGGCGCACAGCGCAGTACACCGCGGCGGTAGCGTCCCAGCTCGGCGATCAGTTCGTCGAGCCGGGTGCCATCGGCCACCAACAGGCCCTTGACCCAGGCGATGCTGCGATCAGTCACTGCTGCGGTCGGCTGCACGGTGTCCCTGGAAACCGTGGCGCCTTGACCTGCCTCCACCCGCGCACCTGCGCCATGGTCGGGCTGTACCTGCACGGTGCCCTCAAGCACGGCCAACTGGCAGTTGCCGTCGTCGCATTGGCGCAGGCTGAAACGCGTGCCCAGGGCATGAAACACGCCCTGGCGACTCTGCACCCGAAACGGCCGGGGTGACGGCGCGGTCGTGATGAAGACCTCGCCGGCCCGCAGCAGCACCAGGCGCTGGTCGTCATCGAACTGCACGTCAATTGCTGAAGCCGGGCCCAATACCAGGCGGGTACCGTCGGGCAATACCACTTCGCGAACTTCACCGGTGCGGGTGCTATGGCCGGCACTCGCCAGTTGCCAGGCGTCTGTGTGGCGCACGCCGTAGGTGAGGCCACCGGCTGCGACCAACAGGCCCAGCAGGCGCAGGGTGCTCCGGCGGTCGGGGGAGTCGGGAGCGTCGGGTTCGGCCAGGCTGTGCCTGGCCACCGGCGCGGGGATGCTGTGGAGTTTTTGTTCGAAGCCCAGCAGGCGTGTCCAGGCCAGTTCGTGATGGGGGTGTTCGGCGCGCCAGTGCAGGCAGTTGGCGTGGTCTTCGGCGCTGGCGTCATCGGCCCACAGGCGGGCCATTAAGGCGGCGGCGCGCTCGATGATATCCGGGGAGATTGGCTGCTCGGTCGACATTGCGAGGGTCAGCCGTACAGGGTCTGGTAGCAGGCCAGCAGGCCGGCGGCGATGTACTTTTCCACCGAGGAGACGGAGACCTGGAGCTTGGCGGCGATCTCGCGGTAGCTCAGGCCATCGAGCTTGCACAGCAACAGGGCCTGGCGCGCCTTGGGTGGCAGGCTGTGCAGGGCGGCGTCGATTTGGATCAGGGCCTCGATGGCCAGGGCGCGGGTTTCTTCATCGGGGGCGCAGGGTTCGGGCAACAGGGCCAGGGCTTGCAGGTAGGCGGATTCGATCTGGCGGCGGCGGTAGAGGTCGATGACCAGGCCGTTGGCGATTTGGGTCAGGTGCCGCCGGGATTCGCCGGTGGGCGGGAGTTGGCCCTTGCGCATGAGTTGCAGGTAGACGTCGTGGGCCAGGTCGGCGGCGTCGAATGCGTTGCCCAGCTTGCGCCGCAACAGGGTACGTAGCCAGGCGTTGTGGTCGACGTATAGATTTTCAACCTGGCGTTGAAAGGCGAACTGTCCGATGTTCACAAACCTCTCCTTTTACCCAATGGGCCCGGGGGTGCTGGGGCGATTGGGCTGGTAATGATTTGCAAGACTATCGGCTCTGGGCTGCGGGTGCAATGCGGGGGGATGGCGGGGGGGATGGCGGGGTTATGGGTACATATCCGTTGCTGCGGTCACGGCTGCTATTGGTTCCGCTCTT
>NZ_JACAPZ010000041.1:0-27430 GCF_013385475.1 Pseudomonas sp. G5001
GGAACCAATAGCAGCCGTTACCGCAGCAACGGATATGCCCCCCCAAGAAAACTTTCCTCCCCCGAGCGTGACCCAGATCCCACAAGCCGTTGATTAATGATGGCATCCGCTCAGCTATACTCCTCTCCATTTGAATGGCCCTTGAGGAATTACTGTGAAGAACTGGACCTTGCGCCAACGGATTTTGGCGAGCTTTGCGGTCATCATCGCGATCATGCTGCTGATGGTAGTGGTCTCGTATTCACGCCTGTTGAAGATCGAGGCCGGCGAAGAGTCAGTCCGCGATGACGCAGTCCCCGGGGTCTACCTAAGCTCCATGATCCGCAGCGCATGGGTCGACAGCTACCTCGACACCCTCGACATCATCGGCCTGCGCAAAGACAAGACACTCACCGAAGCCGACAAGGCCGACTACAAGTCCTTCGAAGCGCGCATCATCACGCAAATGGCCAATTACAAGGCAACTATCAACGGCGCTGAGGATCAGGCCGAGTTCGATAAGTTCGAAGCCCTGCACCAGGCCTACAACAAGGCTTTGGCCGCAGTCACTGAAAACCTGCAACGCAATGACGTCGCCGCCGCCCGCAAAGTGTTCGACGAAGAGCTGACCCCGACCTGGACCGCAGGCCGCATGAAGCTCAACGACATCATCACCGAAAACAAAAACGTCGCGGACCGCGCCACCAACGCTATCGACGACGCCGTGTCCGCTGCAAAAATCAGCATGGGCGTCTCGCTGATCCTCGCGATCCTCGCCGCTGGCCTCTGCGGCCTGCTGCTGATGCGCGCGATCATGGCGCCGATGAAACGCATCGTCGACATCCTCGAAACCATGCGCACCGGCGACTTGAGCAAACGCCTGAACCTCGAACGCAAGGACGAATTCGGCGCAGTAGAGACCGGCTTCAACGACATGATGACCGAGCTCACCGCCCTGGTGTCCCAGGCACAGCGCTCTTCGGTACAGGTCACTACCTCGGTCACCGAGATTGCCGCGACTTCCAAGCAACAACAGGCCACGGCCACTGAAACCGCCGCGACGACCACCGAGATCGGCGCTACTTCGCGGGAGATCGCTGCTACTTCCAAGGACTTGGTCCGTACCATGACCGAAGTCTCCACCGCCGCCGACCAGGCCTCGGTGGCCGCCGGCTCCGGCCAGCAAGGCCTGGCGCGCATGGAAGAAACCATGCACTCGGTGATGGGCGCAGCTGACCTGGTAAACGCCAAGCTGGCGATCCTCAATGAGAAGGCCGGCAACATCAACCAGGTGGTGGTGACCATCGTCAAGGTCGCCGACCAGACCAACCTGTTGTCCCTCAACGCTGCCATCGAGGCCGAGAAGGCCGGTGAGTACGGTCGCGGGTTTGCCGTGGTAGCCACCGAAGTGCGGCGCCTGGCCGACCAGACCGCCGTGGCCACCTACGACATCGAGCAGATGGTGCGCGAGATCCAGTCGGCGGTGTCGGCCGGGGTGATGGGCATGGACAAGTTCTCTGAAGAAGTGCGCCGTGGCATGTTCGAGGTGCAGCAGGTGGGCGAGCAGTTGTCGCAGATCATCCATCAGGTGCAGGCCCTGGCGCCACGGGTGTTGATGGTCAACGAAGGCATGCAGGCCCAGGCCACCGGCGCCGAGCAGATCAACCATGCGCTGGTGCAGTTGGGCGATGCCAGCAGCCAGACCGTGGAGTCCCTGCGTCAGGCCAGCTTTGCCATCGACGAGCTGAGCCAGGTCGCCGTCGGCCTGCGCAGCGGCGTGTCGCGTTTTAAAGTCTGATGAACGACCTCGCGGCTAAACGCGGTGCCGTTGCGGCAGTGAAGAAAGCACTGTTCCTGGTGTTTCACATCGGTAATGAACGGTATGCCCTCAAGGCCACGGAAGTGGCCGAGGTGCTGCCGCGCCTGCCGCTCAAGCCCATTGCCCATGCGCCTGCGTGGGTCGCCGGGATCTTTGCCCATCGCGGGGCAATGGTGCCGGTGATCGATCTCAGTGCCTTGACCTTCGGCACGCCGGCCCAGGCCCGCACCAGCACGCGCCTGGTGTTGGTCAATTATCAGCCGGATGCACTCACTCCGACACGCTGGCTGGGGCTGATCCTCGAACAGGCCACCGATACCCTGCGCTGTGACCCGGCGGAGTTCCAGCCCTACGGCCTGGACAACCGCCAGGCACGTTACCTGGGCCCGGTGCGCGAAGACGAGCGTGGCTTGATGCAGTGGATCGGCGTGGCGGACCTGCTGACGGCTGACGTGCAGGCGCTGCTGTTTGCCGCGGGCGAGGAGGGTTGATGAGCAGTGATCAACGCTTCTTCGACTTCCTTAAGGAGCGCATTGGCCTGGACGTTGCCTCGGTGGGCGAAGCGATCATCGAGCGTGCCGTACGCCAGCGCAGCATGGTGCTCAGCGCGCAGACCGCCGATCAATACTGGCAGCAATTGCAGGCCTCCACCGACGAACAGCAAGCGCTGATCGAAGCGGTGATCGTCCCCGAAACCTGGTTTTTCCGTTACCCCGAATCCTTCGCCACCCTGGGCCGGCTGGCGGTCGCCCGCCTGGCCGAAATCAAGCAGATGCGCGCCCTGCGGATCCTCAGCCTGCCGTGTTCCACCGGCGAAGAACCCTATTCGATTGCCATGGCCTTGCTCGACGCCGGGCTGGCACCGCATCAGTTCAAGGTGCAGGGCATGGACGTCAGCCCGCTGTCGGTGGAGCGCGCCCGCCGTGGGGTGTACGGCAAGAATTCGTTTCGCGGCCAGGACCTCGAGTTCCGCGATCGCCACTTCACCGAGCAAACCGACGGCTACCGGATTGCCGACCGGGTACGCGAACAAGTGCGCCTGCAGGTGGGCAACCTGCTGGACCCCACGCTGCTGGCCAACGAGCCCACCTACGATTTTGTGTTCTGCCGCAACCTGCTGATCTACTTCGACCAGCCGACCCAGAAGCAGGTGTTTGAAGTGCTCAAGGGCCTGACCCACGTCGACGGCGTGCTGTTTATCGGGCCTGCCGAAGGCAGCCTGCTGGGGCGCCTGGGCATGCGTTCGATTGGCGTGCCGCAGTCGTTTGCCTTCAGCCGGCATGCGGAGCCCGCGCCTGAACCGGTATTTGTGCCGATGCCCGCGCCGATTCCTCAGCGCAGTGCCGCGCCTATCCCGACCAGGCCCCGGCCGTTCAGCACCGTCAGTGCCCAAGTGGTACCGATCAAGCCGCCGCCGCCGCAGTCGGACGCCGCCGATCTGCTCAGTCAGATTGCGACCCTGGCCAATGAAGGCAAGAGCCTGGAAGCCCGTGCTGCCTGCGAGCGTTATTTGCAGAGCCATCCGCCGGCGGCCCAGGTGTTTTATTGGCTGGGCCTGCTCAGCGATGTGGCCGGCAGCGCCCTGGAAGCCCAGGGTTATTACAGAAAAGCCTTGTACCTGGAACCCCAGCACCCGCAGGCCTTGATGCACCTGGCCGCGTTGCTCGAGTCCCAGGGCGATGTCGCCGGCGCCCGGCGTTTGCAGGCTCGTGCCGCGCGCAGCGAGCGAGCTGACAGTGAGCGTAAATCATGACCCTGGATCCCGAGCTGAACCTGACCCTGGCCGATACCCAGGCCATCGATGACTGCTGGAACCGCATCGGCATCCACGGTGACAAGTCCTGCCCGCTGCTGGCCGAGCACATTCACTGTCGCAATTGCTCGGTGTATTCCGCCGCCGCCACGCGCCTGCTCGACCGTTATGCCTTGCAGCAGGACGATCACCGCCCCGTCGCGACGCCGGAAGTCGAGGGTGACGTCCTCACCCGTTCGCTGCTGATGTTCCGCCTCGGCGAAGAATGGCTGGGCATCGCCACTCGCTGCCTGGTGGAAGTGGCACCGTTGCAGCCGATCCATTCCTTGCCCCATCAGCGTTCCCGCGCCTTGCTGGGCGTGGCCAATGTGCGTGGCGCACTGGTGGCGTGCCTGTCACTGGTGGAATTGCTGGGGCTGGACAGCACCGGCAGCGGCCCCAGTGGCGCACGAATCATGCCGCGCATGCTGATCATCGCGGCGCAGGACGGCCCCGTGGTGGTGCCGGTGGACGAAGTGGACGGTATCCATGCCATTGATGAACGGACCTTGAATGCGGCATCTGCGTCGGGCACCCAGGCCAGCGCCCGCTACACCCAAGGGGTGTTGCAGTGGAAAGGCCGCAGCCTGCGCTGGCTGGACGAGGCGCAATTGTTGTCTGCCGTGACCCGGAGCCTCACATGACCCCCGACCAGATGCGCGATGCCTCGCTGCTGGAGCTGTTCAGCCTGGAAGCCGACGCCCAGACCCAGGTGCTCAGCGCCGGCCTGCTGGCCCTGGAGCGCAACCCGACCCAGGCCGACCAGCTCGAAGCCTGCATGCGTGCCGCCCATTCCCTGAAGGGCGCGGCGCGGATTGTCGGGGTGGACGCGGGGGTCAGCGTGGCCCACGTGATGGAGGATTGCCTGGTCAGCGCCCAGGAAAGCCGCTTGTACCTGCTGCCGGAACATATCGACGCACTGCTGCAAGGCACCGATTTGCTGATGCGCATTGCCACGCCGGGCAACACCGTGGGCCCGGCGGACATCGAGTCCTATGTGGCATTGATGGAGCGGTTGCTCGATCCGTCGCAGAAAGTCGCGCCGCCCGCTGCGCCAAAGCCTGCGCCGCCGCCCACACCCGCGCCAGAACCTGAATTGTCGATGGAAGCGCTGCTGACCCTGCCGCCGGAGCCCGAGCCCGCGCCGCCGGTCAGTGCCGAACTGCCACGCCAAAATAAGCGCATGACCGAAGGCGGCGAGCGGGTGTTGCGGGTGACCGCCGAACGCTTGAACAGCCTGTTGGACCTGTCCAGCAAGTCCCTGGTGGAAACCCAGCGGCTCAAGCCTTACCTCGCCAGCTTGCAACGCCTCAAGCGCATCCAGAGCAACAGCGCCCGCGCCCTGGAAAACCTCGACGGCCACCTCAAGACCGTCGACCTGAGCCTGGAAGCCCAGGAAGCGCTGGCTGATACCCGCCGCCTGTTGAGCGAAGCCCAGGCGCTGCTCGCGGAAAAAACCGCCGAAATCGACGAGTTCGGCTGGCAGGCCGGGCAACGCGCCCAAGTCTTGTACGACACGGCGCTGGCGTGCCGCATGCGGCCGTTTGCCGACGTGCTGGCCGGGCAGGTGCGCATGGTGCGTGACCTGGGCCGCAGCCTTGGTAAACAGGTACGCCTGGAAATCGAAGGCGAGAAAACCCAGGTCGACCGCGATGTGCTGGAAAAACTCGAAGCGCCGCTGACCCATTTACTGCGCAATGCTGTGGACCACGGCATTGAAATGCCCGAGCAACGCCTGCTGGCCGGCAAACCGGCTGAAGGCCTGATCCGCCTGCGGGCGTCTCACCAGGCCGGCTTGCTGGTGCTGGAGTTGAGCGACGACGGTAACGGGGTCGACCTGGAGCGCCTGCGCGGCACCATCGTCGACCGGCATTTGTCGCCGGCGGAAACCGCCCTGCGCCTGAGCGAAGAGGAACTGCTCACGTTCCTGTTCCTGCCGGGGTTCAGCCTGCGGGACAAGGTCACCGAGGTCTCGGGGCGCGGGGTCGGCCTGGATGCGGTGCAGCATATGGTGCGCCAGTTGCGCGGCGCGGTGGTGCTGGAGCAGGCGGCGGGGCAGGGCAGTCGCTTCCACCTGGAAGTGCCGTTGACCCTGTCGGTAGTGCGCAGCCTGGTGGTGGAAGTTGGCGAGGAGGCCTACGCCTTCCCGCTGGCCCACATCGAGCGCATGTGCGATCTTGCGCCCGACGACATCGTGCAACTGGAAGGCCGCCAGCATTTCTGGCACGAAGGCCGGCATGTCGGCCTGGTCGCCGCCAGCCAGTTGCTGCAGCGCCCGCCGGGGCAGGGCAGTCAGGAAACCCTGAAGGTCGTGGTGATCCGCGAGCGCGATGCGGTCTACGGGATTGCCGTGGAGCGTTTTATCGGCGAGCGCACGCTGGTGGTATTGCCCCTGGACGACCGGTTGGGCAAGGTCCAGGACATCTCCGCCGGAGCGTTGCTCGATGACGGTTCGGTGGTGCTGATCGTCGACGTCGAAGACATGCTGCGATCGGTGGACAAACTGCTGAATACCGGTCGTCTGGAGCGCATCGCCCGACGCACCCAGCAAACCCTCGAAGCACCGCGCAAGCGTATTCTGGTGGTGGATGACTCGCTGACCGTGCGCGAGCTGCAACGCAAATTGTTACTTAATCGCGGTTATGAAGTGGCCGTGGCAGTCGATGGCATGGATGGCTGGAACGCGCTGCGCTCCGAAGACTTCGACCTGCTGATCACGGACATTGATATGCCTCGCATGGACGGTATTGAATTGGTCACACTCTTGCGCCGTGATACTCGCCTGCAATCCCTGCCGGTGATGGTTGTTTCCTACAAGGATCGGGAAGAAGACCGTCGCCGTGGACTGGACGCCGGCGCCGACTATTATCTAGCCAAGGCCAGCTTCCATGACGACGCGCTGTTGGACGCGGTGGTGGAGCTGATTGGAGGAGCACGGGCATGAGGATTGCGATCGTCAATGACATGCCCATGGCCGTGGAGGCCTTGCGCCGGGCGTTGAGCCTTGAGCCGGCCCACGAAGTGGTGTGGGTTGCGGGCAACGGCCTGGAAGCAGTGCAGCGTTGCGCCGAGTTCACGCCCGACCTGATTCTGATGGACCTGATCATGCCGGTGATGGACGGTGTGGAGGCCACCCGGCAGATCATGGCCGAGACGCCCTGTGCGATCCTGATTGTCACCGTCGACCGCCAGGCCAACGTCAGCCGTGTATTCGAAGCCATGGGCCATGGCGCCCTAGACGTGGTTGACACCCCTGCACTGGGCGTGGGCAATCCGAAGGACGCCGCGGCACCGCTGTTGCGCAAGATCCTCAATATCGGCTGGCTGATTGGCCAGCGTGGCAGCCGCGTGCGGGCCGAGCCTGCGCCCCAGCGGGCCACGGGCAAACGCCAGAGCCTGGTGGCCATCGGTTCGTCCGCAGGCGGCCCGGCTGCCCTGGAATCCCTGCTCAAGGGCTTGCCCCGGGACTTCTCGCCGGCCATTGTGCTGGTGCAGCATGTGGACCAGGTGTTCGCCGCCGGCATGGCCGAATGGCTGAGCAGTGCCTCGGGCCTGCCGGTGCGCCTGGCCCGGGAAGGCGAGCCGCCCCAAAGCGGTGTCGTGTTGCTGGCGGGCACCAATCATCACATTCGTCTGCTGAAGAACGGCACGCTGGCCTACACCGCAGAGCCTGTGAACGAGATTTACCGGCCGTCCATCGACGTGTTTTTCGAGAGCGTCGCCAGCTACTGGAATGGCGATGCCGTTGGCGTGCTGCTGACGGGGATGGGGCGTGATGGCGCCCAGGGACTTAAGTTGATGCGTCAGCAAGGCTACCTGACCATCGCGCAGGACCAGCAAAGCTGTGCTGTTTACGGCATGCCCAAAGCGGCAGCGGCGATTGACGCGGCTGTTGAAATTCGCCCATTGGACAGAATTGCGCCACGATTGCTGGAGGTATTCGCAAAATGACCGATATCACACGCTGTCCTGGCCTGCAGGTAGTAATTCAGGTGACCGTAAATGAATGATTTGCAGCTCGACGACTTCAAGACCGACGAAAACGCCGCCATGGTGCTGCTCGTCGACGACCAGGCGATGATCGGCGAGGCCGTACGCCGGGGCCTGGCCCATGAAGACAATATCGACTTCCACTTTTGCGCCGACCCGCACCAGGCCATTGCCCAGGCGATCCGTATCAAGCCGACGGTGATCCTGCAGGACCTGGTGATGCCGGGTCTCGATGGCCTGACCCTGGTGCGCGAATACCGCAATCACCCGG
The DNA here is from genome assembly GCF_013385475.1 of Pseudomonas sp. G5001. Lineage (NCBI taxonomy): Bacteria > Pseudomonadati > Pseudomonadota > Gammaproteobacteria > Pseudomonadales > Pseudomonadaceae > Pseudomonas > Pseudomonas sp. G5001. The sequence goes on from NZ_JACAPZ010000041.1 coordinate 7,852, forward strand.
CGACGCAGAACATCCCGATCATCGTGCTTTCCACCAAGGAAGACCCGCTGATCAAGAGCGCGGCGTTTGCTGCCGGGGCCAACGACTACCTGGTCAAGCTGCCGGATAACATCGAACTGGTGGCGCGCATCCGCTATCACTCGCGCTCCTACATGACCCTGTTGCAACGGGACGCGGCCTACCGGGCGCTGCGGGTCAGCCAACAGCAGTTGCTGGACACCAACCTGGTGCTGCAACGGCTGATGAACTCCGACGGCCTGACCGGGCTGTCCAATCGCCGGCATTTCGACGAATACCTGGAACTGGAATGGCGCCGCGCCATGCGTGACCAGACCCAACTGTCGCTGCTGATGATCGACGTGGACTTCTTCAAGACCTACAACGACAGTTTCGGCCACCTGGAAGGCGACGAGGCGTTACGCAAGGTGGCGGCGACCATTCGTGATGCCAGCAGCCGTCCTTCGGATTTGCCGGCGCGTTATGGCGGTGAAGAGTTTGCCCTGGTGCTGCCCAATACCTCGCCGGGTGGGGCACGGCTGGTGGCCGAGAAGCTGCGCCAGGCGGTGGCGAGCCTGAAAATCCCGCACATTGCCCCGGCAGAAGGGGCGAGCCTGACCATCAGTATTGGCTTGGCGACCATGACCCCGGTGCAGGGCACCGATTGCCGGCAATTGATCTCGGCGGCGGACAAGGGCCTGTACCTGGCCAAGCACAATGGGCGCAATCAGGTGGGGATCGAGTAGGGAATACGGTCTGCGGGATGTCGCAGACCTAATGTGGGAGCGGGCTTGCTCGCGAATGCGGTGTGTCAGTCAATGCATCTGGCGACTGAACCACCGCATTCGCGAGCAAGCCCGCTCCCACATTTGATCTTCATCGCTGTCTGGATGGTGCATATCCCCGCCTTTTCGGCCAAGCGGACTGCCGTTATCAGCCGTTTGTCGTTATACTCGTCGGCTTTCAAAAGTTCGCCAACGAGTGCTGCCCGCCATGGAAATCAACCCGATCCTTAACACCATCAAGGACCTGTCCGAGCGCTCCGAAACTATTCGGGGGTATCTTTGACTACGATCAAAAGCATGAGCGTCTGACCGAAGTCAATCGCGAGCTTGAAGATCCGGCTGTCTGGAACAAACCTGAATATGCCCAGGAACTGGGCCGCGAGCGCGCTGCGCTGGCGCAGATCGTCGACACCCTCGACGAATTGAACACCGGTCTGGGCGATTGCCGCGACCTGCTGGACATGGCCGTCGAAGAAAACGACGAAGGCGCAGTGGGCGATGTCGTCGCCGAGCTGGCCCGTCTCGAGGAAAACCTCGCCAAACTCGAATTCCGCCGCATGTTCAGCCATGAAATGGACCCGAACAACGCCTACCTGGACATCCAGGCCGGTTCCGGCGGCACCGAAGCCCAGGACTGGGCCAACATCCTGTTGCGCATGTACCTGCGCTGGGCCGACAAACGCGGTTTCGACGCGACCATCATGGAACTGTCGGCCGGTGAAGTCGCCGGCATCAAGGGCGCGACCGTGCACATCAAGGGCGAATACGCCTTTGGCTGGCTGCGGACCGAGATCGGCGTACACCGCCTGGTGCGCAAGAGCCCGTTCGACTCCGGCAACCGTCGCCACACGTCGTTCTCCGCCGTTTTCGTCTCGCCAGAGATCGACGACAAGGTGGAAATCGAGATCAACCCGGCAGACCTGCGGATCGACACCTACCGCTCCTCCGGTGCCGGTGGCCAGCACGTAAACACCACCGACTCGGCCGTACGTATTACCCACGTACCGACCAATACCGTGGTGAGCTGCCAGAACGAACGTTCCCAGCACGCGAACAAGGACACCGCCATGAAAATGCTGCGGGCCAAGTTGTACGAGCAGGAAATGCAGAAACGCAACGCCGCGTCCCAGGCGCTGGAAGACACCAAGTCGGATATCGGCTGGGGTCACCAGATCCGCTCGTATGTGCTCGACGCGTCGCGGATCAAGGATCTGCGTACCAACATCGAACGCAGCGACTGCGACAAGGTGCTCGACGGTGATATCGACGAATACCTGGAAGCCAGCCTGAAATCTGGCCTGTAACTCCTTTGTAGGAGCCGGCTTGCCGGCGATCCCCGGCCGCAGGCCGGGGACAACGAACCTGATGGAAAATTTAAAGACATGAGCGACCAACAACTCGACCCGCAAGCCCTGCAACAGGAAGAAAACTCCCTGATCGCCCTGCGCAAGGAAAAGCTTGCTGCCGAGCGCGCCAAGGGCAATGCCTTCCCGAACGACTTCCGCCGCGAAAACTACTGCGATGCCTTGCAGAAACAGTACGCGGACAAGACCAAGGAAGAGCTGGCAGAGGCTGCAATTCCGGTCAAGGTTGCCGGTCGCATCATGCTCAACCGTGGCTCGTTCATGGTGATCCAGGACATGACCGGTCGCATCCAGGTCTACGTCAACCGTAAAACCCTGTCCGAAGAAACCCTGGCCTCGGTGAAAACCTGGGACATGGGCGACATCATTGCCGCCGAAGGCACCCTGGCCCGTTCCGGCAAGGGTGACCTGTACGTTGAAATGACCAGCGTGCGCCTGCTGACCAAATCCCTGCGCCCGCTGCCGGACAAGCACCACGGCCTGACCGACACCGAGCAGCGCTATCGCCAGCGCTACGTTGACCTGATCGTCAACGAAGAAGTGCGCCAGACCTTCCGCGTGCGTTCGCAGGTTATTGCGCACATCCGCAGCTTCCTGATGAAGCGCGACTTCCTCGAAGTTGAAACGCCGATGCTGCAAACCATCCCGGGTGGTGCCGCAGCCAAGCCATTCGAAACCCACCACAACGCGCTGGACATGGAAATGTTCCTGCGTATTGCGCCTGAGCTGTACCTCAAGCGGCTTGTTGTTGGCGGCTTCGAAAAAGTGTTCGAGATCAACCGCAACTTCCGTAACGAAGGCGTTTCGACTCGTCACAACCCTGAATTCACCATGTTGGAGTTCTACCAGGCCTACGCCGACTACGAAGACAACATGGACCTGACCGAGGAACTGTTCCGCGAACTGGCGCAACTGGTCCTGGGCACCACCGACGTGCCATACGGCGACAAGGTGTTCCACTTCGGCGAGCCGTTCGTGCGCCTGTCGGTGTTCGATTCGATCCTCAAGTACAACCCTGAGCTGACCGCCGATGACCTGAACGACATCGACAAGGCCCGCGCCATCGCCAAGAAAGCCGGCGCCAAGGTGCTGGGCTTCGAAGGCCTGGGCAAATTGCAGGTGATGATTTTCGAAGAGCTGGTGGAGCACAAGCTGGAGCAGCCGCATTTCATTACCCAGTACCCGTTCGAAGTGTCGCCGCTGGCCCGTCGCAACGATGACAACCCGAACGTCACCGACCGTTTCGAGCTGTTCATCGGCGGCCGTGAAATCGCCAACGCCTACTCCGAGCTGAACGATGCCGAAGACCAGGCCGAGCGCTTCATGGCCCAGGTGGCCGACAAGGACGCTGGCGACGACGAGGCGATGCACTACGACGCCGACTTCGTACGCGCCCTGGAATACGGCATGCCGCCTACCGCCGGTGAAGGTATCGGCATCGACCGGTTGGTGATGTTGTTGACCAACTCGCCGTCGATCCGTGACGTGATCTTGTTCCCGCACATGCGGCCACAAGCGTAACCGTAGCGAAATCCGAAGCCGCCTTTTATAAGGCGGCTTTTTTATGTGGCGTTTATAAGCGTCAAGTAAACAGCGCCAGGTGATCGTTCCCACGCTCCGCGTGGGAACGCAGCCCGTGACGCTCCGCGTCACACTGTGGAGGAAGATCCGTCGTGAACCGCGTAATGGCTCAAAAGGGTGCCGCCGGCATTGCCGCTGCCGTGGCTGAAAGTGTTCAGTACCAGGGCCGCAAGGCCAGTCGCCGGGGCAGTGAGCAGCGCAGGCAGGACATTCTCGATGCAGCGATGCGCATCGTGGTACGCGAAGGCGTGCGTGCCGTGCGTCACCGTGCGGTGGCGGCGGAAGCCGGTGTGCCGTTGTCGGCCACCACCTATTACTTCAAGGACATCGACGATCTGCTCACCGACACCTTCGCCCAATATGTGGAGCGCAGCGCCGCGTTCATGGGCAAGTTGTGGGTGCGTAACGAAGGCCTGCTGCGCGAGATGGTGGCTTATGGCGACGGCAGCCCGCAGTCGCGCTCGCAACTGGCCGATGACATCGCGCGCCTGACCGCCGATTACGTGCAACGCCAATTGCTCAACCGCCGTGAGCACCTGATGGCCGAGCAGGCGTTTCGCCAGGAAGCGCTGCTGAACCCGCGCCTGGCCGAGCTGGTGCGCTCCCACCAGCAAATCCTGCTGCAGGGCACTTGCCAGTTTTTCCAGGTATTGGGTTCCCGCGAGCCGCAACAGGATGCCAAAGTGTTGACGGCGATTATCGGTCGGATGGAATATCAGGGCCTGCTGGGCGGCGCAGAGCCTCTGACCAGCGAAGAAATGCTTGAGATCCTCAAGCGTTACATGCATTTGGTGTTGGCTTCGGTCTGACACAGGGGATTGTCCAATGAAAGCCTGGCGCGTCGTCGTGATCGCCTTGTCGTTCCTGTTGCTCAGCGGTTGCCTGGTGACCTTCAAGGACCCGTTGCCCGCCAGCGAGGCGGCGCCTGATGGTCTGCTTGGCAAATGGGCCAGCAAAAATGCCTGGGGTGAGCCGCTCAACCTGCAAATCAGCCGCGTCGGTAAGCACCGCTACAAAGCCGTGAGCTACCCTAAGGCCAAGCCGGGCCAGCGGGATGAATACCTGTTCACGGTTTCCCGGCATGGCAGCCGCTGGTATCTGTCGGCGCCATTGCCGGCCAGGTTCGGCGGGCATTACATCCTCGCCGGGTTCGAATTGAATGATGAGCACGAGCTGGTGGTCTACAACCTCGACCTGGATCAGGTCCACCAGGCGGTCGGCCAGAAGGTCCTGAGTGGCAGCACCGTCGAAACCGTCGAGGGTGCCGGTGTGTTGATCGACAGTTCCATGGCCCGGGTATTTGCGTACCTGGATGATCCGGCCAATGCCGATGTGTTCGTCGAAGCCGTGCGCTACCAGCGTGCAGGCAAATAACGTTTAAAGAGGAAGTACCGGGTGGACGATTACCAGCAGACGATACGCGCCTTGTCCGATCGCATTGTGCTGGCGCAAACACCGATTCGCGTCCTCGACGCCGTGAAGTGGGACGAGAATATTCGCCAGGGATTCCTCAAGGCCAAGGGCAAGGAAATGCCGGCGGTGGACCGCGACTACTACCTGACCCGGCCGCTGTCGTTCGATTCCAGCGCGGTGAAGCTGGAGTTCCAGAACATCGAGCGCGACATCACCCGCCAGCTTGGCCAGTTCAACCCGGTCGGGCAGATCATGCGGCGCATGTGCAAGGAGTACCGCATGGTGGTGCGCATGCTCGAAGCGCGGGGCACCGAGGATTTCGGCCTGATCTCCCAGGAGCTGTATGGCGCCGCTTCCGATGCGTTCCATGCCGGTGACCCGACCCTGGCCGACCTCGGCCTGATGATGTCGGACTACCTGAACAATATCGATGGCCGTGGCGACCTCAAGGACGAAGCCAAGACCCTGACCGCCAAGGATGCCGTCAACCTGCTGCAGAGCCGCCTGAACAAGGTATTCGGCGAGGCCGAGGAAACCATCCGGGTGTTTGAGTCCGACGGTATCGTGGCGGATGCGGCGGCAGGTGCCGACTACATCAAGATCCGCGCCGACGCGATGTTCAACGACCGCGACGTGCGCGCCCTGGAGGTCCATGAAGGCCTGGTGCACGTGGGCACCACCCTCAATGGGCAAAACCAGCCGATCTGCACCTTCCTGTCCAAGGGCCCGCCCTCGTCGACCGTGACCCAGGAAGGCCTGGCGATCCTGATGGAAATCATCACCTTCGCCTCCTACCCCAGCCGCCTGCGCAAGCTGACCAACCGCACTCGCGCCATTCATATGGTGGAGCAGGGAGCCGACTTCCTGCAGGTGTTCGAATTCTTCCGCGAGCAGGGGTTCGAGATGGCGGAAAGCTACGGCAACGCCAGCCGGGTTTTCCGTGGGTCGACGCCTACGGGTCTGCCGTTTACCAAGGATTTGTCCTACCTCAAGGGCTTTATCATGGTTTACAACTACATTCAGTTGGCCGTGCGCAAAGGCAAGCTGGAGCAAGTGCCGTTGTTGTTCTGCGGCAAGACCACCCTGGAAGACATGCGTACCCTGCGCCAACTGGTGGACGAAGGCCTGGTGGTGCCACCCAAATACCTGCCGGATCAGTTCCGCGACATGAATGCGTTGGCGGCGTGGATGTGTTTCTCCAACTTCCTCAACCATTTGAGCCTGGACCGGATCGAGGCGGATTACTCCAATATCCTTTAACGATATCTCTGAAGGAACTCAGTCAAAATGTGGGAGCGGGCTTGCTCGCGAATGCGGTGTATCAGCAACAGATGTGGTTACTGAATCACCGCATTCGCGAGCAAGCCCGCTCCCACCTTTGATCTCCATAGGTCTTCAGGATCGTTCCCAACCCATTCACGAGGCTTCAACGGATGAGAATCCTCGGCATTCTTTGCCTGCTACTGACCCTTAACGGCTGCAGCTCCTTATTGTTCTATCCGGAGCGCGGCATGCCGTTCACCCCGGAAAAGGCTCGCCTGCAATACCGTGACGTCACATTGACCACCGCCGATGGCCTGAAGCTCCACGCCTGGTGGCTGCCGGCCAAGGCTGGCGTGCCGCTCAAGGGCACGGTGCTGCACCTGCACGGCAACGGCGGCAATCTCGCCTGGCACCTCGGCGGCAGCTGGTGGCTGCCGGAGCAGGGCTATCAAGTGCTGTTGGTGGACTATCGCGGCTACGGGTTGTCCGAAGGCGAACCTTCGCTGCCGGCGGTTTACCAGGACATCGACGCTGCCTTCAAGTGGATCGACAGCGCCCCCGAAACCCAGGGCCAGCCGTTGATCGTGCTCGGCCAAAGCCTGGGCGGCGCGTTAGTGGTGCACTACCTGGCGGAACATCCCGAACGTCAGCCGCAGCTCAAGGCGCTGGTACTGGACGGTGTGCCGGCCAGTTATCGTGACGTAGGACAATTCGCCCTCAGCACCTCCTGGCTAACATGGCCGTTCCAGGTGCCGTTGTCGTGGCTGGTGCCGGACGGCGACAGTGCGATCAACGCCATGCCCCGGCTGACCGGCGTGCCGAAATTGTTGTTCCATAGCCTGGACGACCCGATCGTGCCGCTCTCCAACGGCATTCGCCTGTATCAGGCTGCGCCGCCACCGCGGGTGCTGCAACTGACCCGGGGTGGCCACGTGCAAACCTTTGCCGACAAGACCTGGCAAACCGTGATGCTGCGCTACCTGGACGACCCCCAGCATTTCAACGGGCTGCGCCGCCTGGGGGAAATCCCCAATTACCCGGCGGCCCCGAACTCCAACGCAGAGAACCCGCAATGAGCGAAGAACGCAACATGATCCCCCTGATCCTCACCGGCATCGGCACCATCATCGGTACCGTTGGCTGCCTGTGGTACTACGGCTATTTGCACTTCGCCAAGCCCGAGGATGCGTTGCTGCTCAGCGACTTCACCATGCTCAAGACCGTGCCGGGCGAGGATTACAAAATCTCCCTGACCCCGGCCGCCCAGGTGGCGCAATGCGTTGATGGCGTACTGGTGCTGTTTGATACCGAACAGAAAGGGCTGACCGGCGTACTGGTCAACAGCAAGAAGCAGGCAGTGCGTTGCATGGGGCAGGAAACGCCGCAATTGGAACAGTAGCGCGAGTCAAGTGGGAAAGGTCTGGAACCATTTTAAGTGGATTACCACAGATTCCGTACTGGCCAGCAGCGCTGGATCGGTTATCTCGGATACTTAATTTGGAGTCACTTGAATGGACATTCCTCGCGTAAACAACTCGTCTTCCCCATTCACTGCCGGTGCGGGGGGAGGTGATTCGCGACTTCAGCAATTGGAACAAGAGATTCAGAAGTTGAAGAACCAGATCGCCCAAGGAGGCGGTGGTGCACAGGGCGCGCAGGGCGAAGAAAGCCTTGAGGAAAGGCTCAAGAGGCTCGAGGCGGAGCTGGCCCAACTCAAAGGACAGGCGGCTCCGGAGCAGGATGACTCGGCGCCAGTAAGCTACTGACCCGATGCTCTTGAAGCGCACTGGGACCTCTTGATTCCTGGCCTGCAAATAAAAGAATCCCGCCATTTGGCGGGATTTTTCATGCGGCCTCAAACGATCATTCAGCGACGGAGCGGGCGGCGTGGTGTGCGGGCTGGGCCCTCCGGTGCAGTCGTAGTTGATGATGGAAATATCTGGAACCGTATTGCGTAACGCACCACAGAAGCGATGTGATTTACACGAGTCGGGGCGAGAAGGTGGCGATAGATATTGCTGCAATAAGCAACATGGTGAACATGCTCAAGGGGCACGAGAAGCTGGAAATGCTCGACGCCGAGGATCATAAGCTCAAGCACTTGCTCGACAAGCTGTCGGAACATGGCTACGGCGGGAAGATAGAGCTACCAGCCGAGGATCCCAACCGACCTGTCCGGTTCGACGACCCGAAAAAAAACCCACAGTAACGTGGGTTTTTTTTCCAGCATCAATCGATCAGTTGGCCATCGAAGAACGTGGCTTGACCGGCTGGTTGTCGTTGGAGATGGTCACTTCAACGCGGCGGTTCATGGCGCGGCCCGAAACGCTGCCGTTATCGGCAACCGGGTATTCCTTGCCATAGCCCTGGGTCACGATGCGCGAGATATCCACACCCTGGTTGGCCAGTGCGCGCTGTACGGAAGCGGCGCGGCGCTCGGACAGGCTCTGGTTGTACGAGTCGGAACCGGTGCTGTCGGTGTAGCCTTCGACGATCACTTTACGGTCCGGGTTATCGCGCAGGAACTGCGCCAGCTTGGTGATGTTCACCAGGCCGCTGGACTTGAGGTCCGACTTGTTGGTGGCGAACAGCACGTCACCAAAGGTCACCAGCGTGCCGCGATCAGTCTGCTTGGCGTTCAAGCTGTCTTGCAGTTGCTTGATCTGCGCGTCACGGGCCTGCAGCAGGGCGCGGGCACGTTCGTCACCGGCGTTTTTCAGCTTGGCTTCGGACTCACGCAGGACGATGGTGTCCTTGGCCACTTCAACGCGCTGGTTGGTCAGGTAGGCCAGTTGGTCGACCTTCTTCTGGTCTTCCTTGTCGCGGTAGGCCTTGTCAGCCTTGTCCAGCCAGTCGCTGGCGTCTTTGGTTTCCAGCGCCGCTACCTTGGTGGCTTGCGGGTTGGCTTGCAGGGCCGAGAAGTTGGTCCGAGCATTTTCCAGGTTCTGGTTCGGCGGGGTGGAGCAAGCCGCCAGAGCAACGCTCATCGCCAGCAGGGCAGGGATCATCAATTGTTTACGCATAGTCGTGTCGTCCTTTCAATTCGGTTTCGGGTGCAATGCAATCAGGGGCGGCGGCTTACTGTTGCGGCTGGATCACAGCCGGGCGCATGCCTTCCTGACGCAGCTCCTGAACAGCTTTCTGGGAATCCTTCACAGCCTGTTCGGCCTTGGCAGCCTGGGCTTTACGCTCTGCTACGCGAGCGTCCCACTCGGACTGTTCGGCCAGGCGACGGGCTTCGTCGTAGTTCTTGTCGTGCATGGCGATTTCAGCTTGCTTCAGTTTGTCCTGGGCAGACTTCATCTCCACGGCTGCGAACTCGGTACCGCCGGCGCTGACAGCGCTGTTCACCGCAGATTGGGTCACAGCGTATTGCTCGGTCGGCGGGTTGCCGGCGCAGCCAGCCAGTACGAAGCTGGTGCCGATTGCCAGCGCGGCCAATTTAAGCCCGCGCAGGTGGTTAAACGAGGTTTTGGCAGTGCTGGTCTTCATCGTCTTCAACTCCATTAGGTAACTCCTGAAAAACATCAAATCCATCTCCGGCTTGCAGTGTCTGCGGGGCCCGGCGGTTAGCTCAGGACGCCTATTCAAACGGCTGTTCCAAGTGATGGCTTACTGGCTGTGACCGGAGGCTTTTTTGAATAGTTCAGCGAAGATGGCGATTTGCCTAAAAAAATATTTGACTGAACGGTCAGCGTTTAAAAGTTGGAACTTTTGCATGGCGCAGCGGTATCCAGGGCCTGTGGGAGGCCCTGAATACGGGAGGTTAAGGGGTTTGAGGCGCAGGTTTACTAGTGTTTCTGCTTGTCGGACTGAGCTGACAAATCGTGTAGGTAACGCCGTGACAGGCTGAGAAAACGTGGGGTTGGGCCGACATCCTCATACAGCGGATCGCCTTCCTCATCGGTGGCAATCACCTGCTTGCCCTTGATGTAGGGAAAGCTCGCTTCCAGCTCTTCGAGGGCTGCACCAATCAACTCGCCGAGCAGTTCTTCGGTATGGCGTTTGGGGTACATCTCGGAGATCGCCGCCAGCCTGGCGGCGGCTTCCACGTCCAGATGGATGGCGTATTCGGTTTTGGTCAGGCGACCCTTGGCGTTTTCTTCCCAATGCTGGGCCAGTTCTCGGATTTTCATGGCAACCTCAATGGAGCCCACGGTACGCGGGCGATGATGAGTGACCAGCCGGCCAGCGCGGATAACGCTGCGGCTTACTGTTGAGACTAGCTGCAACTCACAAGGTTTAAAGTTCCTTGTAAGACGTCGCCGTGGGCGGCACTCTTGAAGATCAAAGCGTCCCGGATTTTCTGCTGGAGATTGGCTGATGAGCGATATCGATGCACGTTTGCGTGAGGATGTTCACCTGCTGGGTGAACTGTTGGGCAACACGATTCGAGAACAGTACGGCGATGAATTCCTCGACAAGATCGAGCAGATCCGTAAAGGCGCCAAGGCCGACCGCCGTGGCGCAGCCTCGGAGCAGGTGGCCGGCGAAGAGCTGAGCGCCAGCCTCAATCAACTCAAGGAAGACGAACTGCTGCCGGTGGCGCGGGCCTTCAACCAGTTTCTCAACCTGGCCAATATCGCCGAACAGTATCAGTTGATCCACCGCCGTGATGAATCAACCCCGGCGCCGTTCGAGTCGCGGGTGCTGCCGGAACTGCTGGCGCGCCTGCAGAGTGAAGGCCACAGCAGCGAATCCCTGGCGCGCCAGTTGGGTCGGTTGGAAATCGAACTGGTGCTCACCGCTCACCCCACCGAAGTCGCCCGCCGCACCCTGATCCAGAAATACGACGCCATCGCCGCACAACTGGCCCTGCAGGATCACCGCGACCTCACCACCGCCGAGCGCGAGCAGATCCGCAATCGCCTGCAACGCCTGATCGCCGAAGCCTGGCACACCGAAGAAATTCGCCGCACCCGGCCCACGCCGGTAGACGAAGCCAAGTGGGGCTTTGCGGTGATCGAGCATTCGTTGTGGCACGCCATCCCGAATTATTTGCGCAAGGCCGATCACGCCTTGCACGCGGCTACCGGCCTGCGCCTGCCTCTGGAGGCCGCGCCGATTCGCTTCGCTTCCTGGATGGGCGGCGACCGCGACGGCAACCCCAACGTCACCGCCCCGGTCACCCGCGAAGTGCTGTTGCTGGCGCGCTGGATGGCGGCTGACCTGTACTTGCGCGACATCGACCACCTCGCCTCCGAACTGTCGATGCAACAGGCCAGCCCGGCATTGCAGGCCAAGGTGGGTGACAGCGTCGAACCTTACCGGGCGTTGCTCAAGCAATTGCGTGAGCGGCTGCGCGCCACACGCCAATGGGCCCACACCTCGTTGACCAGCACCACGCCGGCGCCCGCCGATGTGCTGCAAAATAACCGCGACCTGCTCGAGCCTTTGCAACTGTGCTACGAGTCGCTGCATAGCTGCGGCATGGGCGTGATTGCCGACGGCCCGCTGCTGGATTGCTTGCGTCGGGCGGTCACGTTCGGGCTGTTCCTGGTGCGCCTCGACGTACGCCAGGACTCCACCCGCCACTGCGCGGCCATGACCGAAATCACCGACTACCTGGGCCTTGGCCGGTACGAGGATTGGGACGAAGAGGCGCGCATCAGCTTCCTGATGAAGGAACTGGCCAACCGTCGACCCCTGTTGCCAGGCTACTTCAAGCCTTCGGCAGACACCGCCGAAGTGCTGAACACCTGTAAGGAAATCGCTGCCGCACCGGCTGCGTCCCTGGGTTCCTACGTCATCTCCATGGCCGGCGCCGCGTCGGACGTGTTGGCCGTGCAACTGCTGCTCAAGGAGTCCGGCGTACAACGGCCGATGCGTGTGGTGCCGTTGTTCGAGACTCTGGCTGACCTGGACAACGCAGGCCCGGTGATCGAGAAACTGCTGCTGTTGCCGGGTTATCGCGCCCGCCTGCAGGGCCCGCAGGAAGTGATGATCGGCTACTCGGATTCGGCCAAGGACGCGGGCACTACCGCCGCCGCCTGGGCGCAATACCGGGCCCAGGAACGGCTGGTGGAAATCTGCCGCGAACAACAAGTCGAACTGCTGCTGTTCCACGGTCGTGGCGGCACTGTAGGCCGCGGCGGCGGCCCGGCTCACGCGGCGATTCTGTCGCAGCCTCCGGGGTCGGTGGCGGGGCGTTTCCGCACCACTGAGCAAGGCGAGATGATCCGCTTCAAGTTCGGCCTGCCGGACATCGCCGAGCAGAACCTCAACCTGTATCTGGCGGCGGTGCTGGAGGCAACCTTGCTGCCACCGCCACCACCGGAACCGGCGTGGCGCCACCTGATGGACGAATTGGCCGCCGACGGTGTCAGCGCTTACCGTGCCGTGGTGCGGGAAAATCCGCAGTTCGTCGAGTATTTCCGCCAGTCGACCCCGGAGCAGGAACTGGGTCGCTTGCCCCTGGGCAGTCGTCCGGCCAAGCGCCGGGCTGGTGGCATTGAAAGCCTGCGGGCGATCCCGTGGATCTTCGGCTGGACCCAGACCCGCCTGATGCTGCCCGCCTGGCTCGGCTGGGAAGCGGCGTTGAACAATGCCCTGGAGCGGGGCGAAGGCGAGTTGCTGGGGCAGATGCGCGAGCAGTGGCCGTTCTTCCGTACGCGCATCGATATGCTGGAAATGGTGCTGGCCAAGGCCGACGCCGACATCGCCCGGCTGTATGACGAGCGATTGGTGCAGCCCGATCTGCTGCCATTGGGCGCGCACTTACGCGACCTATTGTCGCAGGCGTGCAGTGTGGTGCTTGGCCTGACTGGCCAGTCTCAGCTGCTGGCCCACAGCCCCGATACGCTGGAGTTCATCCGCCTGCGCAACACCTACCTGGACCCGTTGCACCTGCTGCAGGCCGAATTGCTGGCCCGATCGCGACAACAGGAAGCGGCACAGGACAGCCCTCTGGAACAGGCGCTGCTGGTGTCTGTGGCCGGTATTGCCGCTGGTTTGCGCAACACCGGCTGACATTTATGGCGTGTTCTCAATAGCTTGCAGATACCCCGCGCCGGTCGCCGTAAAATTGGCGACCGGCGTTTTGCTGTCAGGGTTGTACCTGCTTGTAAAGCCAGCGCGGCGCGGGTTTCTCCTACTTTCGGCGGCTTGTGTGGTTTGGGCCTGCTGTGTATCTTGATCAGCCTTTGGCCGTTTGTGCGGCCTGGACCCAAAATTTCCGAGATTGGCCCCACGCGGCGAATCCGAGCGTCATCTCTATAAAAAATTGAGGAGCACATCGATGCGCGTCATTCTGCTGGGAGCTCCCGGGGCCGGTAAAGGTACTCAGGCAAAGTTCATCACTGAAAAATTCGGCATTCCACAAATCTCCACCGGCGACATGCTGCGTGCGGCCGTCAAGGCCGGCACCGAGCTGGGCCTGATCGCCAAGAGCGTGATGGACAGCGGCGGCCTGGTCTCCGATGACCTGATCATCAACCTGGTCAAGGAACGCATCAGCCAGGACGACTGCAAGAACGGTTTCCTGTTCGATGGCTTCCCGCGCACCATTCCCCAGGCTGAAGCCCTGGTGAAGGCCGGCGTCGAGCTGGACAACGTGGTGGAAATCGCCGTTGAAGACGAAGAGATCGTGCAGCGTATTGCCGGTCGTCGTGTTCACGAGGCCTCGGGCCGCGTCTACCACATCGTCTACAACCCGCCGAAAGTCGCGGGCAAGGACGATGTCACCGGCGAAGACCTGGTGCAGCGTAAGGACGACACCGAAGAGACCGTGCGTCATCGCCTGTCGGTCTACCATTCCCAGACCAAGCCGCTGGTGGACTTCTACCAGAAACTCTCGGCCGCCCAGGGCAAGCCGAAGTACAGCCACATCGAAGGTGTGGGTTCGGTTGAAGCCATCACTGGCAAAGTACTGGAAGCGCTGATCTGATCGTTCATCCGCTTGATTGACAACGGCCCGCTTGCGGGCCGTTGTTGTTTATACTGACGCACTTTTTTTCAACGTGGATGCATACACCGATGAGCACCTTGCTGGCCCTGGACACCGCGACTGAAGCTTGCTCCGTTGCCCTGCTGCACGATGGCAAGGTTACGAGCCACTACGAGGTGATCCCGCGCCTGCACGCGCAGAAGCTGTTGCCGATGATCAAGCAATTGCTGCTGGACGCGGGCACCACCTTGTCGGCAGTGGACGCCATCGCATTCGGGCGTGGCCCGGGCGCGTTCACCGGCGTGCGCATCGCTATCGGTGTGGTCCAGGGCCTGGCATTTGCGCTGGAGCGTCCGGTGTTGCCGGTGTCCAACCTGGCGGTGCTGGCGCAGCGGGCATTTCGCGAACACGGCGCCAACCAGGTCGCGGCGGCCATCGATGCGCGCATGGATGAAGTGTATTGGGGCTGCTACCGCGAAACCGCTGGCGAGATGCGCCTGGTGGGGGCTGAAGCTGTGCTGTCGCCTGAAACGGCGGCCTTGCCGGCTGATGCCAGCGGCGACTGGTTCGGTGCCGGCACCGGCTGGGGCTACGGCGAGCGCATTGGGGTGACGCTTGCCGGCCAGGATGCCGGGATGCTGCCCCACGCCGAAGACCTGCTGGCCCTGGCACGCTTTGCCTGGGAGCGAGGCGAGGCGATTCCGGCGGACCAGGCGGCGCCCGTGTACCTGCGGGATAAAGTGGCGCAGACCAAGGCTGAACGCGGGATTATTTGACGTCAAAAGTGCGGGCAATTTCAGACAAAAATAGCCAATCGTCAGAATTTGCCCGCGCTTTTAAACCTTTTACCAATTATGTGTTCTAGTTATCACCAGAGCATTTGCGCGCCATGGAAAGCGCCACTAAAATGCCATCACCGATACCGAGTTCGCATGTATGCGCATAGACGGCTTTTCATCACAGTCCTACCCCCTCAAGCGCAAGCCTCGCAAGGCGAACGTGACGGTAGACGACTCCGTCGAAGACTCGCCCGACTTTGTTGAAATCCAGTCTGACAACACTGCTGTTTCAACCCGTTCCCAGGGTTCCGGCGGTGCACGTACCAGCGGCGTTCCTGCCCGCCAGCAAGACATGATCTTCCCGCGCTCCATGAGCAAAAACGTCGCCAATGCCCTGGCCAGCTACCTGACCACTGCCGGCTTTGTCGAATGGGATATGGAAGTGCTGGGCCTCGATATCCATATCTGATGCTGTTGCCTTACTACCTCGGTTGTCCGTCCTGGAGTGAAAACGCCTGGCGCGAATACCTGTATCCCGCCGACGCCCGCTCCAGCGATTACCTTGCCCTGTATTCCCAGGTCTTCAACGCCGTCGAGGGCAACACCACGTTCTACGCCCGTCCTTCCGTCGCTACCGTGCAGCGCTGGGCTGAAATCATGCCCGAGCATTTTCGCTTCACGGCCAAGTTTCCGGGGGATATCAGCCACAGCGGCAACCTGATCGAGCAGTTGCCGGCGGCGGAAAGTTTCCTGGGGTTGATGAGCCCGTTGGGCGAGCGTATTTCGCCGTTGTGGCTGCAGCTGCCGGCCAGTTTTACCCCGCAGCGCCTGGGTGAGTTGGCCGGGTTTATCGACGGGCTGGAGCGACCGTTGGCGGTGGAGGTGCGTCACTCGGAATTTTTCGCCAAGGGCGACGCCGAGCGCAGTCTCAACCGCTTGCTGCGCGACCGCGGTGTCGAGCGCATCTGCCTGGACCCGCGTGCGTTGTTCAGTTGCACCTCCACCTCGGCAGCCGTGCTGCACGCCCAATCGAAAAAGCCCAAGGTGCCGCCTCGCCCGGCGGCGCTGACGCAGTTTCCGCAAGTGCGCTTTATTGGCCATCCGGAGTTGGAAGCCAATGATCCGTTCCTGGTGCCCTGGATTGAAAAGGTCGCCGGCTGGATCGAAGAGGGGCGTACGCCCTACGTGTTTCTTCACACTTCCGACAACCGCCTGGCCGCCCAACTGGCCTTGCGCTTTCATGAGAAATTGATGCTGCGCTTGCCCGGCTTGCCGGCATTGCCCACCCTGCATCGAGAACCCGCAGCGGAGCAACTGGGGTTACTCTAAGGCTCCTTTTCCCGACAGGAGTCAGTCATGGATGCCCAAACCCTTCGCGCCGAAACCTTCAAGGCCCTGCATGAGCGTGACCGCGCGTTCGTGATGCCCAATCCATGGGATGCCGGCTCCGCAAAAATGCTCGCCAGCCTGGGGTTTGAAGCCCTGGCCACCACCAGCGCCGGCTTTGCCTTCAGCCTCGGCCGCCCGGATGCCGAAGGTGCGTTGTCCCTGGAAGACACCTTGGGCAATGCCGGGGCGATCGTCCAGGCGACCTCGCTGCCCGTCGCCGCCGACCTGGAAAACTGCTTCAGTGACACCCCTGAAGGCTGCGCCGAGACTATCCTGCGGGCGGCAGCGACTGGGATTGTCGGTGGCTCCATCGAAGACGCCACCGGAATTGCCGTCGACCCGATCTATCCCTTTGACCTTTCCGTGGAGCGCGTCGAAGCCGCAGTCGCCGCTGCCCGCAGTTTGCCATTCCCCTTCACGCTGACCGCCCGCGCGGAAAACCTCCTGCATGGCCGGCTGGATTTGCCCGACACCATTCGCCGCCTGCAGGCCTACGCCGAAGCTGGCGCCGACGTGCTCTATGCACCGGCCCTGCGCAGTGCCGAGGAAGTATTGGCGGTGGTGAAGGCGGTTGCACCCAAGCTCGTGAATATCTTGATGTCAGGCGCCCTGAAACTCAGCGTGGCGCAGTTGAGCGAGATGGGCGTCAAGCGCATCAGCGTCGGCTCGGCCATGGCCCTGGCGGCTTATGGCGAGTTCTTCAGGGCGGCCCAGGAGGTTCATGAGTTGGGCACGTTTACCTTCACTGAGCGCTCGATGCCGTTCAACCAGGCCAATCAACTGTTCAAGGGCTGAGGCGTGCGTTTCTTCAAGGTGCTGGGCGTGCTGCTGGTGTTGGCAGGTGGTGTGTTGGTTGGCGTGTGGCGGGGCTGGGTGCCGCTGCCCGATGAGTGGAACCCGTGGGCGCCGCTGGACGTGCGGGCAAGCCCGAACCTGCTGACCCGATTCAAGCTTGGGCGTTTGCAGGATGATCCTGCCCTATGTGACCAAGTGCTGAAGACCTCCGGGCTGCGGGTCGCCCATCAGGCGGACAGCCCTGCCGACGCGGCTTGCCCGCTGCGCAATACATTGCGGGTCCAAGGCGCTGATGTCGGCTTGAGCAGCAGCTTTCTCGCCAGTTGCCCGCTGGCCGTGGCGTTCGCCCTGTTCGAGCGCCATAGCCTGCAACCAGCGGCCCAGGCGGTGTTTGGCCAGGCAGTGACGCGGGTCGATCACCTGGGCAGCTTTGCCTGTCGCAATATCTACAACCGCGCCAACGGGCGACTCAGCCAGCATGCGTCGGCCAATGCGTTGGATATCGCCGGGTTTCGCCTGGCGGACGGGCGCACCATCAGTGTGCTCAAGGATTGGCCGGGTGACGGCGAGCGTGCGCGCTTCCTGCGGCAAGTGCGCGACGGCGCCTGCAAGGATTTCAATGTGGTGTTGAGCCCGGATTATAACGCCGCCCACCGTAATCACTTTCATCTGGACATGGGTCGGTGGTGGGTGTGTCGCTGAGGGTCAGGCGGCCAGGCGCAGGTTGTGCAGGATCAGCGGACGCGCCCAGCGGCTGTCGAAATCCAGGGCTTTCTGTTGCTCAACCAGCTCTTCTGCCGGGAACGGTGGCGGTGGTGGTGGCAGCAGGTCCAGTTCGAATTCGGCGATCGGCAAATGCAGCGGGCGTGGTTGCGGCGCGGGACCCGGTTCGGGCAGCGGTTGGCCGGCGGCCAGGACGATCGGGCGCACCCAGGCGCTTTCGAAGTTTTGCTGCTTTTGCTGGGCGACCACTTCTTCCGCCGGGTACGGTGGCGGGGCCGGTGGCAGCAGTTCCAGTTCGAATTCGGCGATAGGCAGGAACAGCGGCTCGGGCGGGGCGATCTCGGTGTCTGTCACATCACAGGCGCGCTGGGTGACGATCTGCGACAGCAGGTCACTGCCTTCGCTGGGTTCTACCGCCGGGTCCACAGGTTTCGCCACCGACTTGGCGAGCGCGCCCGGCGTGTCGCCGAGCTGTTCGGCCAACGCCTGGGCGAAGAAGTCCTGCCACACATGACTGACGCCGGCCAGCGCTTGGGTATTGCGCAGGCCGAAGTGGTTGTGGGTCGGCAGTACACCGGTGAATAGCGAAGGAATGTCTGACATTTCTCTCGATCGTCGCTCAGCTCTGGCAAAATGCCGGATCCTTTTTTTTATCGGCCGCTTTTTGCCGATCCTTAATATTTTTGAGCGTAGTCACCGATGAGCGAACAACCAGCGGCCAGCCGCATTCGGGTCGAGGCCTTGGCCGAAGGTTTTCAGGCGCGTGCGCAGCACTGGGCCGAGCAGCTGGGGTTGCCTTTGCAACTGGATGAGGCGGACTTTGCCTTGCAGGTGGGGGAGCAGGGGCTGCAGTTGCAACAGCTGGGGCCTGAGGCGCCGGGGCCGGTGCGGGTGGATTTTGTGGAGGGTGGGGCGGCGCACCGGCGTCTGTATGGCGGCGGCAGCGGGCAAATGATTGCCAAGGCGGTGGGTGTGGCGCAGGGCGTGCGGCCCAGGGTGCTGGATGCTACCGCGGGGTTGGGAAAGGATGCATTTGTGTTGGCCAGCCTGGGTTGCGAGATGAGCCTGATTGAACGCCAGCCGTTGATTGGGGCGTTGCTGGAAGATGGCTTGGCGCGAGGTGCAGAGGATTTTGAGGTGGCGCCGATTGTGGCGCGGATGAGGTTGCTCAAGGGCAACTCCATTGAGGTGATGCGCGATTGGGAGGGGGAGCCGCCTCAGGTGATTTATCTGGATCCGATGTTTCCGCATCGGGAGAAGACGGCGTTGGTGAAGAAGGAGATGAGGTTGTTTCGGCCGCTGGTGGGGGATGATCCGGATGCGCCGGCGTTGTTGGCGGCGGCGTTGGCTTTGGCCAGTCATCGGGTGGTGGTCAAGCGGCCGCGTAAGGCGCCTTGTATTGAGGGGGTGAAGCCGAGTCATGCGTTGGATGGGAAATCCAGTCGGTATGACATTTATCCTAAGAAAGCGCTGAAGTCCTGAGGGTTGAGTACATATCCGTTATTTAGGTAACGGCCACTTAGGGTTCCGCTCTTACAGCGGGTCACTTTTTTACAAACGCCTAAAAAAGTAACCAAAAAACGCTTTGCCCCACCACTCGGTGCC
>NZ_JACAPZ010000042.1:0-42977 GCF_013385475.1 Pseudomonas sp. G5001
CAGATGCCCGGCGAGGTCGTAGACATAGGCGGTGCGGCGGCCATCAAACCCGGTTTCCTGCTGGATCAGGCCGTTGGCGTGGTACTCAAGCCGGTAGGTTTCCCCAACCTCATTTTCGATCTCGGTGAGTAACAGCCGAACATTGTCATAACGGTATTTGAGCTGCGTGCCGTCCGGATTAATCCGACGGCTGATCAGGTGCAAACCATCGGCGTATTCGTAGCGGGTGACGCGGCCCAACTCGTCGCGCTCAGCAGTGATTTTTCCGTACGGGTTGTAGCTGAATTCGCGTGTGGCGCCGCCCGGCTGAATCACTTTCAGCAAACGACCCACGGCGTCCCACTGATACTGGGTCAGTGCGCCATGCTCATCCTCGCAAGCCACCTGCCGCCCCAGCTCGTCATAGCGATAACGCCGCACACCGCCATTCGCCAGTTTTTCCTCAATGAGCTGGCCGCGTTCGTTCCAGATCAGCCGCTGGCTGCTGTTATCCGGATACCAAACACCCGTGAGCTTTCCGTGTTGGGTGTAGGTGTATTCGGTGTAATTGCCATCCGGATCAGTCTTGCGAGTGATATCGCCTTGATCGTTACGCTGGTATTTCCACACCGCGTCACCACGGCGCACAACCCGTACGAAACCGTTGTCATGCTCGTAGGAGGTGGGTGCATCGTCACCGGGAAACAGCGCAATCAACCGACCGGCTTCGTCGTACTGATAGGCCGTCACCGCTCCCAGCGGATTCTGCTCGACCGTCAGCCGGCCTTTTTCGTCGTAGGATTTGAAGTGCTGCGCGCCGTCCGGATCGATCCGCTGCACCAGCCGTGCGCGCTGGTCGTGTACGTAGACTTCCTGGCTGCCATCGGCGTTGTGCACGGTGACCGTGCCGTTGTCATCCCACACATACCGCGTGTCCATCTGCGAAAAGCTGGCCCAGTGCCGGACGCACCTTGCAGCCTTGCCGGACCGTTCCCACTCCCAGAAGAAACTCGCCCCACCGGCCAGTTCCCGCTCCAGGATCACCTGCTGATCGTCGTACCGATAACGCTCGCTTTCGCCGACAGCGTTGGTCGCCTCAACCAACCGCCAGGCATCGTCGTACGTGTAGGAAACAACGTTCTGTTCGGTGACCCAGCCCGGCTCCCGCTGCACCTGATAGTCGACGGCAACGATATGGCCGTGCTCATACCGCAGCAGCAATCCCTGGCCAACATGGTTATCGATCCGCTGAATCCGCCCTGAATAATCGCGGGAAATGCGCAGCCGGTTGTCGTAAGCGTCACTGATCGCCGTCAGCACACCGTCACGGAAGTGGTAGAAAAGCGACGCCTGAGCCAGCACCCATTCATCCGGCAAAGCACCCAGATAAATCGCCGCTTCCGCCAGGCTATTGGTGATGGCCGGCCGTGCAGCAGAGGGCAGGGGAAAGGTGGTGCTGCGGTTTTCGTGATCGGTCCACACCACCGATCCGCCGCTCACCACCAAGCGCTGCGCCAGCGCATGACTCCAGCCAAACCCCAACCCGCAATCCACTTCCACGGCACTGCTGCGATACAACCGCGTCCAGACAAATGGCAGCACACCCTCCAACGAGCCATCCGTGAGGGTCAGCAGTTCCTCACCAGTAACCATCGATACCGGGCAGCCATTCGTACAGGTGCTCGCCGAACAAGCCGACGCATCCCCATTGGGGTTTTTCGCCGAAGCCGGGGCATCATCCACATGTTCTTGCTTCACCAGCGCCGTGCGCGCTGCTTTAGGCTTTCGGACCAGCGCTGCCGGATTCGAAACCTCGTTTACACCGGCCTTCAACGGCACCGCCGCAGCCTTCACCGGTACTGCCTGACTCTGAAGCGATAACGGCTTAAGCACCTCCGCGTGCCTATCCAACGGGGCCGTACCGCCCAACTTGGCAATCTGTTCCAACCACTCCCGTGCCCGCTCGGACCTGACCTTGCCCAGCACCTGCGCGCCCAGCCGTACCGCCACACCCATGCCACCGGTAGCCCACAGCAACAGCAGGTTGAGCAACACCTCGGTGGTGATTTCCCCGAGCAACTCAAACATGTAATGCGGCGGCAGCATGCGTATCCAACTGACCATCGCGGACAGGTAGATGAACAGCAGCGGCTCGTCGCTGAGAATCAACAATCCTTTGGCAATCGCCTCATGACTGAGCTTCAGGAGCGCTCCAAGCTCGGCTTGGGAGAGGTACTGCAGGAGCTTTTCGGTGTTGGGCTTGATGTCTGCCAACCACTGGTACAGCTGCGCAATACCGTCCCAGAGGCCGTAAAGCACGTTTTCAAAGCCCCGCGCATAAGCCAGTTGCAGCGAGGTGTAGCGCTCGCCATAACCCGCCTTGGCATAGCTCTCCCATATCGGCTTGAACGTGCTCGTCCACTGACCGCGCAAGTTGCCTTCCAGCGAGCTGATCTCGGACTGATAGGAGGCATACAGTGCCTTGATGTGATCCCTGGAAACGTTGGGATAAAAGCTGACTCGATACTGCCGGTCGACGGTGCACTCGGTGACTTCGAGCATGCCGCTGGGGCCGATGGTCTTATGGATGGGATCGCCGAGGGGACCACCGTCTTGCGCGACTTCCTGCAGCATCACCGGCGTATTGCCGATGGGCACGAACCGTGTGCTCTGGAACATGTGCACCAGGGTCAACGGTGAGTTGGCCTTGCAGGTCGCGACGGTGCTGGCGGGATACAGGGAACGGGTGATGGGCGCGACCAGCGAAACCTCGTCGCCGACCTTGAACACCTGCTCGACATCCAGTGCCGAAAAGCTCCAGAAGCTCTCGGCCCACGCGTCGTAGGTGTTCAGGCAATGTGTGAAGTCGTTGAGAACCCCATCGACGTCGCGCGTCTTCGGGTCCATCGCCGCCACGACCAGAAAGCCAATGGCGGGAATCAAGAGGCAGCCCCATCGGGCAGGGCATTAATCGAAAAAAACATCGGCGTTCCCTCGCGCTGTGTGATCAGGCGAGGGACTTTGCAGAGGTTCTCAGGGCAGGGGAGTAGAGGTTATCCGGCAGTTCGGTAGGACGTTTCGTTAAACCTCCGGCAAGGTCGAGCCGCCATCCACCACCAGCGTTTGCCCAGTGATATAGCCCGCCAGGTCCGATGCCAGGAACAGCATTGCCCCGGCAATATCCGACGGTGCGCCCAGCCGTCCCAGCGGTACCCGGCTGGCGATCTGTGCATTTACCTGGTCATCCCCCAGGTTGCCCATGGCCGGGGTTGCGATCATGCCGGGCTCCACACCGTTGACTCGCACATTCAAACCGGCCAGTTCCAGCGCCGCATTGCGAATGAACCCGTTGACCCCGGCCTTCGACGCCGCATAGTGACTCAACCCCGGAAACGCAACCCGCGGCCCCGTGACAGACGACGTAACCAGCACGCAGCCCCGACCCTGACGGCGGAACATCGGCAGCGCCGCCTGGGTCAGCCAGAACAACGCCGAGAGGTTGACCGCCAAGGTACGGCCGAGCATCGCCGGAGTGATCTCGGCAAAGGGCGTCAGCGGAAAATACCCGGCGTTATGCACTAGAATATCCAGCCGCCCCCAGTCGTGTTCCACCCCTGCAATCAGCTCGAAAACCGCAGCCGCATCCGCCAGATCCACCGTCACCGCTTCCACCTGGCAGCCGCGCCCGCACAGCTCCAGCGCGAGCGCCTCTGCCAGTTGCAGGTCGGCGATCATCACCCGCGCGCCCCGCAGGGCAAACGCTTCGACGATGGCCCGACCAATACCCTGGGCTCCACCCGTTACCAATACGTTGCGACCAGTGAAATCCAGGTCTTCATTCATGACGCTGCTCCATACGCGCATAGGCCAGCGTCGGCACATCGACGATGCTTGAGCCCCCGTCCGCCACCAGCGTCGCACCCGTAATGATCGACGCGTCACTGGAGGCCAGGAAGCGGCACACCCTGGCGATTTCTTCAGCGCTGGCCGGCCGGCGCAACGGCACGTCGGCGCACACCCGGTCATAGGCGTGCTGCAGCGTCTCGCCATGGAAATCCATCAACGGCTGCATTTCCTCATCCGCCATTGGCGTGCGCACCCAGCCGGGGCACACCGCGTTCACCCGCACCCCGCGCGGGCCGTAATCCCGGGCCAGCGAGCGATTGAGCCCGAGCAAGGCATGCTTGGCCGTGGTGTAGCCGCATACTTCAGGCCCTGCGGCCAGGGAGGCAATCGAGCCCATCAACACGATGTTGCCGGCGCTTTCCAGCAGCAGCGGCAAACACGCCCGCGCACTGTAGAAGGCGCTGTCGAGGTTGCTGCGCAGCGCCGCTTCCCAGGTCTGCGGGCTGGTGTCGGTGGCGCTGCCCACGCCATGGCCGCCCGCACAGGCCAGCAGCACGTCGATCCGCCCATAGTGCTGGCGAATCTGCGCAATAAAACCCTCCCAGGTCTGCGGGCAGGCTGCATCACCCACCAACACCAACCCCCCGGTTTCCCGCGCGACCTGCTCCAGCGGCTCGCGGCGACGGCCGATCAGTACCAACTGCGCACCCTCGGCGGCGTACAGCCGGGCGCACGCGGCACCGATGCCCGTGCCGGCCCCGGTGATCACAATCGTGCGCGGCTCAGTCATCAGGATGCTCCGTGCGATTGAGCACCTGGCAGTAGGAGCTGATGGGAAAGTTCGATAGCTCATCGAAGGAGGCGTCGGCATAGCCGAAGATCTTGCCGTCGCTGCGGTGTTGCTGCAGGTCGATCAGCACCAGGCCGAGGGTGGGGATGATTTTTTCGCGCCAGACGAACAGGTAGAGCTGGTCGGCGATCTTGTAGTAATCGCAGCGGTCGGTGTCGCACAGGCCTTGCTCGACACCCTTGAGGCATTGCCAGGCGTAGAACTGGTGGTTGAGGTAGATGTGCTCGTAGACCTCGCTCGGGCTGTAGCGATACTGGTTGCGCAGGCCGATCAGGTCGGTGGTTGGTGCGTGGGGGCATTGGCCTGGCTGCCACGGGCGGTCGAGGCTGCCGTGGAGAAAATCCACTTCCACCGAAGTCAGCGGCTTGCCGGCAAGGGCGCGGCTGTAGAGGCCTTCGCGGGTTTGTTCCTGGGTGGGCATGCGCCCGAGCACAGCGGTGAACGAAGCGCTGGCGGTGTCGAGCACCAGGCTGACCGACCAGGCCTGCGTGCCTTCGCGCTTGATGAAATCCACCAGGTACAGGCCGGGGCGCACCGAGGTCGCACGGTAGGTGGCGCTGCCGCTGGAGTGACCGTCGGCTGCAACCCAGGAGAGGCTGTCGCGCTCGAAACGGTGCTCGATCTGCCAGCCATTGGCGAAGTGCAGGGTGAAGGCCTTGCCGCTCAGGTCGGCCAGGTTCGGCAGGATAAATGCCTCTGGGGCGAAGCCGTCGGCCAGGGCGCCCACGGTGATCCAGTCAGAAGGGGTGGTCATTTGCGAAGCTCCGGTTGGGTGGGTGAACACCACGAATCATCGCGCCCGGGAGCAGGCGCGGGTATCAACCGGATGGTTGAGGCGAACTACAGGAAAAGACTTCCCACCAGTTCTGTGCGACTGCTGACGCCGGCCTTGCGAAACAGGTTGATCAGGTGGGTCTTGATGGTGGGCAGGCCGACATCCAGCTCCTGGGCCAGCTGTTTATTGCTGGCGCCCTGGCGCAACAGCAGGGCGATCTGGCGCTCCTTGGGTGTGAGACCGGCCAATGCATCTTCAGTGGGCTGCATGTTGGCCACCGCCAGTTGCAGCAAGGTTTGCAGGGCGTTCAGTTGGGCCAGTTGCTCGCCGGTGAAAGCGCCCTGGTCGGCGGTGCGCAACAGCGAAATCGCCGCCTGGGGCTGGCCGGCGCGCTGGGCGAAAATCTCCACCACATCGACCACGCCATAGCGCCGCAGAAAATCCCCATAGCGCCGGGTATCCCGCGCCGGCTGGCGGGCCATGGCAAGGCCCAGCGGCACCACCGCCAGGCCACTGGACAGGCAGTTGCGCGGTTGCAACGGGTCGAATTGGCGGTAGTTGTCGAGGTAGTCGCGGTGCATTTCGCCGCTCATGCCGTGCAACTGGAAATCCCGGGCTTGCAGCTGGCGGTCGACGCAATAGAACGCGGCCTGGCTGACCGGAATCAAGCGGGTGAAAGCCTGCAGGCACTGGCCGGCGACTTCGTGGGCGGGGAGAGCGTGCATGGGTGGGCACCTGCGCCAAAAGGCTGCCGACGGGTGCCGGCAGCCGGGGCTATCACACCACGGCGAAGTAGTGTTTGACGAAACTTTCGCTGACCACTTCCCACAGCACCGGGGTGCCCTTGGTCACGAACCAGCTGTCACCGGCCTTGTAGCGGGTGCTCTGGCCGGTGGACTCGTCGGTGAGCACCACTTCGCCGGTGACCACGGTGGCCTGTTCGGCAAACGGATAGACCATGCGGAACTTGCCCTGGGTGGTGCCGAAATAGGCGCTGCTGACCGGGTCGGTGGGGGCACCGAAGGTCATTTTGCCGAAGGCCCGGACTTCGCCTTCGAGGATGGTCGAGCCGAGGTCGGCGACGGTGCCCCAGGCGTCGAGTTCGGATAGCTGGATGTCTTTCTTGAGGGTAACGAGGGTCATGGCAGTTGCTCCTGATGAGAAAAAATTAGTGACCAACTGTAGGAGCGAGCTTGCTCGCGAAGGTCGTCAACGATGACGTTGGCGTCCTGGATTAACGCGGCGCCCTTGGGTTTTTCGCGAGCAAGCTCGCTCCTACAGGTGTCAGGCGTGGGATTTAGCGGCGGCCGTTCCAGTAACCGGAGAGCTGGTGCCAGGATTTGCCGGCGGTAAGCAGCAGCGGGCGGATCGCGTCCTTGCCGATGATGGTCGGGCGATGGATCGAGCTGACCAGGTCATACCGCGCCGAGCCTTCGCTCATGCCTTCGGCCAGCACCTTGCAGATGATGTGGCTTGGGGTCACGCCGAAGCCCGAATAGCCCTGCACATAGAACGCGTTGCTGCGCCCGGGCAGGGTGCCGATCTGCGGGAACAGGTTCGGGCTGCAGGCCATCGGGCCGCCCCAGGCCAGGTCGATCTTCACGTCCTTGAGGTACGGGAAAATCTTCAGCATCAGGTTGCGGTTCCAGGCTTTCAAATCGCCGGGAATGTGCTCCACCAAAGGCGTGGCGGCGCCGAACAGCAGGCGGTTTTCGTTGGTGACGCGGTAGTAGTCGATCACCGGGCGAATGTCGCTGTAGGCCCCGCGAATC
Source organism: Pseudomonas sp. G5001 (assembly GCF_013385475.1). Classification (NCBI taxonomy): domain Bacteria; kingdom Pseudomonadati; phylum Pseudomonadota; class Gammaproteobacteria; order Pseudomonadales; family Pseudomonadaceae; genus Pseudomonas; species Pseudomonas sp. G5001. Next base: position 7,223 of record NZ_JACAPZ010000042.1, read on the forward strand.
GGGCTGATACGGTTGATCAGCTCTTCTGGCAACGGCTCGGTCATCATCTGGAACGCGTAGGTGTTGATGGTCGAGCGGTGCAGTTCCGGCTCCAGCTTGTTGAGGAAACTGTCGCAGGCCCACAGCAGCTTGCTGGCCTTGACCGAACCGCGGCCGGTGCGCACGGTGATGCGCTCGCCATAACTGACTTCCAGCGCCGGGCTGTTCTCGAAAATCCGCACGCCGTGGCCGGCCAGGGCCTTGGCTTCGCCCAGCAGCAGGTTCAACGAGTGCACATGCCCGCCGCCCATGTGCAGCAGGGCGCTGCTGTAGGCGTCGGAGCCGATGATCTGCCTGACGTCGGAGCCGCCAAGAAAGCGGATCTCGTGTTGGGTGTTGATGGATTTGAAGTCTTTCTCCCAGGCGCGCAGGGTCTTTTCCTGGCGGGCGTTGAAGCCCATGTAGCCATAGCCGTGGCAGAAGTCGGCATCGATGTCGTACTTGGCGATGCGGTTCTTGATGATGTCGGCGCCCAGGTCGCTGATCTCGAAGATCTGGCGCAGGCCGTCTTCACCCACGTCCTTCTTGATCTTTTCCAGGTCGTGGCCGATGCCGGCCATGATCTGCCCACCGTTACGCCCGGTTCCGCCGAAACCCAGGTAACGCGCTTCCAGCACGACGATGTTGGTGATGCCTTTTTCGGCGAGCTCCAGGGCGGTGTTGATCCCGGAAAAGCCGCCACCGATGATCACCACGTCGGCTTCCACGTCCTGCTCCAGGGTGGGGAAGCTGAGGTTGTATTTCTTGGTCGCCGTGTAATAGGTCGGCGTTTCGATATTGATCATTGCGCTGCCTGACAGTGAAGAGCTAATGAGTGTATTAAGGCCGTTGGCGCGCTGGATGTCTTGATTCTGTGTGCCGCCGGTTTTGATCCTGCGCGCCAGAGCCTTCGCCGGCTTCACAAGTTATAGCGTGAGGTGGGGAGGAGAGTGTTAGAGTTTCGTTAAAACATTAACTAAATCTATCGTGACCCTGAGCCTATGTTGAAACCCAGACAATCCCTGACCCTGACCTTGCTTCAGGCCCGTGAAGCGGCCATGAGTTTTTTCCGGCCCTCGCTGAATGAGCATGGGCTGACCGAACAGCAATGGCGGGTTATTCGAATTCTCAGCCAGCATGACGAATTGGAGATTTACCAGTTGGCCGAACTGGCGTGCATTCTCAAACCGAGCATGACCGGCGTGCTGGTGCGCATGGAGGCAGCGGGCATGGTGCACCGGCGCAAGGCCGAGCAGGATCAGCGGCGGGTGCTGGTGACGCTGGCGGAGAAGGGCAAGGCCAGTTTCGAGTCGATGAGCCAGTGCATGGAGGAGAATTACCAGCGGTTGCAGGAGCAGTTCGGGGAGGAGAAGTTGCAGGTGTTGCTGGGGTTGCTGGATGAGTTGAAGACTATCAAGCGCTGACACACCGCCGATCCAAATGTGGGAGCGGGCTTGCTCGCGAATGCGGTGGGTCAGCCAACAAACCTGGCACTGATACACCGCTTTCGCGAGCAAGCCCGCTCCCACATTTTGGATCTTTGTGGTTTCAGAGCGTCAGTACACTCCGCCGGTAATGGCCGGTGTTGCGGTGTCTTTGAATTTCGCCGCCAACCCCTGCAACCCGCGCATCAACACCGTCGTATCCACCCCTACCGCCACAAACGCCGCCCCAAGCTCGATATACCGCCGCGCCAGTTTCTCATCCGCACTCAAGATGCCCGCCGCCTTGCCGGCTTTTTGAATCCGCCCAATCGCGTCCTCAATCGCCGCCTGCACCTCGGGGTGCCCGGGATTCCCCCGGTGCCCCATGGCCGCGCTCAGGTCCGCCGGGCCGATAAACACCCCGTCCACTCCGTCAACCGCAGCAATCGCATCGAGGTTGTCCAGGCCTTCACGGTTCTCGATCTGCACCAGCAGGCACATCTGCGCATCGGCCTCATCCAGGTAACCGGGAATACTGTTCCAGCGCGACGCCCGCGCCAGCGCGCTGCCCACGCCCCGTATACCACCCGGTGGATAACGCATCGCCCGCACCAGCTGCCGTGCCTGGTCAGCCGTCTCCACCATCGGCACCAACAGCGTCTGCACGCCGATATCCAGCACCTGCTTGATCAACGCCGTATCGCCGATCACCGGGCGAATCACCGGTTGGCTGTCATAAGGCGCGACAGCCTGCAGTTGGCCGAGCATGCCGCGCAGGTCATTGGGCGCGTGCTCGCCGTCGATCAGCAGCCAGTCGAACCCGGCATTCGCCGCCAGTTCGGCGCAATAAGCGTCCGCCAAACCGAGCCACAGGCCGATCTGGGTCTCGCCACGTTGCAGGCGTTGCTTGAAGCGGTTGATGGGCATGTCCATGAAACAGTCCTCCAGTGTTCAGACAAAGCGGCAGGAGATGGAACCCAGCATGTCGTAGTCGACATGGAAGGTGTCACCCGGATTCGCCGCCACCGGGCGGGTGAAGGAGCCGCCGAGGATGATCTGGCCGGGTTGCAGGGTGACGTCGTACGGCGCCAGTTTGTTCGCCAGCCAGGCCACGCCCTTGGCCGGATGGTTAAGTACCGCAGCCGACACCCCGGACTCTTCGATCACCCCGTTGCGGTACAGCACCGCCGGCACCTTGCGCAGGTCGATCTCGGTGGGGCGCACGGCGCGGCCGCCCATCACCACGCCGGCATTGGCGGCGTTGTCGGAAATGGTGTCGAACACCTTGCGGGTGGCGTTGGTGTGCGGGTCGATCTGCTGGATGCGGGCGTCGATGATTTCCAGCGCCGGGATCACCCATTCCGTGGCATCGAGCACATCGAAAATCGTGCAGTTCGGGCCCTTCAGCGGCTTGCCGAGGATGAACGCCAGTTCCACTTCCACCCTCGGCACGATGAAGCGCTCGAAGGGGATGTCGGTGCCTTCGTCGAAGAACATGTCATCGAGCAGGGCGCCGTAATCCGGCTCGGTGATGTTCGACGACACCTGCATCGCCCGCGATGTCAGGCCGATCTTGTGCCCGACCAGCTTGCGCCCGTCCTTGATTTTCCGGGCCACCCAGGCGCGCTGGATGGCGTAGGCGTCTTCAATCGTGATGTTCGGGTGCTCCAGGGAAAACTGGCGCACCTGTTCACGGGAACGCTCGGCCTGGTCGAGGCGGGCGGCGGCTTGCTGAATAAGGGCTTGATCAAGCATGACAAAATCTCTACTGGGGATTGACGATGGCCGCATGGGTGCGCAGCACCAGCAGGCCGCCGAGGGCGATAAGCAGCGCCAGCACGTACAGGGCCAGGCTCGCGCTTTGGGTGGTGTCGCGCATCCAGCCGATCAGGTAGGGCGCGAGGAACGAAGCGATGCTGCCGAACGAGCTGATCAGCGCGATGCCGGCCGCCTGGGTGCTGTTGGACAGGAACGCCGGCGGCAATTGCCAGAACATCGGCAGCGCAGCGCTGGCGCCCATGCCGGCGAGGATCAGGCCGCCCAGCACCAGGGTCGGGTTGGTGGGCGAGAGCCCGGCCACCGCAATACCGATGGCCGACATCAGCAACGGCACGCACAGGTGCCAGCGGCGTTCGCGGTTGCGGTCGGACGAGCGCCCGCAGCCGATCATGAAGAAGCACCCGGCCAGATACGGTACGGCGCTCAGCAAGCCGACCTGGCTGTCGCGGCCGATGCCGGCGCCGTGGATCAGGGTGGGCATCCAGAACGCCAGGGTGTTCACCGCCAGCATCACCGCGAAGTACACCGCCACCAGCAGCCACACCTGCGGGTCACGCAGGATGCCGCCGAAGGAGGTGATGGATTTGCGCTGTTCTTCAGTGCTCAGTTGCTCGCGCAGTTGTTGCTTTTGCGCGGGCTCCAGCCACTTCACGGTTTCGAAGCTGTCGGGCAGGTATTTCAGGACGACCAGGCCGAGCAGCACCACCGGGGCGCCTTCGATCAGGAACATCCACTGCCAGCCCCGCAGCCCGCCGAAATCATGGAAGTTCTCCAGGATCGCACCGGACAACGGGCCGCCAATCACACCGGCCATGGGCACGGCAATCGCAAACAGTGCGGTGACTTGCGCCCGGCGGCGGGCCGGGTACCAGCGGTTGAGGAACACCAGGATCCCCGGGAAGAAGCCGGCTTCGGCCACCCCCAGCAGAAAGCGCAGCACGTAGAAGCCCGTGGAGCTTTCGATCCACAGCATGCTGGTGGAGAGCACGCCCCACACCACCATCAGGCAGGCGATCCAGCGCCGTGGGCCGACCCGGTCCAGGGCCATGTTGCTGGGTACGCCGAACAGCGCGTAGGCGATGAAAAACAGGCCGGCACCGAGGCCATACACCGTGTCGCTGAAGTGCAGGTCGGTGCTCATCTGCATCTTGGCGAAGCCGATGTTGATGCGGTCCAGGTGGGCAAACAGGTAGCAGATCAGCAGCAACGGCATCAGTCGCCAGGTGACGATGCTGTGGGTGCGCTGATGGTCGATCAGGGTGGTGCTGTCGGCGGTATTGGCTGTGCTCATGATGTTGTTCTTTTTTGTTTGAGTGGCCATGGGCGGAAAGGTGGGCTGTGCTCAGCCCGCCTGGTTCTTCAGGAATGCGTGCACGTTGTTCTGCTTGAAATTCAGCTCGGGGTGCAGCTCGATCATCTCGAACGACAACGCCAGCAGCCGCTGGGATTGCAGCTCGGCGAAGTGTTCGGTGATGACCTTGAACAGGGCTTCGGCCACCGTTTTTCGGGTTTCCAGGTCGCGCCCGTGGCCGACCTTGAGGGTCATGTGGACGAAGGCGTAGTCATGCTTGCCGTCGGCCATGCGCCAGGTGTCCAGGCGCACTCCGCGACTGCGGATGCCCCCCAGGGGAAACACGCCGCTGTCCCCCAGCACGGCGTGAACCTGCTCGAACAGGGCCGGCAGGTTGGCCTGCTGCTCGATGTTGTCGGTGTATTCGGCGATGAAGTGCGGCATGTGTATCTCCTCTTTGGGTGAGGTGCAGCGAATTCCTTGTAGGAGCTGGCTTGCCTGCGATGGCATCAACTCGGTGAGACAGATACACCGAGGTGCCTGCATCGCAGGCAAGCCAGCTCCTACAGGTGATCTTCACCAAGGCTCATAAAGGGAAAATGGCATTGATCTGGCCGGTGCCCGAGCTGCCGAATGGCTGGGTGATGATCTCGGCCGGCTGGTTGTAGTCCGGCCCGCCCAGCAGCCCCAGGAGCATCGCGGTGTCGTGCATCTTGCCTTCGCCGAAGCAGTGCTCGGCGTAGTCCGGCAGCATTGCGCAGAACTCCTTGAAGCGGCCTTGCTTCCACATCTCCACCACGTGCAGGTCCATCTGCTTGTCGAATTCACGGGTCCAGTTGTGGATATTGGCTTCGGCTTCGCGGTCGTCCGAGAAACGGTGGGAGAGGGAACCCGAGGCCAGCACCAGGACTTTGCGGTCGCTTTTCTCGATCGCCCGGCGCACGGCGGCGCCAAACGCGAAGCTGTCTTCCAGCCGGTGCCAGGCGCACCAGGCGGCGATGGAGATCACGTCGAACTTCTGCGCGTCCGGCACGCCCATGTGCATGTAGCGCATCGGCACCAGGGTGCCGTATTCCAGCTCCAGGCTCGGGATATTGTGGGCCATGGTGCGCACGCCGGCGAGGTTGGCCTCGGTGGCGATCAACTCGCCCAGCTCGGGGCAGCCCGGGTACTCGTACTCCATGTTCTTGATGAAGTGCGGCAGCTCGTTGCTGGTATAGGTGCCCTTGAAATGCTCGCCGCAGTTGACGTGATAGCCGCTGTTGACCAGCCAGTGCACGTCGAACACCACGGCGGTGTCGGCCCCCAGTTCACGGGCGCGCCGCCCGATTTCCTTGTGCCCGGCGATGGCTGCTTCGCGGCAACCGTGGTGCTTGCCAGGCAGTTCCGACAGGTACATCGAGGGAACGTGGCAGATCTTTGCTGCCAGAACCACTTCGCCCATGATCATTCTCCTGAGTATTTATTCTTTTGTAGGAGCGAGCTTGCTCGCGAAAAACGTCAACGATAACGCAGCACTTCTGTTAGCCCGCGGCGCCTGCGGGTTCTTCGCGAGCAAGCTCGCTCCTACAGGTAGCGTTGTTTTATCCGGGTTACACACCCCAGCGCGGGATGTGGTGACTGCCCATGGAAATGCACACGTTCTTGATCTCGGCAAACACTTCGAAGCTGTACTGGCCGCCTTCACGGCCGGTGCCGGAACCTTTTACCCCACCAAACGGCTGGCGCAAGTCCCGCACGTTCTGGCTGTTGATGAACACCATGCCGGCTTCGATGCCGTAGGCCAGACGATGCGCCTTGCCGATGTCCTGGGTCCAGATATAGGACGCCAGGCCGTACTCGGTGTCGTTGGCCAGTTGCAGCGCTTCGGCTTCGTCCTTGAACGGGATCAGGCACACCACCGGGCCAAAGATTTCTTCCTGGGCGATGCGCATGTTGTTGTTCACATCGGCAAACACCGTCGGCTGGATAAACTGCCCGCGGCTCAAGTGCGCCGGCAGGTTGGCCGGGCGTTCCAGGCCGCCGGCCAGCAGGGTGGCGCCTTCCTCGAGGCCAATCCTGATGTAGCCGGTGACCTTGTCGTAGTGGGCCTGGGTGATCATCGAGCCGACCTGGGTCTTCGGGTCCTGCGGGTCGCCGACGATCAGGCGTTTGGCGCGGGCGGCAAATTCGGCGACGAACTGCGGGTACACGCTCTCCTGAATGAAGATCCGGCTGCCAGCGGTGCAGCGCTCACCGTTGAGCGAGAAGATGGTGAACAGTGCCGCGTCGAGGGCGCGGTCCAGGTCGGCGTCTTCAAAGATCAGCACCGGCGACTTGCCGCCCAGTTCCATGGAGTACTTTTTCAGCCCGGCGGTCTGCATGATTTTCTTGCCGGTGGCGGTACCGCCGGTGAAGGAAATCGCCCGCACGTCCGGGTGGCGCACCAGCGCATCACCGGCGGTGGCGCCGTAGCCCTGGATTACGTTCAGCACGCCGTTGGGGATCCCGGCTTCGACCGCCAGGCGCCCCAGTTCATTGGCCGTCAGCGGCGACAGCTCGGACATCTTCAGCACCGCGGTATTGCCCAGCGCCAGGCACGGCGCAGTCTTCCAGGTGGCGGTCATGAACGGCACGTTCCATGGCGACACCAACGCACACACACCCACCGGCTGGTAAAGCGTGTAGTTGAGCATCTGGTCGTCCACCGGGTAACTGTGGCCGTCCATGCGGGTGCAGACTTCGGCGAAGAAATCGAAGTTGTGGGACGCCCGGGGAATCAGCACGTTCCTGGTCTGGTGGATCGGCAGGCCGGTGTCGAGGGTTTCCAGCTCGGCCAGGTGCGGCACGTTCTGTTCGATCAGCTCACCGAGCTTGCGCATCAAGCGGGCACGTTCCTTGGCCGGTGTGCCTGCCCACTTCGGAAAGGCTTCCTTGGCTGCTGCAACGGCCTGCGCCACTTCCTCGGCACCGCCGCTGGCCACTTCACCGATGGCTTCGCCGGTGGCCGGGTTGTAGTTGATGAAGGTGTCTTTGCTTTCGACCTCACGGCCGTTGATCCAGTGTTTGATCATATTGCTCAAGCCTCTTTACGGGCGGCAAAAAAGTCCGCCTCGCTGACAATTCGATTGACCAGGCGGCCTACGCCTTCCACTTCCACGATCACTTCATCTCCCGGCACCACATCCGCCAGGCCTTCCGGCGTGCCGGTGGCGATCATGTCGCCGGGCTGCAGGGTCATGAAGCTGGACAGGTACTCGATCAAATACGGGATGTCGAAAATCATGTCTTTCGTGCTGCCTTCCTGGCGCAGCTCACCGTTGATCCAGGTGCGCAGCTTCAGGTTGCTTGGGTCCGGTACGTCGGCGACATCCACGATCCATGGGCCTACGGGGGTGGTGGCGTCGCGGTTTTTCACCCGCAGGTTGGGGCGGTAGTAGTTTTCCAGGTAGTCGCGGATCGCGTAGTCGTTGCACACCGTGTAGCCGGCCAGATACTCCAGGGCGTTCTCGCGCTTGACGTTGCGCGCCGGCTTGCCGATGACCGCCACCAGTTCGCACTCGTAGTGCATGTAGGCGACGTTATCCGGCCGCCAGGTCACCTGGTTATGGCCGGTGTAGGTGCCGGGAGACTTGATGAACGCCAGCGGTTCGGTCGGTGGCTTGAAGGCCAGTTCGGCGGCGTGGTCGGCGTAGTTCAGGCCGAGGGCAAACATGCTGCCGGTGGCCGGTGGCAGCCATTCGACCTGGTCTTCAGCCAGCAGGCGACCGTCGGCCAGGCGCACGGCGTTTTCAGCTTCTACCAGCACCTGGTGGGCTTCACCTTCAAAGCGAATACGGGCGTGTTTCATGACAGCTCCTCTGCCTTGATGTGGTTGACCAGGCGGCCCAGGCCGCTGATCTCGACTTCAACCGTGTCGCCGGGTTGCACATCCACCCGGCCTTCGGGCGTGCCGGTGATCAGCAGGTCGCCCTCGTGCAGGGTCATGAACTCGCTGATCTCGGCGATCAACTGCGGCAGGCTGCGCACGAAGTTGGCGGTGGAGTTTTGCTGGCGCAGTTCACCGTTGACGAACAGCTTCACGCTCAATTGATGCGGATTGGCGACCTGGTCGCGGGCCACCAGTTCCGGGCCCAATGCGCAGAAACCGTCCCGGCACTTGGCTTTCACCGCCGGGCGGTAGTAGCTGTCTTCCGGCAGGCTGAACTCATTGACGATGGTGTAGCCCGCCACATGCTCCAGGGCATTTTCGACGCTGACCCGGCTGGCGCTCTTGCCAATCACCACCCCGAGTGCCGGGCCCGGTTGCAGGCGTTCACCCTGTGGGTGCAGCACCACGCCGTCGTGGCCGTTGCGGGTATTGGGCGTCTTGATGAACAGCACCGGCTTCACCGGTGGTTTCTGGTAAGGCGCTTGTTCGAATTCGGCGAGACGTTGGTTCAGCAACCCCTGGTAGTTCAGCGCAACGCCGAACAGGGTGCCGTTCGCAACATCATGCAGGGCACGGCTCATGCTTTTCTCCTGGCAGTGGCGGGGCAGATTCGGACCTGCACCGTGGGAAATTCGTTAACGTGTTAACGTTATAATTAAGATGTTAACTATCGTCAAGCGTGGCAATATTTCAGGGCAGTCAAAACAACAAAGAGAATGCAGTGATGAGCGATCGTCAGCCGATCCCCAACATCAACATCGGGCAGGTCTACGACCAGCGTTACAGCGATGCCGAGGTGCACTACGACCGGCTCGGCAACCTGGCGGGATTTTTTGGCCGCAACATGCCGGTGCATCGCCATGACCGGTTTTTCCAGGTGCATTACGTCAAGACCGGAGCGGTGCGGGTCTACCTGGACGACCAGCAGTACCTCGAATCCGGGCCGATGTTTTTCCTCACGCCGCCGACGGTGGCGCATTCCTTCGTCACCGAAGCCGACGCCGACGGCCATGTGCTGACCGTGCGCCAGCAACTGGTGTGGGCCTTGATCGACGCCGACCCCAGCCTGGCCCCCGGCGCACAATTGCCGGCGGCCTGCGTGGCGTTGGCGCGGCTGGCACCGGAGTTTCAGCCCGAGGTGCGCCGCCTGGAATTCCTGTTTGATGAGCTGTGCAGCGAGATCAACGCCCAGGCCAGCGGACGCGGTTCGGCCCTGGACAGCCTGACACGGCTGATCATGATCAGCCTGCTGCGGCTCTGCGCCAATTCCCTGGAAGCCCGGCCTGCACGGCACGAAGACCTGCGGATCTTCCACCGCTTCAACGAACTGATCGAAGACCACTACCTGCAACACTGGCCGCTGTCACGCTACGCCGACGGTATCGGCGTCACTGAAGCGCGGCTCAACGAGGTGTGCCGACGCATCGCCGACCTGCCGTCCAAGCGCCTGATTCTGGAGCGGCTGATGCAGGAGGCCCGGCGCCTGCTGCTGTTCACCGGCAGTTCGGCGAATGAAATCTGCTACCAGCTGGGGTTCAAGGACCCGGCGTATTTCAGCCGGTTCTTCCAGCGCTACGCGCAAATGACGCCGGGGGAATACCGCCAGCGTCAATCGGGGTTGCGTTGAGGCGCCCGGCGTTACCACAGGGCCACGGTGTAGCCGATGATCACCCGGCTTTCGTCGATGTCGCTGGTCAGGCCGTTGCTTGAGCGCAGGGTCGCATTGCGCAGGCGCACGTTGACGTTCTTCAGCGGGCCGCTCTGCACGGTGTAGACCAGGTCGGTGTCGCGCTCCCATTCGCGGCCGTTGCGCACCGTGGCGGTTTGCGCATGGCTGCCGTCGACGTAGCGGGTCATGAAGGTCAGGCCCGGCAGGCCGAGGGCGGCGAAGTTGTAGTCGTAGCGCGCCTGCCAGGCATCGGTGTTGGCCTTGGTGAAGATATTGATGGTCACCAGGTTGACCGAATACGGATCTTGCCCCGGGAAGGCAAAGTCGCCGTCACCGGAAAGGTTCTGGAAGCCCAGGCCGAATTTGTGTGCGCCCACCGACAAACTGAACATGCCGTTGAAAAAGCGGTTGTCGATCCGCCCGCCGTCGACCCGCGAAGCGCTGCGCAGCAGGGCGCTGCCTTGCTCGCGGGTGTCGAAGTAGCGCAGGTCGGTGCGCAGGTTCACGCCCTCGGCCAGCGGCAGGTCATGCACCAGGCCGATGAAATTCTGGCGGTAGATGTCCTGCATCTGCGCGTAGTAATAGGTCGCCGCCAGGTGCGGGTTGATCGCGTAGGTGCCGCCGGCCAGGTCCAGGTGGCTGCTGTTGACGCCGCCGTAGCTCATGGACTCGTTGTTGGAGGAGTCCCGCAGGTTCTGTTTTTCCAGGCGGCCGACGTTCAGGGTCAGGCCGTCGATGTCCTGGGAGGTCACCAGTTCACCGTTGTAGGTCGACGGCAGCAGGCGGGTGTCGTTGTAGGCAGCCACCGGCAACAGCGGTTGCAGGGTGCCGAGCTTGAGCACGGTTTTCGACACGCGCAATTTGGCGGTCAGGCCGAGTTCGCTGTAGCTGTCGGCCGGCTCGCCGCTGGCGCCAGACGGCAGCAACCCGGTGCCCCGGCGGTCGCGGCTGGAGTCGAGCTTCAGGCCCATTTCGCCCAGGGCGTCCACGCCAAACCCGACCACGCCTTCGGTGTAGCCCGACTCCAGGCGCAGCACAAAACCTTGCGCCCATTCGTCTGCCTTGTTCTGCGGCGCGTTGGCCTGGCGAAAGTCGCGGTTCATGTAGAAATTGCGCAGGTCCAGGCTGGCCTTGCTGTCCTGGATGAAGTCGGCGTGGGCGACCAGAGGGCTAAACGCGGCGCACAGGCCAGCGCTTGCCGCCGTGCGAAAGAGGCACGAATGCATGAGGGGCGTTCCTTTTGTTGTTTTTGTTGGTAGAGCCCGCCACCAGGGCAGGGGCGGGCATATTGTTAACATGTTATCTTTAAGCTGAATAGCTGGATTAACAGGTTTTTATGAATTCGTTTCGAAATTAACGACTTGCTGCGTGCGTCGGGTTGCGCACGCGGAACACCGACTCTAAGCTTCGTCGCTTCGACCTCTATTGCGCGTGAACCATGCCCACCCCCAGACCGTCCCTTACGCTCACCTTGCTCCAGGCCCGCGAAGCGACCATGGCGTTCTTCCGGCCGTTGCTCAATGAACATGACCTGACCGAACAGCAGTGGCGGGTGATCCGCATCCTGCGCCAGCAAGGCGAACTCGAAAGCCACCAACTGGCGCACCTCGCCTGCATCCTCAAGCCGAGCATGACCGGCGTACTGGGGCGGCTGGAGCGTGACGGCATCGTGCGCCGGCGCAAATCCGCCGAAGACCAGCGCCGGGTGTTCGTCGCCCTGACCGAACAGGGCCAGCAGTGTTTCGTCGACATGAGCGCCGGGATGGAAAGCAATTACCTGAAGATTCAGGAGCAGTTCGGCGAGGAATCCCTGGAGCAATTGATGGAGCTGCTCCAGAAGCTCAAAGGCATCAAACCGTAATAATCAAAAAATAGTGGCTGAAGCCTGTCCCTTTTTTTCACGTGACTGGTCATCCCAGGTAAGTGAACAAAATCGAGAGCTTCTTCCAATGCCCGCAATACGCCCGTTGCTGAACCTCAGCCTCATGCTGAGCCTGAGTGCCAGCCCGTTGTTCGTTCCCATCAGCTATGCCGAAGACGGTGCGTCCCGGCGCAGCTACCAGGTGCCGGCCGGCAGCCTGAGTGCCGCGCTGACCCGTTTCGCCGGGCTGGCCGGGGTCAACCTCTCGGTGGACCCGGCGCTGGTCAGCGGCCGCAACAGCAGCGGGTTGTCCGGCGAATACGGCGTCGAAGAAGGTTTCGCGCGCCTGCTCCAGGGCTCCGGCCTGCAACTGCAGCCCATGGGCGAGCAGGCCTATAGGCTGACCCCGGTTCCCGAAGGCGGCAGCCTGCAACTGGCGCCCACCTCGATTCTCGGCGCCACCGGCGATGCCGGCAGCGAGTCCTTTGCTGGTGGCCAGGTGGCGCGCCGTGGCTCCCAGGGCCTGCTGGGCTCGAAGGACTTCATGGATACCCCGTTCAGCATGACCACCTACACCAGCGCGGCGGTCAAGAACCAACAGGCGCGTACCCTTGGCGACCTGATTGCCAGCGACCCCTCGGTGCGCGCCACCAACCCGGCCGGCGGGCGCTATGAGCAATTCACCATTCGCGGCTTCAGCCTGTTCAACAGTGATGTCGCCTACAACGGCCTCTATGGCGTATTGCCGACCTACACCATCGACATGGAAATGGCCGAGCGCGTCGACATCATCAAAGGCCCCAGCCAGTTGATCAACGGCATCTCGCCACGGGGCAGCGTGGGCGGCGGGATCAACGTGGTGCCCAAGGGTGCCACCGACACACCCATCACCTCGCTCACCGGCAGTTGGGCCTCCGACAGCCAGGCGGGCGGAGCCGTGGATATCGGCCGGCGTTTTGGTGAAGACAACCAGTTCGGCCTGCGTTTCAACGGCGTGAAACAGTCCGGCGACACCGCCTGGGATCACCAGAGTGTCGACCGCGAAATGGCCGTGCTGGGCCTGGATTTTCGCGGTGAACGCCTGCGACTTTCCACCGACATCGGCCGCACCGAGCGCGATACCGACGCCCCCCAGGAACGTGTGCAAGTCGGGCCCAACGCCAGGGTGCCGAGTGCCAACGACGTACGCCACAACTACGCGCAGCCCTGGAGCAAGGCAAGCACCAACGACACCTTCGGCACGGTCAACGGCGAGTTTGATCTCAGCGACAACGTAATGCTCTACGGCGGCGTCGGTGCGCGCAAAAGCAACCATGACTTCCTGCGCCATGCAGTGTCGGTGGCCAACAACGCCGGTGATTTCAGCGTGCAGCCCCGCGACTTCACCCGTGATGAAAACGTGCGCACCGCCACGGCGGGCGTGCGCAACTGGTTCCATACCGGCCCGGTGAGCCATGAGGTCAACCTGGCGGCCAGCTACTTCTACATGGACTTCGAAAACGGCGGCGCGCGATATGCGCAGGGTTCAAGCAATATCTACAACCCTGTTGAAACCCCCGCGCCTGGCCGGCCAACGCGATTTGACTCGAAGGTCTACACCGAAAACCGTTTCAGCGGTGTGGCGTTGTCCGACACCCTGGGTTTTTTCGATGACCGGTTGCTGCTGACCCTCGGTGCGCGCTGGCAGCGGGTCAAGGTCGACGACTGGACCGACAACGTCAAAGGCGACACCGCCTACGACGAGGAAAAAATTTCACCGTCCGGCGGCATCCTGTTCAAGGCCACCGACAAGCTCTCGTTGTACGCCAACTACATGGAAGGCCTGAGCCAGGGCAAGGTCGCGCCGTCGGCGTCGGTCAACGATGACGAAATCTTCCCACCGTTCATCAGCCGTCAGGTCGAAGTCGGCGCCAAGTACGACGCCGGTGCGTTCGCGGTGACGGCCGCTGTATTCAGGATCAAGCAGCCGGCCTACGAGACCAACGCCACCACGCTGGTCTTCGGCCCCAATGGCAAGCGCCAAAACGATGGTGTGGAACTCAGCGTGTTCGGCGAGCCGCTCAAGGGTTTCCGCCTGCTGGGCGGGGTGATGTACATCGACAGCGAACTGACCCACACCACCAACGGCACCTACGACGGCAACCGCGCGCCGGCCACGCCCAAGTACAACGTCAACCTGGGCGCGGAGTGGGACGTGCCGACTGTTGAAGGCCTGACCCTGACCAGCCGCGGGATCTATTCCAGCTCGCAGTACCTGGACCAGTCCAACGTCAAGGAAATCGACGCCTGGACCCGTCTTGATGTCGGCGCACGCTACGCCTTCAAGGTCGACGACAAGCACATCACCCTGCGGGCCAATGTCGAGAACGTGGCCAACCGGCGCTACTGGAGTTCGGCCGGTGCCTCGGATGACAGCGAGCCGGGGTTGACCTTGTCGACGCCGCGCACTTACTTGCTGTCGGCCACCGTCGACTTCTGAGGAGCCTGCCATATAGCCTTCTGTACATCGATGGGCTTGGGAAGCAGGCGGTTCTGGTAAAACAGGTCCGCCGTCTCTTGCTGCGCCCCAATGATGTGCTTATCAATCGGCAGGATCGGCGATGGCGGCCGGTTGTCGACGTAACGTGCAATCACCCCGGCCGGCAAACCCATGAAACGGGTCAGCACCTGCAGGCTCTCTTCGCGCTGGCTGCGGGTCAGGGCTTCGGCGGCGCTCAGTTCATCGAGCAGGGCGTGGATGAACGGACCATTGGCCTCTGCGTATGCACGGCGCGCGGTATAGATCGGCCCAGAAAGGTTCAAGCCTTCGCCGTTGGCCAGGACGCGGCTCGGGCTTTGGCTCAGGGCGAGTGACGAGTAGGGCTCCCAGATTGCCCAGGCGTCGACACTGCCTTGCTCGAAGGCGGCGCGGGCATCGGCCGGTGGCAGGTAAACCGGCTGGATATCCTTGTAGCTCAGGCCGGCTTTGTTCAAGGCCCGCAGGATCAGGTTGTGGGAGCTGGAGCCTTTCTGGAAGGCGACTTTCTTGCCCTTGAGGTCGGCGATGCCGTGCAGTGGGCTGTCGGCCTGCACCAGGATGGTTTCCGCCGTCGGCTTGGGCGGTTCAGCGCCGATGTAGACGAGGTCGGCGCCCGCCGCCTGGGCGAACAATGGCGGGATATCACCGGTGGACGCCACATCCAGCGCGCCCACGTTCAAGGCTTCGAGCATCTGCGGGCCAGCGGGGAATTCGATCCATTGCACCTTCGTCTGGTCGAAGCGTTTTTCCAGCAGGCCATGTTCCTTGGCGAGTACCAGGGCGATCGAGCCTTTCTGGTAGCCGATCCTCAGGGTGGCCGGCTCGGCGGCCATTGCGGTTTGAGTCAGGGCAAAAAGCGCAAACAACAGTGCAGGAATTCTCATGCCGGTTTCTCCGCAAAGCGATTGGCCGGTCGCGCCAATCCAAGGTTTTCACGCAGGGTGGTGCCGGCGTATTCGGTGCGGAACAGGCCGCGCCGTTGCAGTTCCGGCACCACCCCTTGGGCGAAATCTTCCAGCCCGCCCGGCAGGTGCGGCACCAGCACATTGAAGCCATCGGCGGCGCCATTCTCGAACCAGTGCTGCAGTTCATCGGCGATCTGCGCGGGTGTGCCGATCAGGCTGTAGTGCCCGCGGCCACCGGCGATGCGCCGGCCCAGTTGCGCCAGGCTCAGTTGTTCGCGGCCCGCCAGTTCGGTCAGCAGTTGCTGGCGGCTGCGCTGGCCGCTGTCGGTCAATGGCAGGTCCGGCAGCGGGCCGTCCAGCGGGTAGCCGGACAAGTCGAAGTTACCCAGCATGCGCCCCAGTAACGCGACGCCAACCTGCGGTTCGACCAACTGCTGGAAGGCCTCGAATTTGTCCCGGGCTTCAGTTTCTGTCTGCCCGACCACCACAAACACCCCCGGCATGATCTTCAGCGCATCCGGTTCCCGCCCATATCGAGCCAGGCGACCCTTGAGGTCGGCATAGAACGCCTGGGCATTGGCCAATGATGTCTGGGCGGTGAACACCACTTCGGCAGTTTGTGCCGCCAATTCGCGGCCTGCCTCGGACGAACCCGCCTGGACAATCACCGGCTGGCCCTGGGGCGAGCGCGCCACGTTCAGCGGGCCCTTCACACGAAAGTGTTCGCCGACATGCCCGAGTACATGCAGTTTCGCCGGGTCGTAGTAGCTGCCACTCGCCTTGTCGCGCACAAAGGCATCGTCTTCCCAGCTGTCCCACAGCCCCGTCACCACCTGGTGAAACTCCCGGGCACGGCTGTAGCGTTCGCCGTGGCCGAGGTGCTCGTCGCGGCCAAAATTCTGTGCTTCGGCGGCGTTGTCCGAGGTCACCAGGTTCCAGCCGGCGCGCCCGCCGGACAGATGATCCAGTGAGGCGAACTTGCGCGCCACATGGTACGGCTCGTTGTAGCTGGTGGTGGCCGTGGCGATCAGGCCGATGTGTTCGGTCACCACGCTCAATGCCGACAGCAGCGTCAGTGGCTCGAAGTGATCCGAGCGCGCCATGCGGCTGGCAATTTCGCCGGTGGCGGCGGCAATGCTGTCGGCCACGAACAGCGCGTCGAATTTCGCCGCTTCGGCAATTTGCGCCAGGCGTTTGTAGTGGGCGAAATCCAGCCCGGCATTGGCCGGCACATCGGGATGGCGCCAGGCAGCGACGTGGTGCCCGGTGGCCATCAGGAAAGCGCCGAGTTTCAGTTCACGGGGCATGCTCAAAAATCCTTGCGCAGTTGCACGCCGAAGTAACGTTCATCGTCACGGGGTACGGCGCGGTAGATGTAGCTGCCGCCACTGGCCAGCAGCGGTGAATAGGACTTGTCGGTGAGGTTCTTCGCCAGCAGGGCCACGCGCCAGCCGTTGCTGTAGTCGGCCAGGGCGACGCTGGCGTTCCAGATGCCGTAGGCGCCTTGCTTGGTGTCGACGTTCTGGCTGATGTCGTACTGCACTTCGCTCTGCCAGCTGTAGTCGGTACCCAGTTCGATATCCAGGCCGTTATCCAGCGGGATGCTGTAGTCGGCGCGCACGTAGCTTTTCCAGTCCGGGCTGAAGGGCAGCGGCTTGCCGTTGACGTTGCAGGACGCCGCCGCGCCAGGCGGGCAGGCGAACTCATCGATGCGGGCCCGGGTGTAGGCCAGCGCGCCGGAGAGCTTCAGTTGTTGAGTGGCCTGCAACGCGTAGTCGAGTTCGACGCCTTCGGTGCTGACGCTCCCGGCGTTGATCAAGCGCGTCACCACTTGCCCGGCGACGGTGTCGAAGAAGTTCGCCTGGTAGTTGTCGTAGTCGCTGTGGAAGATCGCCAGGTTGGTGGTCAGGCGATTGTTCCAGCTGGTGGCCTTGATCCCGACTTCCCAGGTGTTGGAGGTTTCCGGTTTCAGCGCATCGGTGTCCCGTGGCTGCATGTTGAAGAACACGTTGTAGGCCGGGCCCTTGTAGCCGCGCGAGTAGGTCAGGTAGCTGGTGACGGTGTCGCTCAGGTCGTATTGCACCCCCAGCCGGCCGGACCAGCCGTCTTCGTCCACCGAGCCGGAACTGCTGGTGGCCGGTTGAATGCCGCTGACAGTGGTGGCCGAGGTGGAGACACGGCGGTGATCGTATTCCAGGTCGTCGTGGGTGTAGCGCAGGCCGGCGATGCCACGAAAGGCCGAGGTGAAATTCAGCGTGGTCTCGCCGAACACCGCGTAGCTGTCGCTGGTGGTGCCGTAGTCGGCGATGCCGCGGTCGGTGCGTGTGGTGGTGGTCAGGGTGCGCTGGTAGGTTTCCTGATCCTTGCCGTGCATGTAGAACAGGCCGCCGACGTATTCGAGGAATTCGCCTTTGGGCGAGGCCAGGCGCAGCTCCTGGGAGTATTGGTCGAACGCCAGTTGGCCTTTGTCGGCGGTGCCGGGGAAAGCGGCGGTCACGGTGCCCAGGCGGTCGCCGTCCTGGTACTGGGTGTTGTCCCAGCCGCGCCAGGCAGTGATCGAGGTCAGGGTGTAGTCGCCGAGGTTCCAGTCCAGTTGGGCAGACAGGCCTTTGTTGGTGTCCTCCACGTGGCTGCGGGTGTCGGTGTTGATGTCGCGGTTGTCGCTGGTCCCGCGCACCGGGTTCAGCGCGTTGGCGAACGCCGGGGTCAGGGATTTGCTCACCACGCCATTTGGCGCATCGTCGTGGGACTGCATGTAGTCGGCAATCAGGGTCAGTTTCACGTCGTCGTTGGGGGTGAACTCCAGTTTGCCGCGCAGGCCCTGATGGTTGTAGCCGTTCACTTCCTGGCCGTTGTGCTTGTTGTCGACGTTACCGTCGTAGCTGCCGAACAGCCCGCTGATGGAGCCCTTCAGCGTGCCGGGAATCAGGCTGCCGCCCAGGCCGAAGCGGGTGCGGCTTTCATTGCCGCTGAAGTAGGACTGGTCGATATAGCCGTGGGTCTCGGCCGTCGGCGCCTTGCTGGTGATATTCAGCACGCCGGCCGAGGCGTTCTTGCCGAACAGTGTGCCCTGGGGCCCGCGCAGCACTTCGACACGATCCAGGTAGAGCAGGTCCAGGGTAGCCTGGCCGGGGCGGGCGTACACCACGCCGTCAATCACCGTCGCCACCGTGGGTTCAACCCCGGGCGAGGTGGATATCGTGCCCACTCCTCGTACGAACAACGAGGTGTCCTTGTTCGACGCGCCGGTACGGAAATTCAGCGAGGGTACCTGCTGGACGATGCTCGCCACGCCGTTGCGATTGTCACGCTCCAGTTGTTCGCCATCGAGCACCGAAACTGCTACCGGGACTTTTTGCAGCGACTCTTCGCGGCGGGTGGCGGTGACCGTGACCGGCTTGAGGGTGGGTTCCTGGTCGTCGGCGGCGAATGCAGCGGGAACGGGCAGGGCGGCGAGCCCCGCCAGTAGCCAACCCAGGTGGGCGCGGCGCCCGGTGGCGGCGCGTATGGATTGCGAAAGTTTTTGAGGTTGCCCCGAATGTGTGTGCATGCTCTGACCGCTCGAAAAATGCCCTGAACCGCTGCCGTTCTGCGACGACAGCGCCGTTGAATCCGTCTTGGGCATTCGCTCGAGCGAGTAGCAGACAAAACGCTTTGGTAGCGCTAACATCGGCATTATTGGTAGGTGCGATATAGAGCGTCAAATACTAAAAAATTAGTTTTATATTCTTTTAGGTTTTTAACAGGATCGTCCCTTGAGCGAAGACAAACCCCGGAAACGCCGTGGTGCCGGCCGCGTCACCTTGAATACCGTGGCGCGCCAGGCCGGTGTGTCAGCGATTACCGTGTCGCGCTATTTCAACCAGCCGGAGCAGGTCTCGCCCGAACGCCGCGAACGCATCGCGGCGGTGGTTGCCGAATTGGGCTACGTGCCGAACCTGGTGGCGGGTGGGCTGGCGTCGGCGCGGGGCAGGATCGTCGCGATGGTGATTCCAAACATCTCCGGGCCGATCTTCGCCAATACCATCCAGGGCTTCAGCGATACCCTCAGCCGCCACGGCTACCAATTGCTGCTGGCGTCCAGTTACTTCAGCGCCGAGCAGGAAGAAAATGCAGTGCGCGCGTTTCTCGGCTGGTCCCCGGCGGCATTGGTGCTCACCAGCCGCTTCCATAGCGCGGGCACCGAGAAGATGATCGCCGAGGCGGATATCCCGGTGGTTGAAACCTGGGATTACCAACCCGAGCGGGAGCCGTTGCAGATTGGCTTCTCGCATTACGAGGTGGGCGTGACGGCTGCGCGCTACCTGCATGGCAAGGGTTATCGGCGCATCGCGTTCGTACAGAACAGCGCGCCGGGGGACTTCAGTGCACTGGAACGCCGGGATGGCTACAGCGCGACCCTGATTGAGCTGGGCATGCAGCCGTGGGTGTTTGCCCCGGACGCCGATCGCGCACCGTTTGAGGCGGGCAAGCAAGCGATGCACGTGTTGATGAGCGCCGCCACGCCGCCCGACGCAATCATCTTCGCCAATGACAACCTGGCCGCCGGTGGCTTGCTGGCGGGGCAACGGGCAGGGCTGAGAATCCCCGAGGAGTGTGCGGTGCTCGGCTTTGGTGATTACCCGTTTGCCGAAATGCTCTTGCCCAGTCTCAGCACCATCAAGCCGCCCGCCCTGGAGATCGGTGTGCTGGCGGCAACGCGGGTACTGGAAAGCCTGGGCGTGTTGCCGGTTGAGGATGAGGTGCAGCGCTTGAACCTGCTGGAGTGCCGCTTGATCGAGCGCGAGAGCGCCTGAGTCCAGTTGCGGCTCATGGCCATGTTGCGTTGACTCTCGGTATTTTCTGATAACGGATTATTCAGGGTCAGCCGCTGAAACATGCGTTTGATTGCGTGCGCTCGTCTCTTTTTTATCAGTGGGTAGTTCTTCTTCGGTGACAAGTTTAGCGATGGCTAATTGCAATTAGTGCGGTGAGTTTCGCGATTTAAAAAGTGCAATGACTTGGTGGGTTGTTCTTTTGAGTAGTGTCCATGTGATATTGCAAGGTGGCCTATTGAACTGATCATTGATTGCCATTAGGTGCCGGGATAGACCCAGATCTTGCGTGAGGCTGGCGATATTTTCTTGCGCTGATGAACTAAGTTTAAACATGTCAGTCGATGCTTTAAACATCATGTGTACGGTCATGGCTAACTAATGGCGCCTATTGGTAGTTCTAAAAGGCCATAACTTAAGTGGGCTGTAATACAAAATGTTTTGGTGTAGGGTCCGTACCTTGTCATGACAGCGCTTGCGCTAAAAACCTCCAACTAAGTGTGGATGCCCTTGTTCCGGCGCGTGCCACGGAACAGGTTTTTAAATAGCCCCTCAGACTTGTGCAGATGCCCCAGCCGATACCGTCAATGCCCATCGATGCATGCCGAATGCAGATTCCGGATGCCGAACAAGTGTGCGCGTGGCTGATGCGAAAAGCCGGTCTGAAAACCGTCGACCTGGAACGTGCTCGACGGTTATCCCAGGAATCCGACGACCCCGAACTGCTCGGCCTGCTGACGCGCCTGGGGCTGGTTTCCGAAGTGGAACTGGCGCGGGCCTGGGCCGATTTGCTCGGCGCGCCGTTGCTGCTGGCGGACGCCGCACCGCCCGTGCTCGACCCGCTGCCGGCGCTGACCGAACGCTTCATGCGCCATTACCAGGTGGTGCCGGTGGGCTGGAGCCACGGTGGTGTGCGGGTGTTGGCGGCCAACCCGGCGCTGCTGTATCCGTTCCAGGCCCTGGCGTACGCGTGCGGCGTGCCGGTGTGGCTGGCGGTCGGGCCGCGCAACGAAGTCGAAACCCTGATCGAGCGTTACTACGGCCAGGGCCGTTCCGCCATGGGCACCCTGATCGAAAACCTCGATGAACAGGGTGGCGCCCTGGAAGACATCGAACACCTCAAGGACATGGCCTCCGAAGCCCCGGTGATTCGCCTGGTCAACCTGATCCTGCAACGGGCCGTGGAGCACCGCGCCTCGGACATCCATATCGAACCCTTCGAAAACCAGCTCAAGGTGCGCTACCGCATCGACGGTGTGCTGCATGAAGCGGAAGCGCCGCCGGCGAGTTCCTCGGCGGCGGTGATTTCCCGGGTCAAGATCATGGCGCGCCTCGACATCGCCGAGCGCCGCCTGCCGCAGGACGGCCGGATCATGTTGCGCATCCAGGGCAAGGAACTGGACCTGCGGGTATCCACGGTGCCCACCAGTTTTGGCGAGTCGGTGGTGATGCGCCTGCTGGACCGCCAGACCGTGCAGTTCGATTTCCAGAGCCTGGGCTTTGACGGCCAGCGCCTGGAAACCTTCCTTGAAGTGCTCGAGCGACCCCACGGCATCCTGCTGGTCACCGGGCCCACCGGCTCGGGTAAAACCACCACGCTCTATACCGCGTTGTCGCGGCTCAATACCGCCGAGCGCAAGATCATCACCGTCGAAGATCCGGTGGAATACCAGCTGGAAGGCATCAACCAGATCCAGGTCAAACCCGCCATTGGGCTGGACTTCGCCGGCGCGCTGCGCTCCATCGTGCGCCAGGACCCGGACGTGATCATGATCGGTGAAATCCGCGACCTCGAAACCTGCCGCATCGCCATCCAGTCCTCCCTGACCGGCCACCTGGTGCTCTCGACCCTGCACACCAACAGTGCCGCAGCAAGTATCACGCGCCTGCTGGATATGGGGGTGGAGAGCTACCTGATCGCCTCGACCGTCAATGGCATCCTCGCGCAGCGCCTGGTGCGCCGCCTCGACCCGGCGACCCGTGAGGCGTTCGAAGCCCCGCCGGAGCTGATCGAGGAACACGGCCTTGACCGCTTCACCGAGCAGCGCCCGATCCTGCTTTACCGGCCTCGCGCCAACGCCGCCGGCGGCGGTTACCACGGCCGCAGTGCAATCACCGAATTGCTGGTGATGAATGACGAACTGCGCAGCTTGTTGATGCGCCAGGCCGACGCCGCGACCCTCGAACAGGCCGCCCGCCGTGGTGGCTTGCGCACCCTGCATGAAGAAGGCCTGCGCCAGGCGGTGGCCGGTGTCACGTCCCTTGAAGAAGTGTTGCGCGTCACCCGTGGAGAGGGCGCGTGAGCCTGTTCAAATACCGCGCCCTGGACAGCCAGGGCGTCGCGCAGAACGGCACCCTCGAAGCGAAGGACCAGGCCGCCGCCGTCGCTGCGCTGCACAAGCGTGGCCTGCTGTTATTGCACATCGATGCCGCCGGTGCCCAAGGGCTGCGCAATGCCTTCGGGCGCGGCCAGTTGAATGGCGCGGCGCTGGTCAGTTTTACCCAGCAACTGGCCACCCTGCTGGGCGCGGGCCAACCGCTGGAACGCTCGCTGGGCATCCTGCTCAAGCAGCCCGGCCAGCCGCAGACCCGAGCGCTGATCGAACGTATCCGCGAGCACGTCAAGGCCGGCAAGCCATTGTCGGCAGCGCTGGAAGAGGAGGGCAGCCAGTTTTCGCCGCTGTACCTGAGCATGGTCCGTGCCGGTGAGGCGGGCGGTGCGCTGGAGAACACCCTGCGCCAACTCAGTGACTACCTGGAACGCAGCCAGTTATTGAGAGGCGAGGTGATCAACGCGCTGATCTATCCCGCCTTCCTGGTGGTGGGCGTGCTCGGTTCCCTGGCGCTGTTGCTGGCTTACGTGGTGCCGCAGTTCGTGCCGATCTTCAAGGACCTGGGTGTGCCGATTCCGTTGATCACCGAAGTGATCCTGGGCCTTGGGCAGTTCCTCGGCGCCTATGGCCTGGCGGTTTTTGCCGGGTTGATCGTGACGGTCTGGGCCCTGGCGGCACGCCTGCGCAACCCACGACACCGCGAGCAGTACGACCGGCGCGTGCTGGGTATCCGCGTTATCGGCCCGCTGTTGCAGCGGGTCGAAGCCGCACGCCTGGCACGCACCCTCGGCACCTTGCTGAGCAACGGCGTGGCGCTGCTGCAAGCGCTGGTGATCGCCCGCCAGGTCTGCACCAACCGTGCCTTGCAGGCACAAGTGGCCCAGGCCGCCGAGTCGGTGAAAGGCGGCGGCACCCTGGCCAGTGCATTTGGCAGCCAACCGCTGCTGCCGGACCTGGCCCTGCAAATGATTGAAGTCGGCGAACAGGCCGGTGAACTGGACAGCATGCTGCTCAAGGTCGCCGACGTGTTCGACGTCGAAGCCAAGCGCGGCATCGACCGCCTGCTCGCCGCCCTGGTGCCGTCCCTGACGGTGGTCATGGCGGTGCTGGTGGCGGTGATCATGCTCGCGATCATGCTGCCGCTGATGAGCCTGACCAGCAATATATGAAGACCCAAGGAAGCAAGCCGATGCGCCATACCCGTTTCAAACCCGCCCGCCGCCAAGGCGGTTTCACCTTGCTGGAAATGCTCGCGGTGATCGTGTTGCTGGGCATCGTCGCGACCATCGTGGTGCGCCAGGTGGGCGGCAACGTCGACAAGGGCAAATACGGCGCGGGCAAGGCGCAACTGGCCAGCCTGAGCATGAAGATCGAGAGCTACGGCCTGGACGTCGGCTCGCCACCCAAGACCCTCCAGCAATTGGTCGACAAGCCCGGCAACACCGCCGGCTGGGCCGGACCGTACGCCAAGCCCTCAGACCTCAAGGACCCGTTCGGCCATGCCTTCGGCTATCGCTTCCCCGGTGAACATGGCGCCTTCGACCTGATCTTCTACGGTCAGGACGGCCAGCCCGGCGGCGAAGGCTACAGCGCCGACCTGGGCAACTGGGAATAATGCCGGCCCTCCAACGCGGCTTTACCCTGCTGGAGATGCTGGTGGTGATCGTATTGATCAGCCTCGCGGCCGGGTTGGTGGGATTTGGCCTGCAACAAGGCCTGCGGGTAACGAAAGAGCGCCAGGTGGTCGGGCAGATGGTGGATGCCCTGCGCAGCACACGGGCACGGGCGATTGTCAGCGGCAGGTCGGCCAAGACCGTCTTCGACTTGGCCCGGCTGAGCTTTCAGGCGCCGGGGCAACCCATCAAGCACTGGCCGGCCGATCTGCAAGTGACCCTGCACACCGCCGAACACGCAGGCGCTGCGGTGGAGTTTTACCCCGACGGCAGCTCTACCGGCGGCAACCTGTTATTGGCCAATGGCACGCGGCGCTGGCGCATCGACGTCGGCTGGCTGACCGGTAGCGTGCAGTCCAGGGCATTGCCATGAATCGTCAGTCGGGTTTCACCTTGCTGGAGATGCTCGCAGCGCTGACCCTCATGGCGATCTGCAGCACGGTGTTGCTGGTCGCGTTCGGCCAAAGCGCGCGCTCGTTGTTGCAGGTGGCCCACAGCGACCGCCTGACCCATACCGCCTTGAGCGTGATGGATCAGGAGGCGTCGGGGCCCCTGGCCAGTGGCGTGCGCCAGGGCGAGCTGGACGGCATTGCCTGGCAACTGCGCGTCGCCCAGCAGCCCACCCGCATCGGTCAGCCACATTTGTTTCGCCTCGATCTCAGCGTCAGCGAAGGTCCGCGCCGCGCAAATTTCAGTACCTTGAAACTGCGCGCCAGCCGCGACGGGAGCCTCCAGTGAAGCAGCAGCGGGGCTTCACGTTGCTCGAAATCATGATCGTGCTCAGCTTGCTGGGCGTGTTGTTGGCCCTGGTGGGCGGCGCGCTCCTGGGAGCCAACCGTGCAGTACTCAAGGCGCAGCGCTACACCGTCAGCCTGGATGAAAGTCGCGCCGCGCAACAGTTCCTGCGCACTTCCATCAGCGAGGCGCTGCCCCTGGACGTGACCGAGGACGACAGCCAGACCAACGGCTTTTTTGTCGGCGCTCCCCAGCGCCTGCAATTCGTCGCGACCTTGCCGGGCGTGCTCGGCGGCGGTATCCAGCGTTTCACCTTGCAGTTGACCGAGCGCGAGTTGCAGGTGGCGTTCGCACGGTTTGAGTCCAATGCCCAAGTGAGCGTGCCGGCCACCCGCAGCGAACCGCAGGTGTTGCTGAAGAACGTCGAGGATCTGCAATTCAGCTATCGCGGCCTGTCGCCCAAGGGCCAGGCCACCGGTTGGATCAGTGACTGGCCGTGGACCAAACGCCTGCCTTATGCGGTACGCATTGCAGCACAAGTCAACGGACCGGTGCCGTGGGTCACCCAAGTGGTTGCCTTGCGCCTGAACCTCTCCAGCGGAGCATCAGGCGAATGAAGCGTCAGCGCGGCGTTGCATTGCTGCTGGTGCTGTGGGTACTGGCGTTGCTCAGCTTGCTGCTGGGCGGCCTGGCCGGTTGGGTACAACTGGAAAGCCGCCAGGCCCTGTGGCATCGCCAGCATACCCAGGCGCTGCTGGCGGCGGAGGCGGGCGTGGCGTTGGCCATGCAGGCCCTGGCCGACCCGCTGCAACGCAAGCAATGGATCGCCGACGGCCGTGAAATGCCGCTGGTATTTGATGACGCACAGCTTCACGTGAGCCTGCACAGCGAGCGCGGCAAGCTGTATTTGAACAGCGCCGAGGCCGCTGACTTTGCCCGCCTGGCCCTGGCCTGCGGTGCCACCCAGGCCCAGGCCAGCCGGCTCGCCGGGGACCTGGAAATGCGGCGCAACGCAGGCCTGGCGCCGTTCCGCGTGGTGGAGGAAGTGCGGCAATTGCCCGGCATGACCCAGGCGCTGTACAGCCGGCTGGCCCCGGAAATCAGTTTGTGGAGCGGCCTGGACCGGCCCGATCCCGCTTTCGCCAGCCCCTTGATGCGCCAGGCGCTGAACCTGCCCCGGCAGAGCGCAGTAGGGGCCGACCCCGGTGACGTGCTGGTGATCGACAGCCGCGCACAACGCCCCGGCGGTTACCACGCCCGGTTACGAACCACGGTTTTATTGAGCCCATCGGAGGGAAGCGCACAACCTTATCGGGTGCTGCGTTGGCAAGAATGAATCCATACCTTTCGGCGCCAGTGGCGCGCCTTCAACAGCTGGCCGAACCGCTCACCCGGCGCTGGCGCGGCAGCTTGCTGCAAGTGGGCTGGCGCCTGTGGCTCAAGGAGCTGCGTGGCTGCCTGCCGGCGTGGCTTTCGGTCCGTGACATCCCCGAGCACCGCTACCACTGGCCGTTGACCGAGCCGGTGGCAAAACCTGCCGACGAGGTGCGCCAGGTGCTGGTGCTCGCGCCCTCGGCGGTGTTGCTGCAAACCCTGCAACTGCCCCTGGCGGTCGCGCGCAACCTGTCGACCGTGGTGGGTTATGAGCTGGACCGCTTTACCCCGTTCGAAGCTGAACAGTTGTACTTCGTGGCCCGTCAGGAACGGCGCACCGCCACGCATGTGCAAGTGACCCTGGTGGCCATCCTGCGGGAGCGCCTGGATCAAATCCTGTTGGACTGCGCTGCTCTCGGCTTGCAGCCCCATGCGGTGGATGTGGACGGGCCAATGGGCATCGACCTGCTGCCGGCGCCGTTGCGCCCACGCCAGCGGCCGGCCGGGAAGGGCTTGCAACGCAGCCTGCCCTGGCTGTGCGGCGCCTTGCTGATTGCCGCGATGCTGCTGTGGCTCAACGACCGCCAGCGGGTGCTCGACGTCATGCAGGCGCAGGTGCAACAACAGAAAGCCCAGGTCGCCGAGGTCCAGAGCCTGCGCCAGCAACTGCTCAATACCCGTGGCGCCGCGCAGTACCTGATTCGCCGCAAGTCGGCACAACCGCCGTTGGCGGCGTTGCTCAACGAGCTGACCGCCTGCCTGCCCGCCGACACCTGGATCGACCAGTTGGACGTCAACAACGGCGCCGACGTGTCCTTCTCCGGGCAAAGCGCCAAGGCGAGTGCCCTGATCACTCGGATCAAGGCGTGCCACAGCCTGGAAAACCCCCAGTTCGAAGGGGTGATCCAACCCGATGCGCAAACCGGCAAGGATCAGTTTTCCCTGCGCGCCCACTTGCACCAGGAGGCCGCCGATGCGTCGACCACTGACACCCCGTGAGCGTCGCGGCGCCGCCTTGCTGGTCCTGGCGCTGGTGCTGGGCGGCGGTTACTGGCTGCTGATCGACAGCTGGTTCGCCGGGCCATTGCGTGCCATGGGCGAGCAGGCCGAACAGCTGCGCGAACAACAGCAACGCTATGCGGGCCTGCTGCACCAAGGCGCCGCCTTGCGTGAGCAACTGGAGCAAGCCCGCCAGGACCCGGCCAGCAGCACCAGCCTGTTGCCGGGGGACGACCCCAGCGCCGTGGCGGCGGACCTGATGCAGCGCATCGCCGACCTGATCAACAGCCGCGCCGGCCTCGGCGGCGGCTGCAGCCTGACCCAGCGCATGCCCATCACCCCGGAGCAGGACGACACCGAGCCCTATCGCCAGGTCAAAGTCAGCCTGACCCTCAACTGCGCCATCGAACCTCTGACCGCGATCCTGCATGAGCTGGAGTACCAGCGACCGTTCCTGTTCGTGGATGAAATGAGCGTCCGTCGCGGGCCGAATGCCCCCGCCAGCGGCGGTGCCGGAAAGCTGGTGGTGCACCTGTTGGTGCGCGGTTATCTGCAACCGGCAGCCGCCACGCAGGCCCGCCGATGATCAATTCATTGCGCCCCCTCGAGTGGGGATTGCTCGGTGTGGCCGGGCTGCTGGGCCTGCTGATGGTGGGCATCTTGAGCAGCATCGGCGACGCGCCGCAGTGGTTGGATGAGCCTGCCTCCGCCGTGCGCGCCAATGCTTCGGCCAAGGTTCACGTGGCCCCGAGTGCGACCCTGGAAAGCCTCGCCGGCACCTGGCAGGCGCCGCTGTTCAGCCCCGACCGCAGCCCCGATGCCGCCGTTGGCCAGGCCGAGATTTCCAGCCTGTCGAGCCTGAAGCTGACCGGCGTGCTGCTCGACGGCGACCTGCGCGTCGCGCTGCTCAAGCGTGACGAGGGCCCGCCGCTCAAGGTCCACCAAGGCCAGACTCTGCCCAACGGCTGGCGCCTGGAACACCTGACACCGCTGCACGCCCGTTTTGTGCTGGATGGCCGCACGCAAACCCTGAGCCTCAGCGTTCCGCGTTTGCCGCCGCCTTCCACCACACCACCGATTTCCCTTCCTTACGAGCCCGCCCCTTGATCGATACTTCCCCTAGCGCCTTGCGCACCAGCGTGTTTTGCCTGGCCACCGCCGTCGCCTTGGGCGGCTGTGGGTCATTCCCCGATCACCTCGACCCGGACGATGCCTTGCTTCACGAGGCGATGCAGGGCACCGGTTCGCAACGGCCGCCCGTGGACCCGGCCAGCGAGTCGCCTGCGGCCGACAGCCGCCAACCCCAGGCGCCTACGCCGCCCCAGCGCCAGTTGATTCGCGGTAACCAGCAGTTCGTGCGCCAGCCCGCACCTGCGCCGGCGGTCAAGGATGAAGCCAGCGGCGACATCGTGTTCAACTTCGCCGACCAGCCGATTGAGGCGGTGATCAACAGCGTCATGGGCGACCTGCTGCACGAGAACTACAGCATCGCCCAGGGTGTGAAAGGCAACGTAAGCTTCTCCACCTCAAAGCCGGTGAGCAAGCAGCAGGCGCTGTCGATCCTCGAAACCCTGTTGTCCTGGACCGATAACGCGATGATCCGCCAGGGCCAGCGCTACGTGATCCTGCCCGCCAACCAGGCGGTGCCGGGCAAGCTGGTGCCGGAAATGAGCGTGTCGCAACCCTCCAGCGGGCTCTCGGCCCGGCTGTTTCCGCTGCGCTATATCTCGGCCACGGAAATGCAGAAACTGCTCAAGCCGTTCGCCCGGGAAAACGCATTCCTGCTGGTGGATCCGGCGCGCAACGTGCTGAGCCTGGCCGGTACGCCGGATGAGTTGGCCAACTATCAGGACACCATCGACACCTTCGACGTCGATTGGCTCAAGGGGATGTCGGTGGGGGTGTTCGGTTTGCAACGGGCCTCGGTGGCCGAGTTGATGCCCGAGCTGCAAAAAATGTTTGGCCCCGACAGCGGCATGCCCCTGGCGGGCATGGTGCGCTTCCTGCCCATCGAGCGGACCAATTCGGTGGTGGCGATCTCGTCCCAGCCGCAGTACCTCAGTGAAGTTGGCGACTGGATTCACACCATCGATGAAGGCGGCGGCAACGAGCCGCAGATGTACGTCTACGACGTGCGCAACATGAAGGCCACGGACCTCGCCAAATACCTGCGGCAGATCTACGGCACCGGCGCGATCAAGGACGATGTGCCGGCCCAGGTGGCGCCGGGGCTGCGCACGGCGACCTTGTCGTCACTCAACACCAGCGGCGGCACCTCCGGTGGCTTGAACAACAGCAGCAATAGCCCGCCCGTCAGTGACGATGAGGACCAGGCCCCGGCCGCCAGCGAAGACGGTGAAAATGCAGAGCCGGGCGCTGCCAAAAGCCTCGACGCCGGCACCCGGATCACCGCGCAAAAAAGCAGTAACCAGTTGCTGGTACGCACCCGACCGGTGCAGTGGAAGGAGATCGAATCGGCGATCAAGCGCCTCGACAACCCGCCGCTGCAAGTGCAGATCGAGACGCGCATCCTCGAAGTCAAACTCACCGGCGAACTGGACCTAGGGGTGCAATGGTACCTGGGCCGCCTGGCGGGCAACTCCACCAGCACCACGGTAGCCAATACCCCTGGCAGCCAGGGCGCCCTGGGTGGCGGCGGTGCGGGATTGGGCGCGGATTCGCTGTTCTATTCCTTCGTCAGCTCCAACCTGCAAGTGGCCTTGCACGCCCTGGAAACCAACGGCCGCACCCAGGTGCTGTCGGCGCCATCGCTGGTGGTGATGAACAACCAGCCGGCGCAGATCCAGGTGGGTGACAACATCCCCATCAGCCAGACCACGGTCAACACCGGCAACGCCGACAGCACCTTGAGCAGCGTCGAATACGTGCAGACCGGGGTGATCCTCGACGTGGTGCCGCGGATCAACCCGGGCGGCCTGGTGTACATGGACATCCAGCAACAGGTCAGCGACGCCGAGAACCAAACCACCAACAGCAGCGACACACCCAACAACCCGCGCATCTCCACACGTTCGGTGTCGACCCAGGTGGCGGTGCAAAGCGGCCAGACCGTGTTGCTCGGCGGGCTGATCAAGCAGGACAACGCCGAGAGCGTCAGTGCCGTGCCGTACCTGGGGAAAATCCCAGGGCTGCGCTGGTTGTTTGGCAACACCAGCAAGTCCAGGGATCGCACCGAACTGATCGTGCTGATCACACCGAGGGTGATTACCAGCAGCAGCCAGTCGCGGCAGGTGACGGATGACTACCGCCAGCAGATGCAGCTGTTGCGACCGGCCAACTGAAGGACCTTTCAGCCCTTGCGTTGCAGGGTGTGATAACCCAGCGCCGCCCGTGCTTCACGCAGGGATTTGCCTTCATCGAGCAGCGCCCGGATACGCGCTTCCACCGCTTCAATCGAGCGTGCACAGGCTGCCACTTCATGGGCGCGCTCGCGCGGCACGATCACCACGCCATTGGCGTCGGCCACCACGATGTCCCGGGCGCACACCCGGGCTTGGCCGATGGACACCGGCTGGTTTACTGCTTCCACTTCAACCCGGTCCTTGCCCGTGCGCATGAACCGGCCCTTGGTGAACAGCGGGTAGCCGTCGCCCAGGGCCTTGCTCACGTCGCGGCACACGCCATCGATCACCGTCGCGGCGATCCGCTGGCTGCCGGCGTACTGGGTCATGATGTCGCCCCACACCGTGCAGTCGGTGCGTCCGTCGTTGTCGATCACCACCACATCGCCTTCGGCCACGTCATCGATAAAGTCGCCTACGGTGCCCGGCGGGGTGCTGGCGCTGACGTAGCGCACGGTGAAGGCCGGGCCGACCACCACCTGGCGATAGTTGTCCAGGGGCATGATTCCCAGGCATTGGCCGGGCAGGCCTAGCTTGTCCAGGGCGTCGGACACGCCCGGGGTGTCCAGGCCGGCAAACAGGGCAACCAATTCTTGGTCTTGGGGTGACATGGATAACTCCTCGTGGTGGTGACAAATCAGGTCGGGTGGCTGGAGGCCGGGCGGGGCTCGGCAATGGTCAGCAAAATGATGAAGCTGATGAACGAGCCGATCGCCAGCCAGGCGAACACGTAGTTCCAGCCGTAGTTGTCCAGCAGCAGGCCGGTGATGAAGGGCGTGGCGGCGGCGCCCAACTGGCCGATCATGTTCACGATGGCGTTGGAGATCGGGAAGGTCTTCTTGGTGGTCAGGCCCATCGGGTAGACCATGTAGGACGAGAAGCCGAGGCTCAGCACCACGCCGGTCAGCATCAGCAGCAAGCCGTAGGGCAGGGGCTCGGCCGGTGAGTTGATCAGCAGGTACATCATCAGCGAGGTGCCGACCGCCGACAGCAACATGCCCGGCTTGCGGCGCCCGCCCATCAGGCGGTCCGAGCAGAAACCGCCCAGCAAGTTGCCCAGCACCGCGCCCACCCAGGGCGCTGCCGAGACCAGGCCCATGTTCATGATCGAAAACTGCTTGACGGTCATCAGGTAGGTGGGAATCCACGCCAGCAGCACGCTGGAGACACCGAGCTGGAAGCAGTAGCTGGTGGCGCACCCCCAGATATTCCATGAGGTGAAAACCTGACGGTTGGTTTCCAGGGGCTTTTCATCGCGGGTGCGGATCACCCGGTCGAGCTTTTTCACCCACGCCGGCGTCTTGTGCACACGGGCGGTCTGGGCGATTGCGGTGTCTTCGACGATGTATTGAAGTTCGGCCTGGTTGACGAAGCGGCTGCGGGACGGATGGTCGGTGACCATGAAGTACCAGACCACCGCCAGCACGATGCCCGGGATCGCAAAGAAGTAGAAAATCTCGCGCCAGCCCCACACCGAAATGATCACGGCGCACAGCGGCGGCACGATCACCGGTCCGAACTTCACGGCCGATAAAAAGATCCCCGACGCGGTGCCTTTTTCCCGTGCCGGAAACCAGTTGTTGATGGTGGTGGTCATGCTGATGGGCAGCGGGCCTTCGGCGATACCCAGGCCCAGGCGATAGAGTTTCAGTGCCAGCAGTGAGCTGGCGGTGCCCACCAGCCCGGTCAACAGGGAGGTCAGCACCATGGCCCCCGGCAGGATCCGGCTGACGCCAAAGCGGCCGAAGGCAAAGCCCGACGGCAGTTGTGCCAGGGCGTAAGCCAGCAGGAACAGGCTGACCAGGCCACCGGCCTGGGCGTTGCTCATTGCAAATTCCTGGCGAATGAACGGCAGCGCCACGCCGAGGTTGGCCCGGTCGGCGGCGGCCACGGTGTAGATCAGGAAAATCAGCGCAGCAACCACCCAGCGGTATTGGCTGCGCACAGCGGGTTTTATGACTTCAGGCATAGACATGGGGGCGGACCTTGTTGTTGTGAGTGTTGTCCTGTTCGGCCTTAATCTTAAGAAGGGGCGCACGCCACCATTAGCGATATTTATCTATGTGAACTCATCACTTTTATTCTTCTGCCAGCAAGCTGCTGCAGAAGCCGCGGATTGCCTCGCACGCCTGGCGCAACGACTTGTCATCCAGGGCATAGGCGATGCGGATGTACGGCCCCAGGCCAAAGGCGCTGCCATGCACCACGGCTACATTGGCCTCATCCAGCAGCGCCAGGGCCACGTCTTCATCGCTGCGCAGCAGCCGCCCGCCCGCCGAGGTGCGCCCGATCAGCACGGCGCATGAGGCGAACGCGTAGAACGCGCCGGCGGGGCTGATGCACGTCAGGCCTGGCGTGTCGTTCAGCAACTGGACCATCAAGTCCCGGCGCGCCTGGAACACCCGGCGGCTGTCGCGGATGAAATCCCTGGGGCCTTCCAGTGCAGCGAGGGCCGCCTGTTGCGAGATCGAACAGGCGCCGGAGGTCTGCTGGCCCTGGAGTTTTTCCATGGCCTCCAGCAGCCAGCGTGGGCCGGTGGCGAAACCGATGCGCCAGCCGGTCATGGCATAGGCCTTGGACACGCCGTTCATGGTCAATGTGCGTGGTGCCAAACGCGGCTCAACCTGGGCCAGGGTATGAAAGGCCTGGCCGTCGAAGATCAGGTGCTCGTAAATGTCATCGGCCAGGATCAGCACCTGCGGGTGGGCCAGCAGCACCTCGGCGAGTGCCCGCAAGTCGTCTTGGCTGTACACCGCACCGGTGGGGTTGGACGGTGAGTTGAGGATCAGCCAGCGCGTCTGCGGGGTCATTGCAGCGGCCAGGGCCTCGGGTGTCAGCTTGAAACCGCTGTCGGCATCACAGGTGACGATGCGCGCTTCGCCGCCGCACAGTTGCACCATCTCCGGGTAACTGACCCAGTACGGCGCGGGCACGATCACCTCGTCGCCTTCATTGAGGGTGGCTGCCAGGGCGTTGTAGATCACCTGCTTGCCGCCGTTGCACACGAGGGTGTCCTGCCAGGACACGTCCAGGCCGTTTTCGCGCCGGAACTTCGCCGCCACCGCCTCCCGCAGGGCCCGCGCACCGGCCACCTGGGTGTAGCGGGTATGCCCGGTTTCAATGGCCTGGATCGCGGCTTCGCGGATATGCGCCGGGGTGTCGAAATCCGGTTCGCCGGCGCACAGCGAGATAATCTGCGCGCCTTGCGCCCGGCGTTCGGCGACGCGGTCCATGATGCGATAGGTGGCAGACGGTTGTGCGCTGGCCAGGCGCGGGTTCAGCCGCTGGATATCGGTACTCATCGGCTGATCGCCTCAAACTGTGCGTCGTGCATCACCTCGACCACAGAGCGCCCACTGCGCACGGCCTGCACCATGCCGTCCTGGCGGCGGGCAATGCGCTCGCCCAGGTCCAGGACCTTTTCGATCACCGCCTGGGCCACGAATACCGTGCCGCAGGTATCGGCAATCACGTAGTCGTCCTCGCTGACGCTTACGCCAGCAACGCTGAGGGTCACGCCGGCGTCGAGCTGCACCACGCGGTTGCGCGCACTGATCATGGTCACGCCGCGTCCGTACACCGGATAGCTGATGGCTTCGCTGCCGTCGATATCGCGGCTGAAACCATCAATCACCGTACCGCGTATGTGTTTGCGCAACGCCGCGTTGGCGATGATGTCGCCCCAGCAGGAAATGCCCTCGATACCGCCGGCAATCACCAGCACCCGGTCGTCTGTCGCGACCTGTTCGATCACCGGGGTGATCAAGTGCACGGTCGGGGCGATGTCGGACTTGGGGCCGAGCAGTACGGTACTGGCGCGGCCAACGATCTTCGGGCAGTTCCACAATGGGCGCAGGCCCACCGTGGCGCCGGGCAGGCCGAGAAAGTCGAGGGCGTCGGACACGGTGTTGGTGTCCAGTGCGGCCAGGCGGTCGAGCAAACGGTCAGGGGTCATGGGCAAGCCTCGGGTGACGGAGGCGGCCAGTGTCAGGCAGTGCCTATGATAGGTATATTACGAAGTACAGAAGCCTTGCATACGCTTAACCTATGGATAAGACCATGATTAACTTTCGCCTGATTCGTCACCTCTGGTTGTTCCTGGCCGTGGCTGAAGAGCAGAACTTTGGCCGTGCGGCCAAGCGCCTCGGCATGTCCCAGCCACCGCTGAGCGAGCAGATCCAGGTGCTGGAGCAGGCGCTCAAGGTCAAGCTGTTCGATCGCTCCCGACGGGGGGCCAAGCTGACTCCGGTGGGCGCGGCGATCCTGCCGGCGGTGCGCAAGTTCGCCGAGCAGCTGGAGCGCCTGGAACTCGCCGTGGAAGAAGCGGTGGCGGGGCAGTCGGGGATGTTGACCATCGGCGCGATCTCCACGGCGATGTTTGATGTGCTGCCGGGGTTGATCGAGCAACTGAAGCTTGATTACCCGCAGCTCACGGTGTCGGTGCGGGAAATCGACAGCGTCGAGGCGTTGCCGGCGCTGGAGGCCGGGGATATCGACCTGGCGTTTGCCCGGCTGGATGGTGACCTTGGGGCTTCGGTGCAGTCATTGCCGCTGACGGAGGACCGGCTGGTGGTGGCGCTTCCGGTGGATCATCCGTTGGCGAGTCGTACGCGGATCAGTTTGTCGAGCCTGGCGAATGAGCCGTTGGTGATGTTTTCGCGCAACGTCAGTCCGGTGTATTTCGACAATTTGATCGCTACCTGTCGTGCCAGCGGGTTTTCGCCTCGGGTGCTGCATGAAGTGCGGTCGGTGGCTTCGCAGATCGCGTTTGTCAGCTATGAGCAGGGTATTGCGTTGGTGCCGGCGTCGTTGAAGAAGCTGGCGCCGGCCAATGTGGTGTTTCGGGCGTTGAGCCAGAAGCTCAATGTGGTGACCACGGCCGTCGCCTGGAATACCCAGCGGCCGAACCCGGTGGTGGAGGCGGTGATCGCGCGGTTTCGCTAGGGGTTGGGGTTGAGTACATATCCGTTATTTAGGTAACGGCGGCTTATGGTTCCGCTCTTACAGCGGGTCACTTTTGGCAAACGCCCGGAATGCCGGCCCAGCCAAAAGTAACCAAAAGGTCTTTGCCCCACCACTCGGTGCCTCGC
>NZ_JACAPZ010000043.1:0-140665 GCF_013385475.1 Pseudomonas sp. G5001
CTGTAAGAGCGGAACCAATAGTGGCCGTTACCTAAATAACGGATATGTACCCCGCCCCAAGCCCCCCTCCACAATCAACAGCCTTTAAAAACCCCAGGCCGCTTCTCGACCATCGCCCGTACACCTTCCTTGGCATCCTCACTATTCAGCAGTTTCTCCACCAAAACGGGCAACCCGGCCGCCGCCGCGGTCTCCCCCTCGATCCGTGCCTGGCGCGCCGACATCAGCGTGGCCTGCACCCCCAGCGGCGCCTGCTGGGCAATGCGGTTTGCCAGCGCCACCGCCCGGGGCAACAAATCCTCGCTGGCCATCACCTCCTGCACCAACCCCAACCGCAGCGCTTCATGGGCATCAAACTCATCCCCCGTGAGCAACCAGCGCATGGCATTCCCCCACCCCGCGATCTGATGAAAGCGCAACGTCGCGCCCCCAAAAGGAAAAATCCCGCGCTGCACTTCCATCTGCGCAAACCGGGTATTGCTGGCACACAGATTGATATCCGCCGCCAACATCAACTCGATACCAATGGTCAGGCAGTACCCCTGAGCCGCAACAATCACCGGCTTACTGACCCGGGGCCCTGCGAAAACGCCCCACGGATCACAACCACCCAACGGCGGTTGCCACCCTTGTGCCATCGTGGGCCCCACATTGGCCAGGTCCAATCCGGCCGTAAAGTGATCGCCATGCCCGAAGACAATGGCCACCCGCGCTTGCTCATTGCGATCAAATTCGCCATACGCCAGGCTCAAATCATTGAGCAATTCCAGGTCGAACGCATTGCGCTTGGCCACGCGATCCAGGCCCAGCAACAGGATATGACCCTGCTGTTCACGGCTGACGCGGCTGTTGGTGGCTTGGTTCATGGGGTGTGCCCTCGGGCGCAAAGGGAGGTTTCGGACCGAAGGGCCCGCTGTTAAGGGTGAACCGTTTAAGCGTCATGACCAACAGGGCCGGGCCTTTGAAAAATAGACCCTGCTGCCTGGATGCGCAAAGCCTTTGATGCAGAGGCGTTTACCTGCGGTTTGCGATAAAAAAAGCTCCCTTTTTCAGCGATTTCCGGTATAGTGCGCGCCGGCCTTTAACCGGGCCGCGTTTAGGTAGCGCAATTCCCCGAAGTCAGCTTCGGCTGCACGTCCGCACAGCGGACTCTTCCTTGACGAATCTTTTTCATTCATTCGTTTTCGCAAATCCCCGCCGACAAAGCAGCCAGGGCGACTCTTGAGTCTCAACACGGCATGCGCAGCTTTGGAGCATGGGTCTTTGCGGATGCACTTAGAGGCAGACCCATGACCCAGGAAACCGGCGGCTTCGCCGCTTTTAATCTTAACCCGAACATTCTTGCTGCCGTCATCGCGACTGGCTACGAAGAACCTTCGGCTATTCAGCAGCAATCGATCCCGATCATCATGGCCGGCCAAGACATGATTGGCCAAGCGCAAACCGGTACCGGTAAAACCGCCGCGTTCGCCCTGCCAATCCTGCACTGCATCGATCCTGCCAAGCGCGAGCCGCAAGCCCTGATCCTGGCGCCAACCCGTGAGTTGGCGCTGCAAGTAGCAACCGCTTTCGAAACCTACGCCAAGCAAATGCCGGGCGTTACCGTTGTGGCCGTTTACGGCGGCGCGCCTATGGGCCCACAACTGAAAGCAATCCGTAACGGCGCACAGATCGTTGTCGCCACTCCGGGCCGTCTGTGCGACCACCTGCGTCGCGACGAAAAAGTGCTGTCGACCGTGAACCACCTGGTTCTGGACGAAGCTGACGAAATGCTCAAGCTGGGCTTCATGGACGACCTGGAAGTCATCTTCAAGGCACTGCCAGCAACCCGTCAGACCGTACTGTTCTCGGCTACCCTGCCACAGTCGATCCGTGCCATTGCCGAACGCCATCTGCGCGATCCGCAACACGTGAAGATCCAGACCAAAACTCAGACCGTTACCGCGATCGAACAGGCTCACCTGTTGGTTCACGCTGACCAGAAGACCTCGGCTGTATTGAGCCTGCTGGAAGTCGAAGACTTCGACGCCCTGATCATGTTCGTGCGCACCAAGCAAGCGACCCTGGACCTGGCCAGCGCCCTGGAAGCCAAAGGCTACAAAGCCGCTGCGCTGAACGGTGACATTGCCCAGAACCAGCGTGAGCGCGTGATCGACTCCCTCAAGGATGGCCGTCTGGACATCGTTGTGGCGACCGACGTTGCTGCCCGTGGCCTCGACGTTCCACGTATCACTCACGTGTTCAACGTTGATATGCCTTACGATCCAGAGTCCTACGTTCACCGTATCGGCCGTACCGGCCGTGCTGGTCGCGAAGGTCGTGCATTGCTGCTGGTGACTCCACGTGAGCGCCGCATGCTGCAAGTGATCGAGCGTGTAACCGGTCAGAAAGTTGCCGAAGTCCGCCTGCCGGATGCCCAGGCCGTTCTCGATGCGCGCATCAAGAAACTGACCAACAGCCTGTCGCCACTGGTGGCTGATGCTGAATCGACCCACGGCGATCTGCTGGACCGCCTGACTGCCGATATCGGTTGCACCCCGCGTGCCCTGGCTGCAGCCCTGCTGCGCAAGGCTACCAACGGTCAGGCCCTGACCCTGGCTGCCATCGAGAAAGAACGTCCACTGGTGCCGAACAACGCTCCGCGCGGTGATCGTCCAGAGCGTACTGGCGACCGTCCGGACCGTGGTGATCGTGAGCGTCGTGCTCCGGTTCCATTGGCTGAAGGCCGTGCTCGCTGCCGTACCGCGCTGGGCGCGCGTGATGGCATCGCTGCCAAGAACCTGCTGGGCGCTATCCTCAACGAGGGTGGCCTGGCACGTGAAGCAATCGGTCGCATCCAGGTGCGTGACAGCTTCTCCTTGGTAGAGCTGCCGGAAGATGGCCTGGAGAAACTCCTGACCAAGCTGAAGGACACCCGCGTTGCCGGTAAGCAGTTGAAGCTGCGTCGCTACCGC
Source organism: Pseudomonas sp. G5001 (assembly GCF_013385475.1). Lineage (NCBI taxonomy): Bacteria > Pseudomonadati > Pseudomonadota > Gammaproteobacteria > Pseudomonadales > Pseudomonadaceae > Pseudomonas > Pseudomonas sp. G5001. The sequence goes on from NZ_JACAPZ010000043.1 coordinate 2,955, forward strand.
GAAGATTGATCCGCCCCCGGGCTGATTGATCGAACATAAAAAATCCCCGACTGGTTCGGGGATTTTTTTTGCCTGCAATCAGGCGAAACGGTAGATGTCCATGCCCAGCGCACCCATGGTAAAGCCTTGGTGGGCTGCGCTGAATTCACCGCCGGCGCCCCGGGCGAAATACAGCGGCAGCAAATGCTCGTCGCTGGGGTGGCTGCGCACGGCATGAGGTGCCTGGCGACGATAGTCGTGCAGCGCGGCTTCATCGTTGGCTGCCAGTTTGCTGACCATCCAATCGCGAAAATCCCGCGCCCAGGGCTCGATGCTCTCCGGCCCGGCATGCCAGTCCAGTTCGCCGAGATTGTGGGTAATGCTGCCGGAGCCGATCAGCAGCACGCCCTGTTCCCGCAGGCTCGCCAGTGCGTGGCCGACACGGGTTTGCAGGGCAGGGCCCATGCGGCTTGGCAGCGATACCTGCACCACCGGGATATCGGCCGCCGGGTACATCAGCGACAGGGGCACCCAGGTGCCGTGGTCGAAGGGGCGCTGATCATCAATGCGCGCTTCCAGGCCGTCAGCCTTGAGGAGCTGCACGATTTGGGCGGCCAACTGCGGGTCACCGGGGGCCGGGTACTGCACCGCGAACAGTTCCCGTGGGAAGCCGCCAAAGTCGTGCCAGGTCTCTGGTGCGGCGCTGCCAGTCACGAGCAGCCCCTGGCTTTCCCAGTGCGCCGAGACCACCACAATGGCCTTGGGGCGTGGCAGCTCGGCCGCCAGGCGCTTGAGTGCCGGGCCACTGGCACCGGGTTGCAGGGCAAGCATGGGCGAACCGTGGGAGATAAACAGGCTGGGCAGCATGAGTAGGGTCCTGAGGGTTAAGATGGGACCATCTTCAATCAGATCATTGATCTAAATCTAATATAAGTTTTAGCGCTATTTGATCAAGTTTTAGGGTGAATCATGGAACCTGGATTTTGGCATGAGCGGTGGGCGCGCAATCAGACGGGTTTCCACTTGCCCGAAGTGAATCCTTACCTGCTGCGTCACTGGCCCGGCCTGGGCGTGGCGAACGGGGCGCAGGTGCTGGTGCCGTTGTGCGGCAAGAGCCTGGACCTGGTGTGGCTGGCGAGCATCGGGCATCGGGTGATCGGGGTCGAGTTGTCGGAAAAGGCCGTTGAAGAGTTTTTCAGCGAGCAGGAGCTGATGCCGCAGGTCAGCCAGCGCGGCGCTTTCAAAGTTTTCCAGGCGGGTTCCATCGAGCTGTGGTGCGGGGATTTCTTCGCCCTGGATGCCGGTGCCGTGGTTGGTTGCACAGCGCTTTACGACCGGGCGGCGCTGATTGCCCTGCCACCGTTGATGCGCGAGCAGTATGCGGCGCACTTGAATGGGATTCTGGCGGGAGGCAGTCGTGGCCTGTTGATCACCCTCGATTATGAACAGTCGCAAAAGGCCGGCCCGCCGTTCGCGGTGAGCGATGAGGAAGTGCAATTGCTCCTGGGCGGCCGGTGGAGCCTGGATGTGCTGCAGGAGCAGGACATCCTGGGGGACAGCTGGAAGTTTGTTAAGGATGGCGTCACGCGCCTGGACGAGCGGGTGTACCGGTTGGCCAGGCGCTGAAGAGCGCCCACAAAAAAGGGGCGATTGAATCGCCCCTTCTTCTTGTCGCTATCAGCCGCGACGACGCAGTGCGTCAATTCGCTCTTCCAGTGGCGGGTGGCTCATGAACAGGCGAGCCATGCCCTGCTTGATGCCACCGTTGATGCCAAAGGCGGTCAGGGTGTTCGGCATGTGCACCGGCAAGCCCTGTTCGGAGCGCAGGTGCTGCAGGGCGCTGATCATCGCGCCGGTACCGGCCAGGCGTGCGCCGGCTTCGTCTGCGCGGAATTCCCGTTTGCGCGAGAACCACATCACGATCGAGCTGGCGAGGAAGCCCAGTACCAGTTCGGCGAAGATGGTCGCCACGTAGTAGGCCATGCCCTGGCCTTGTTCGTTCTTGAAGATCACCTTGTCGACGAAGTTGCCGATGATCCGCGCGAAGAACATCACGAAGGTGTTCACCACGCCCTGGACCAGCGCCAGGGTGACCATGTCACCGTTGGCCACGTGGCCGATCTCGTGGGCCAGCACCGCCTTGATTTCGTCGGGCGAGAACCGCTCCAGCAAGCCCTGGCTGACGGCCACAAGGGCGTCGTTCTTGTTCCAGCCGGTAGCAAAGGCGTTCGCTTCATAGGCCGGGAAGATCCCGACTTCAGGCATCTTGATCCCGGCTTCGCGGGACAGTTGCTCGACGGTCTGCAGCAGCCATTGCTCATGACGGGTGCGTGGCTGGGTAATGATCTGGGTGCTGGTGCTCATCTTCGCCATCCACTTGGAGATGAACAGCGAGAAAATCGACCCGGCAAAACCAAAGACCGCACAGAAGATCAGCAGCTGATTGAGGTTCAGATCAACCCCGTTGGCCGCCATGATCCCATTGAAGCCGAAAAGGCTCAGCGTGATGCTGGCAATCAGCACGACCGCCAGGTTAGTGGCCAAGAACAGCAGAATGCGCATCATGGTTGTAGAATTCTCCTCATGCTTAATATGTCGCGTACTGCGGGGTATATAAGGTGCGGCATGGGGCTATTCAACCGGGGGACTATTTCAAACTGTGTCCTACAGCCTGAATGTAGAGCCTTGAAGGGAATTTCCGAGGCCTGGTGTGGCTCGGCAGCCTCGCCCCATTACCTTGCAGCCCTGTAATTATAGGGTGATGCCCGAGCAAGGGTGGAGCCGGCAGGTGTAAAAGGCGATACCGCCCGCGCAGGGCAGAGAAGTGTTGCCAGATAATCGCTGTACGACCACGGGGGGGCCGTACAGCGCAATGCCCATTACTGGCGATAGGACTTCAGGAAGTTGCCGATGCGACCAATGGCCATCTCCAGGTCATCCACCCGCGGCAGGGTGACCACCCGGAAGTGATCCGGCCACGGCCAGTTGAACGCCGTACCCTGGACCACCAGCAGCTTTTCCGACAGCAGCAGGTCGAGCACGAACTTCTCGTCGTTGAGGATCGGGCACACTTTCGGGTCGATCCGCGGGAACGCATACAGCGCCCCCATCGGCTTGACGCAACTGACGCCGGGAATCGCGTTCAGCAGTTCCCAGGTGCGGTTGCGCTGCTCCAGCAGGCGGCCTTGTGGCAGCACCAGGTCGTTGATGCTCTGGTAGCCGCCCAGTGCGGTCTGGATGGCGTGCTGGCTCGGCACGTTGGCACACAGGCGCATGTTGGCCAGCATGTCGATGCCCTCGATGTAGCTCTGGGCATTGTGCTTGGGGCCGGAAATGGCGATCCAGCCGGAACGGAAGCCCGCCACCCGGTAGGATTTAGACAGCCCGTTGAAGGTCAGGCACAACAGGTCCGGCGCCAGGGAGGCGGTGCAGATGTGCACGGCGTCGTCGTAGAGGATCTTGTCGTAGATCTCATCGGAAAACACCACCAGGTTGTGCTGGCGCGCGAGTTCGAGCATGCCCAGCAACACTTCCCTGGAGTAGACGGCGCCGGTGGGGTTGTTCGGGTTGATGATCACCAGGGCCTTGGTGTTCGGGGTGATCTTGGCCTTGATGTCGGCCAGGTCCGGGAACCAGTCGGCGCCTTCGTCACACAGGTAATGCACCGGATGGCCACCGGCCAGGGTTACGGCGGCGGTCCACAGCGGGTAGTCGGGAGCCGGAACCAGCACTTCGTCGCCGTTGTTGAGCAGGGCCTGCATGGACATGACGATCAGCTCGGACACGCCGTTGCCCAGGTAGATGTCTTCGATGCCGACACCTTCAACCTGCTTCTGCTGGTAGTACTGCATGACGGCCTTGCGCGCGCTGAACAGGCCTTTGGAGTCGCTGTAGCCCTGGGCGGTAGGCAGGTTGCGGATCACGTCCTGGAGGATTTCGTCCGGCGCTTCGAAACCAAAGGGTGCCGGGTTGCCAATGTTCAGCTTGAGGATGCGATGGCCTTCCTCTTCCAGGCGTTTGGCGTGCTTGAGCACCGGGCCGCGAATGTCGTAGCAGACGTTGGCGAGCTTGTTCGATTTGCTGACCTGCATGGCGATGTGATCCTGAAAATGAACGATCCAGACGGTGTGAAGACTACCGTGCTGAGAATCCTGCGTTGGCCTGACCCATAAATACGTTTGAATGCCGGTAACGCGGGTGCCAGACTGGCGCTTTGAAGAGGCGCAATCATACGTGCCGCCTGATCCATGGAAAAGACACAGATCAGGCTTTTTCAGTTGCCGAGGTGTACCGATGGAAAAGTTGCAGAAAACCGTTGAAGAATGGAAAGCCATGCTCGACCCGGAGCAGTACAACGTGTGCCGCCTCAAAGGCACCGAGCGACCGTTCAGCGGCAAGTACAACGGCACCAAGACCGACGGCGTCTACCACTGCATCTGCTGCAATGAGCCGCTGTTCGATTCCAGGGCCAAGTTTGACTCCGGCTGCGGCTGGCCCAGCTTCTACGAGCCGATCGCCGAGCAGGCCATGGTCGAGATTCGGGATATCAGCCACGGCATGATCCGTACCGAAGTCACCTGCGCCAAATGCGATGCGCACCTGGGCCACGTGTTCCCGGACGGACCGCCGCCGACCGGTTTGCGTTACTGCATCAACTCGGTGTGCCTGGACCTGGTACCGCGCTGAGCCGTCAAGCTCCTGCGGGCTTCGTGCCCGCAGGGGCCGTTATATCAAGGCATAAGTCCCGCCAATTAAATTGCACACAATTGAATTGCCTACTATCGTTCAGTCCTTCTTATCTCTGTAGAGGCACTGCCATGAGCGACAACCTGCTGAGCATCCCTTGCACCACCATCAAGGGTGAGCAAAAGACCTTGGCCGATTTCGCCGGCAAGGCGATTCTGGTGGTCAACACTGCCAGCAAGTGCGGCTTCACCCCGCAATACAAGGGGCTTGAGGAGCTCTGGCAGCATTACAAGGACCAGGGACTGGTGGTATTGGGCTTTCCCTGCAACCAGTTCGGCAAGCAGGAGCCGGGCAACGAAGGCGCCATTTCGGAGTTTTGCGAGCTGAACTTTGGTGTCAGTTTCCCGCTGTTCAAGAAGATTGACGTCAACGGCAGCGATGCCCACCCATTATTCGTACAGCTTAAAAAGCAGGCCCCGGGATTGCTGGGCTCCAAGGGCATCAAGTGGAACTTCACCAAGTTCCTGATCGGTCGCGACGGCCAGGTGGTCAAGCGCTTCGCCCCGACCACCAAGCCCCAGGACCTGACCCAAGAGATCGAAGCCCTGCTCAAATGACCGACCTGTCCCTGGCCCTCGACGACCAACTGTGCTTCAAGCTCTACGCCGCCTCCCGCGCGGTCACCCGGGCCTACAAGCCGATGCTCGATCAGTTGGGCCTGACCTATCCGCAATACCTGGTGATGCTGGTGCTGTGGGAATGGCAGGCTGCAGTGGTGTCGCAGCCTACGGTCAAGGCACTGGGCGAGCGCCTGCTGCTGGATTCCGGCACGCTGACGCCACTGCTCAAGCGCCTGGAGCAGCTTGCCCTGGTGCGGCGTCAGCGCAGTGCGCTGGATGAGCGTGAAGTGCACCTGAGCCTGACCGATGAAGGCCGGCACCTGCGCGACCGGGTGCAGCCGCTGAAGGCCCGCCTGTTGTGTGACAGCGGCGTTGACCTGAACCAGGCCGATGCCTTGCGTGACGGTCTGGATCAGCTGTTGCGCCAGATCAAAGACTTGTCGTAGTCGGCACCCACAGATCGAGCAAGGCCTTGAGTTCTTCCCGGCGAAACGGCTTGGCCAGGTAATCGTTCATGCCCGCAGCCCGGCAGCGCTCGCGTTCCTCGGACATGGCATTGGCCGTCAAGGCGACGATCGGCAAGTCCGGCCAGCGCCCGCTGCGGCGGATCTGCCGACTGGCCTCATAGCCATCCATCACCGGCATATTGCAGTCCATCAACACCATGTCGAAGCCTTGCTCTTCCAGCAGCTTGAGGGCTTCACCACCGTGGGCGGCGACGATTACCTCGCACCCGAGCTTGCCGAGCATGCCCTTGGCCACCAGTTGATTGACCGGGTTGTCCTCCACCAGCAGGATGCGCGCCCGGTGGGCGAGGGGGCCGGTTTCCAGCTGGATCAGGTCCAGGACCAGGTCCGGATCGGTGCGCAAGTTGCGTTGCAGGACCTGGTACAGCGCGGTGCGGCTCAGGGGGCGGGCCTGTTGCTGCAAGGGGGCCAGGGCCGCAACTTCTTCGCTGGGCATGAAGTTGCCGTAGGCGGTTACCACCAGGATCGGGGCGGTGATCATCGGGCGCAGGCGGAACAGGCATTCGGGGCAGTCGGTGATCAGCAGGTCGGGATTCTGCCCGCTCAAGTCATCGTCGATGGAATAACAGCGCGGAGCCAGGCCCCAACTCGGCAGCAGGCTGGTGAGGAGTTCTGCCAGCCCGCTGCTGGTGCTGGTGATGGCGATTACATCTCCAGCCAAAGGCGCCAGGCGCACCGCCGGCAAGTGGGTCGGCAAGGGCAGGTCGGCACAGAACTGGCTGCCAAAGCCAGCTTCCGAGCTGATGCTCAGGCGGCCCTTCATGGCTTCGCACAGGTTGTGGGTCAGCGCCAGGCCCAGGCCTGTCCCGCCGAACTGGCGGGTGATGCCCGCACCGGCTTGGGTGAACGGCTGGAAAATCTTGACCTGGGCATCCTGGGCGATCCCGATACCGGTGTCGCACACCTCGATCCTGACCCGGCCGGCCTGGGCACTGAGGCGTACATCCACCCGGCCGAAACGCGTGAACTTCAGGGCGTTGGACAGCAAATTGCTGACAATCTGCCGTACCCGCGTCGGGTCGCCCAGCACCTGGGCGGGAAACTGCGGGTCGATCAGGCACGTCAGCTCCACGCTGGGCGCGGCGTTTTGCGAGAGCAGGTTGGCGGTGTCTTCCACCAGTGAACCGAGGTCGAACGGGATGCTTTCCAGTTCCAGTTGGCCGGCGTCGAACTTCGACAGGTCGAGGATATCGTTGAGTAGCTCCACCAGTACTTTGCCGGAGTCATGGGCGATCGACAGTTGCTGGCGTTGCTCGGCGTTCAGCGGGCTGTCGAGGGAGAGGGCGATCATCCCCAGCAGGCCGTTCAGCGGTGTACGGATTTCATGGCTCATGTTGGCCAGGAACGCCGCCCGTGCCTGGGCCATGCCCAGGGCCGTCATCTTCGCCGCTTCCAGCTCGTCGTTCGACAGCGTCAGCCGATGATTGATCGCCTTGAGCTCGGTGGTGCGTGCGGAGACGATGTCTTCCAGTTGGCCGAGGTATTCGGTCAGGCGATTTTCAGCATGCCGGCGTTGCTGGATTTCAGTCTCCATGTTTTCAAACTGTTGGTTGGCGACGTTGACCAGTACACCGATCTCGTCGTGCTCGTGCCCCGGCGGGCAGTCCAGGCGCTCGTGCTTGCGTGAGCTCAGCTCGCGGATAATGCGCACCAGCGGCTTGGTCAGCATCACGTAGAAAAGCGCCAACAGAATGCCGGTGAGGATCAGGCTGCGGGCGAAGCCGTTGAGCAGGGTGATCTCGGCGCGGTGCAGGAAGCGGCTGCCGAACGCGTAGGTGTCTACGTCAAGACGCAGTACACCGAGGGAATCGTTGGGCATGTGGGCGAGGTAGAGCCGATCTTCGAATTGGCGGTTGGCGCCAAACAGGAAGTCGCTGATGGGCCGGTAGGTGCTTTCCTTGCGCGGGCGATGGACATCGGCCAGCACCAAACCGTTGTTGTCGATCAGTTGTGCATGGGTGATGGCGGGGGAGTGCAGCAGGCCCAGCGTCAGTTCCTGGGCCAGCTCGGCGTCGATGTTGTAGGCGATGCGCGAAGCCGGGTTATGGCTGATTTCAATCAGCGCACGTATTTCCCGGTTGATGGAAGCGTCTTCGCTGGCATAATCAATCCCAATCTGTATCAGGCTGAGCAAGGTTCCCAAGACGAATCCGACCAGCACTGTCAGTCTGGCTTGTTTATAAGACAAGCGGTGGGCGAACTTGATATCCATCGGGTGCTGTACCACTTTACGTTTCCTTTCGCCCGGCAAGCATAGCTGAACATCCACAGGCTCAAACTTGCCCGGCATGAATCGATTTTATTCGGTGCAGCCCTGCACGGTCTGCCTCAGGGTTGCCAATACGCCATCTTTTACAAGAACTTGCCAGAGGAATAGTCGTGGATTCTCGATTGAATGCCTTTCTTGAGCGTGCCGACGCGGTACTGGCTCGCCTGGAGCCCTTGTTGCCTGCCCCGCGCGAAGCCGTTGACTGGAACCATTGCCTGGCTGCCCGTTGGCAGCGCGAAGGTCGCAGCGGCTTTTTATTGCCACTGGAAGTCAGCCTGGATATGCGCCTGTCCGACCTGATCGGCGTGGATAAACAGCGCGAACAATTGGCCCGTAACACCCAACAGTTTCTCGACGGCCTGCCGGCCAACCATGCGCTGCTCTGGGGCTCGCGCGGCACCGGTAAATCGTCCATGGTGCGCGCCTTACTGGCGCAGCACGCCAAGGCCGGGCTGCGCCTGATCGAGATCGAGCGCGATCACCTGGCGGACTTGCCGCGGGTGGTCGAGCAACTGATCAAATTGCCACAACGCTTTGTGTTGTTCTGCGATGACCTGTCTTTCGAAGCCGGCGAGAGCGATTATCGTGTGCTCAAGAGCGTACTCGACGGCTCCCTGGAGCAGGCGCCGGAAAACGTCCTGTTGTATGCCACCTCCAACCGTCGTCACCTGGTGCCCGAGAACCAGAGCGATAACGAGAACTGGAAGACCATAGACGGCGAGCTGCATCCCAACGAAGCGGTGGAGGACAAGATTGCCCTGTCTGACCGTTTCGGTTTGTGGCTGTCGTTTTACCCGTTCAATCAGGAGCACTTCCTGGATGTGGTCGAGCACTGGATCGGTGAGTTGGCGAGTAAGGCCGGTCTGCAGTGGCAACGCGATGAAGAGTTGGACATCCTCGCCGTGCGCTGGGCCACCGGGCGCGGTAATCGCAACGGCCGTTGTGCCTATCAGTTCGCCCGCTACTGGGTGGGCCTCAAGTTGTTGGAGCGTCAACCATGATTGATTTGCAACAGGCTGGAACCGGCCTCGATGGCTACGCCATGCTGCATGCGCAGCTGGAATCGCTGTTGGCGGATGAGCGGGATTTCATTGCCAATGCCGCGCAGTTTTCTGCGTTCCTGTTCAACCAGCTGGATGATTTGAACTGGGCAGGCTTCTACCTCAACCGCAATGAAGAGCTGGTGCTCGGGCCGTTCCAGGGGCAGATCGCCTGTGTGCGCATTCCGTTCGGTCGCGGTGTGTGCGGCGCGGCAGCGGCCTCGCGGCAAACCCAGCGGGTGGAAGACGTGCATGCATTCCCGGGGCATATCGCCTGTGACAGTGCGTCCAACAGCGAGTTGGTCGTCCCGTTGGTCAAGGACGGGCGCTTGATTGGTGTGCTCGACCTGGACAGCCCATCGCTGTCGCGGTTTACCCCGCAGGATCAGGCCGGCATCGAGCAGTTGGCGGCGATTTTCCTGCGGTTGACCGATTGTTGATGGGGTGAGTCTCCTGCAGGAGCGAGCAAGTTCGCTCCTGCAGACTATCGACAGTCCAGCACGTCCAGTTGCATCTGCAGCATCCTCTCCAGCTCAAGCATGGATTTCTCTATTGCCTTGATGCCCGCCTCGATAACGTGTGGTGTCTCGCGTTCGCCACACGCCTGCTCCAACGCTTCGCATTGTCCGGACAAGGTATCGGCCTGGATGATCCGGGCGGCGCCCTTGATCTTGTGGGCCTGGTCGATCAGGTCGCCGGGCGCGGCTTGCCGTGCCAGCATGGCCATCAGCTCGACCCGATCATTCCGGCTGCTGCTGAGCAACTCCTCGAGCAAACGCCGGCTCAACTGTGGGTCACCGCCCGTCATCGCGTCCAGGCTTTGCAGGGTAAACACGTTGCGGGTGGGCAGCGGATCGACCTGCGCCAGGTGCTGTTCCAGCGCAGTAAGACTGATGGGTTTGAACAGGCAGTCATTCATGCCGGCGTCAAAGCAGCGTTGTTTCTCCTCGGGCTGCGCGTTGGCGGTGAAGCCGAGTATCACGCACGGGGTTTTCTGCTCGCGCTCCTCATACTCGCGAATGGAGTGACTCAATTCGTAGCCGTTCATGATCGGCATATTGCAGTCGGCAATGACCAGATCGAAGTGTTCCTGGCGCCAGGCCTGGAACCCCGCAGCACCATGATGGGCCGCGGTGAACTGATGCCCCAGGAAACCCAGTTGCTGGCACATCAGCAAGCGGTTGGCCGGATGGTCATCCACCACCAGCACGTTGAGTACTGGCGCCGGCGTGGCTGCGGCCGGTTCGAGCTTGTCTACGGCCTTGACCGGCGGCAGGCTGGTCATCTTCAGGCTGACGTGGACCTGGGTGCCTACCATGGGCACGCTGCTCAGGCTCAATTGCCCGCCCATCATGGCGCACAGGCTGCGACAGATCACCAGGCCCAGGCCGGCGCCGCTCCTGGCCAGGTGCCCGGAGTTGTCGGCCTGGGCGAAGGGCTCGAACAGGCGTAGCTGGTCTTCGCGATTGATCCCGATGCCGGTGTCCTCCACTACCAGTTTCATCTCGATCTGTTGAGGTTGCCCGGTCGCCTTCAGCTGCACCTTGATCTTCACCTGCCCGCGTTCAGTGAACTTGATCGCATTGCTCACCAGGTTCGAGAGCACCTGCTTGAACCGCAGAGGGTCGATCAGTACGTCGGTATCCTCGACATCGGGGGTGAACTCCAGCACCAGGCTCAGGGTTTTCTGGCGCGCCAGGCCATCGAACACGCGGACCACCGACTCGATGACTTCGCGCAGGTTGACCCGCTCCGGGGCCAGGCTCAACCGACCGGATTCGATACGTGCAATGTCCAGAATGTCGCCGATCAACTCCAGCAGGTCCTTGGCCGAGTTGTAGGCGACCTCGATCGCAGGGCGATCAAGATGACCCTGATCGGCGCGCTTGAGTGTCAATTCCAGCATGCCAATGACGGCGTTCATCGGCGTGCGGATTTCGTGGCTCATGGTGGCCAGGAACGTACTTTTCGCGCGATTGGCCTCGTCGGCGCGTTCCTTGGCGGCGCGCAACTCGTCGAACAACTGGCGCCGTTCGCTGATATCGATCCAGCCGCCAATGATGCCCTGGACCTCGCCCACGGAGTCGCGGTAGGGGAGGATCCAGTGGTAGATCGTGAGTTTTTTCCCGTGCACGTGCAGGGTGCGATCAAGGATCAACGGTTTACCCTCGGCCACTACCCGCTGGTAGTCGGCATGGTACTGCGCCGCCTCCGTCTCAAGGGCCATGCTCATCTGCGTGATGCTTTTGCCGATGACGTCTTCACGCTTGATGTCGAACGTCTGCAGGTAGCTGTCGTTGCAGGTCTGCAGATAGCCGTTGTGGTCGCGTACGTAGATCGGATGGGGCGTTTCATTGACCAGCGCCCGCATGAACTCGAACTGGTCGTTAAGGGCGCGCTCGGCCAGTTTTCGGTGCTTGATCTGGCGCTGCAGGTAGCCGTTCCAGGCCAGGGAAATCAACAGCAGCAGCCCGGTGCCGATGATGATCTGGGCAATCAGGCGATGGTAATTGCGCCAGTAGCCATCGGACGCTGCGTTGTAGCCGCGCCAGCGGCTGTTGATCGCCGCCATCTCATCCGGGGCGATACTCAGCAGTGCCTTGTCCAGGATCGAACTCAGCTCCGTGGCGTGTCGGGACGTCGCCAGGGCAAACGTCGCAGGCAACGTGCCGATGCTGGAACTGATCTGCAGTTTGTCCTGGAATGCCGGAGAAGAAAGCAGGTAGTTGGCGATCACCAAAGGGTTCACTGCGCCGTCGACTTGCCCCTGTGCCAGCAATTCCGATGCCTTGAAGGTATCCCCGGTTTCCACCAGGTTTATCTGGGCAAATGCCTGCTGCAGGAATTTTTCCAGCTGATTGCCCTGGGTAATCGCCAGGCGCTTGCCGGCCAGTTCTTGAAGGCTTGTGGGCGCGCCCGGCTCTTTACGGGTCAGTAATACGTAGGAGTTTTCCAGGTAGGGGCGGCTGAAGTTCAACTGGGACTCGCGCCCGGTACTGGGGGTAATTGCGCCGATGATGTCGGCTGCGCCGGTCTGCACCAGTTCCATCATGTTGGCGACGTCACGCACGTGTTGAATCTCGAAGCGCAGGCCGGTTCGCAGGCGGATCAGCTCCAGCACGTCGGCGGTGACGCCCCGGAACTTGCCGTCGGTATCGAAGAACGTCAGGGGGGCGAGGGTTTCATTGACCACCACCTTCACCACGGGGTTGTCCTTGAGCCAGCGCTCTTCGCGCAGGCTCAGTTGCAGCTTGCGGTCGGTCAGCAGAATGTCGCTGCCCGCACTCCAGCGCTTGGCGATGCTGTCACGTTCATAGGTTGATACGCCATCGAGCACTGAGTCGATGATACTCAGGAGAATGGGTTGATCCTTGCGCAAGGCGAAGCTGAACCCGTGGGCCTCGTGCTTGCCGAAGTTGGCCATGCGGATATTTTTCAGGTAGCCCTTGTTGATCATGTAGTGAGTGGAAATGGTGTCGCCCAGGAATACGTCAGCCTGGTCGAATGCCACGGCATTCAAGGCATTTTGATAGGACGGGTAGGCGTGGATGGTCGCCTTGGGGTACAGCGCCTGCACTTCGTCCATGGGCAGGTAATGGTAGACAAGACTCAGGCGCAGGCCGGCCAGGCCGTCGCCAAGGTCGCGGTTCTCACCTTCACGGGTCACCAGTACCGGCTGATCCACTGCGTAGGGCAGTGACAGCACGATGTCGGGATTCGCCGCTTCAAAACCGTTGGCAGACCCCAGAAAATCGATTTCGCCGTTTGCCAGCGCCTGGATCGCGGCTTCACGGGAGGAGTAGCGCAACACGGTGAGCGGTATCGCCAGTGTCCTGGCCAGCAGCCCGGCGTAATCGGCAGTCAGCCCTTCATAATCACGCCCGCTGGAGGTGATGTCGAAGGGCGGATAGTCGGGTGCAGAGGTGCCCAGTATCAGTTCCCGTTTGTTCTGCAGCCACTGGCGCTGTGTCTTGTTCAGGGGGGTGTCCAGTTGAACGGCACCGGCACGCCCCAGCAGGGCATATTGCTCGGGAACAGTTTGTTCGGCAGGCACGGAAGTGCTGAGGCACACCCCGATACTCAATATGATTAGATAGTCCTTTAATCGCCTGGGCATCCGATTTCTCACACTAGCGCGTTACGTTTTGCCATCTCGATAAGTTCTACCAAGGATTTGGCTTTCAGTTTTTGCATGAGCCTTTTTTTGTAAGTGCTGACAGTCTTGTTGCTGAGAAACATGCCCTTGGCGATTTCCTTGTTTGTCCGGCCTTGGGCAAAAAGTTGTAATACCATGAGTTCACGATCGTTGACGACTTTGAACAGTTCAAGCTCTTCATTGTTATCCGTTTCGTTAGTGCTGCCGTTAAGGGCCTGGCTCGGGAAGTAGTTGTAACCTGACAAGACCGCCCTGATGGCACTGAGCAGTTCGCTCAAGTCACCTTCCTTGCACACATAGCCATCCGCGCCGGAGCGCATGCACCGGGTAGCAAAGAGCTTGGGGGTCTGGGCAGTGAGTATTAACGTCTTGGTCGGCGTACTCATTGCGTTGAACCGGCACAGCACTTCCAGGCCATCGAGTTTCGGAATGCCTATATCAAGGATAATCAGGTCAGGCTGACACTCCTTGACCATTTGTATCGCATCACAACCGTTATCGGCTTCTCCCACTACTTTATAGCCTTCGTGTTCTAACAACATCCGAATGGCAAGTCGGATGACGGGGTGGTCGTCAATAATAAAAACTGAGTTCATGATCAAATTCCATACAGGCGCAAATAAAGTCGGCACATTAGCTCACATGGCAATGAAGGAGGATGAACTTGATGTGGAACAAACGTAAAACAAGAATAATCCTACATCAAAAAAAGCAAGGGATTACGCTCTGTGAGGTGTTTGTTGTTTGGGTGTAAGAGTTTTGCGTGGGTGGAATTTAAAAGTAACTGGTCGTGAGAGCGCAGCGTTATAAAGAGGCGTTTTCGGATTGCCCGGGTGTTTAACTTCCTACTTTCCTGTTGAGCGAGTAAGGCGTGATTGGCGTATGAGTTCATTCAGCTCAAGGTGGCTTAACGGCTTCGACAAATAGCCAAGTAATGGAAAGTTGCGTCGGGATGCCTGGGCCATCAGGTGTTCCAGTTCATTGACGGGCAGGCCGCTGAGCAATATCGCGGACCTTATAAAGCCCCTGCGGTTGGCAATTTCAATCAACTCCAGCCCGGGCAAGTCGGGCAAACATTGATCACAGAGCAGAATATCGAATGGCACGTCGGTTTGTGTCATCAGCCGCATTGCCTGTTCTGCATTCTCGGCCAGTGCCAGGTCGTGGTAGCCATAGTTTCGTAGCAGGCATTGGGTGGCCAGCAATTGAAAGGGGTGATCCTCCACCAACAGGATGCGAAGTTGTTCGAGCATGGTTTTTTCCATGGAATGGACAAGAGCCCTGAAGACGCTCCACCAGGGCGTGTAGTAAGAAGTTAATGGGCCCGCCAGCTATCGGGCGCAGGAGCAGGTCGAAAGACTGCGGTCAGGGCGCGCGATTATTCATCGCGGCGGGGAAGAACTTCGATCAGGCCGCTCTGTTCCGTGCGTAGGGCGATTCTTTGAAAAGTCGCCCTGGCCATCAGCCAGGGCTCCGATTTATTGCGGGCTGGAGCGGCCGGTCATCTCGCGGGCCATCTCGCTGGCGTAGCTGTCAGTCATGCCGGCGATAAAGTCGATCATGCGCAGGAAGGACGCGTGCAATGACCAGGAAGGGTCCGGGGCGCTATTGCCCAGCAGGTCGAGGATGCGTCGGTTCTTGAACGACGGTGTGCGACCGCCATGTTGTTCCAGCGCCGCGCCGCAGAAGGCATTCAAGAGGATTTCCAGGGTGGTGTAGGCGCCGATCTCATGCAGGGTCTTGCGCTTGTCCTGGAAAATCTTCTTGCGGGCCATGTCCTTGGCATCCAGCACGCAGCGCTTGGCCGGGCCGTGCATATGTTCCACCAGGTCCCCCGGCAGGGTGCCGGCCAGCAGCGCGTCCTGTTGTTCGACGAACGCCCGGGCCGCGGCGTTGGTCAGGTGTTCGATGGCCTTGCCTCGCAGGATCGCCAGCTTGCGTCGCCGGGAATCCAGCGGGCCGAGTTGCCGATAGGTTTGCGGCAAGTCGTCGCCCACCAGGTCCAGCAGCAGTGACTCGACCTCGGCGTATTCCAGCAGCTCCATTTCCAGGCCGTCCTCGAGGTCGATCAACGCGTAGCAGATATCGTCAGCCGCCTCCATCAGGTACACCAGCGGGTGCCGGGCCCAGCGTTGTTCTTCCAACTGCGGCAAGCCGAGCTTCTGGGCGATCTGCTCCAGGATCGGCAGTTCGCTCTGGTAGCAGCCGAACTTGTGTTTCTTGTAGCCCAGGGAGTCGGCGTGGCGGGCGGTCCAGGGGTATTTCAGGTAGGTGCCCAAGGTGGCGTAGGTCAGGCGGGTGCCACCATCAAACTGGTGGTATTCCAGTTGCGTGAGTACCCGGAAGCCCTGGGCATTGCCTTCGAAATTGAGGAAGTCATTGCGTTCGGCGCTGCTCATGTCATCCAGCCAGCCACGGCCCGAAGCTTGCTGGAACCAGTGCCGGATCGCGTCCTCGCCGGAATGGCCGAAGGGTGGGTTGCCGATGTCATGGGCCAGGCAGGCTGACTGCACCACCATGCCCAGGTCGCTCGGGTCGCACCAGTCGGGCAGGGCACTGCGGATGGTCTCGCCTACGCGCATGCCCAGGGATCGTCCCACGCAACTGACTTCCAGGGAGTGGGTCAGCCGGGTGTGGATGTGATCGTTGCTGGTCACCGGGTGCACTTGCGTCTTGCGGCCCAGGCGGCGAAACGCACCGGAAAAGATGATGCGGTCATGGTCTTTGTGAAACGGACTGCGCCCCAGTTCTTCCGGGCTGTGCAGGGGTTTTCCAAGGCGTTCGCGGGTAAGCAGGGTGGGCCAATCCAAGGCGGGTACTCTCCGTGCGGTGAATGACGGCTCCCAGCTTCCCGGTTCAGCCAGGCCTTCGCAAGCGAAAAACTACAGGCCGGCGGCGTCGATATCGATTAACAGCAAGCGCTGACCATTATCAAAGAATTGTCCGGCAGTCAGGCAGTACTGGTTGGTCGTGGCATCGCGATAGGTTGAGGACAGGGTCAGCCGCCGCTCCTCCCAACCTTCGGCCAGCAAATGATAAAAATACGGACGCCATGACCAGTTGTGGCCCAGGTAGCGGCTGTCGGCTTGCCAGGCGCCCTGGTGCCATTCGAAGTTGGGTGTCAGTTGCGTGCCATGCCGGTCGCACTGGTAAAAACGCAGCAGCCAGGGAAACGCCGGCAATTGCGGCAGGTGGCTCAGCGGTGCGCGGGTGTGGGCCCAGGTTTGCAGGATCTGCATCAGCTCCGCCAGTTGCTGGCGCAGTTGCATGATCCGGCCACGTTCGGCGAGCTTCTGTTGGACATAGCCGGTGCGCAGCTGGGCGAAGCGCGGCACGAATGCGTCGGTGTCGAACCAGTCCAGTTGGGCCTGGGCGAACAGGTAGCCCTGGACATAACGCGAACCGCATTCCAGGGCGAAATTCAGTTGGGCCTCGGTTTCCACCCCTTCGGCGATGATCCAGCAGCCGGTTTTTTCCGCCATTTGCGCCAGTGCCCGTACCACCTCACCGCTCGGGCCACCGCGGGCCGCGGCCTGGAACAGGCGCATGTCCAGCTTGAGAATGTCCGGCTGCAAGGCCAGCACCCGGTCCAGCTGCGAATAGCCGGCGCCGAAGTCATCAATGGCAATCCGCGCGCCGGCCTCGCGGTAGCGCTCGACGACTTCGGCCAGGCGCAGGATATCGCCGCCCAGTTCAGTGATCTCGAACACGATGCGGCGCGGGTCGACGTTATGCAGTTGCAATTGCTTCAGGCTCGGCAGCGCCTGGCCCGGGCGCAGGCGGGTGATCCAGCGTGGCGAGATATTCAGGCTGAGGAACCACTCCTGCGGGGCTTCATGCAGGCGGCTCAGGGCATTGTCACGGATCTGCCGGTCCAGGCGGCGCAAGGCCACCGAGGGCGTGCGCGGGTCGGCGAACAGCGGACCCACCGAGCGCAGTTGGCCATTCGCCTGGCGTAGGCGGCCCAGGGCTTCTACGCCGGCGATGCGGCCGGTGGCGGTGTCGATGAATGGCTGGAAGCAGGCGAGCGGTTGCCCGTCGATCACGGGGCCTCCTTAAAAGACCGGAAATAAAAAAGGCCCGGCCCTCAATGGAGAGGGCCGGGCCTGATCTGTTTGCAAGAATGCAGCCAGCACGCTCAACTTTTGCGCGAAGCACCTTGCATGGCCAGTTTGATCAGCGGGATCAGGCCGGCACCCAGCCGCACCAGGCGGGTCATGGTGCCGATTCCGCCGCCCTTGGCGCCTTTGCCGGTGAGAAACCCCAGCAGCGTCACCACGCCCACGCCCCACAGCGGCGCGTGCTTGATGCCAAAACCGTCCTGCCAGCTCTGGCCCATGTTGCGGACCTTTTGCAGCGGCAGCATCAGTTGCTGGGACTCGTGACGGATTTCCTGGCGGTGCATTTCCATGCGCAGGCGGATCAACGCCTTGCGCATTTCTCGCCGGGAAGTGTTTTGCGGCAATTCAGTCATGCTCATGGCAGCAGGCGCTCCCGGTCGTTGGCCAGCTCTTCGAGGGTGGCGTGGAACGGCGTGGACTCATCGAACACCGCCGCCTTCAGGCGCAACCCGCAGAATGCTGCGGCCAGTATGTAGAACACACACAGGCTGATAATCCCGGTCAGGCGGTAGGTATCCCACACCAGGATCATCACCAGCGCCGACAAACCCACCAGCAACAGCAAGGCAAACACCAGCGCCAGGCCGGCGAACAGCAACAGGCTGACGGTGCGGGCTTTCTGCTCCTGCAACTCGATGCCGAACAGCTCGACATGGCTGTGCAGCAAACCCAGGACAGCCGCGCCCAGGCGCCGTGAAGTAGAACTTGGGCCCGTGGACGAGCCGGATTCGCCGATAGACATGATTAGCGCCTTGTAGCCAGCAGGCCGATCAAAAAGCCCACGCCGGCCGCAATGCCGACGGACTGCCAGGGGTTGGCCTGCACATAGTCTTCAGTGGCCGTGACCGCCGCCTGGCCGCGTTCGCGCAGGGAGTCTTCGGTCAGTTGCAGGGTTTCACGGGCCTTGAGCAGGCTTTCGTGAATCTTGCTGCGAAGCTCGTCAGCCTGGTCACCGGCGAGGATCGCCGTGTCGTCCAGCAGCTTCTCGGTATCGCTGACCAGGGTTTGAAAATCCGCCATCAGTATTTCTTGAGCAGTCTTTGCCGTTTTTCTGGCCATGGTTATCTCCGTGAGTGGCTGGTCTGTTTACTTCTGGTTTCGAGTCACCGGTGTCGGTGAAGGTTCACTGCAATTGTCTGGTACAGCTTTTGCTTTGCCTTGGTGCGCAGGCCCGGGGCCTTGCGCTGAATCCGGGCGGTTGGGGCTCAAACCCTGAAAAACCTTACCCTAAATAACTAAAACTCGCGGAAAAACCCTGTCGGATTCTGCCTTTTTCAATGATCGCTGCGCCAAAGCGGTTCACGGCCTCAAACGAGGGTCGGATCGTTGGTGCCAATTTAGTGCGCATCATGAAGGTCATGAACTGCTTTGGTGCTTTTTCCTGCATCTGCAGGCCTGCCATCCTCCATGGAAAATTTGCAAAGCGCGGTGGACACCCTCGTCCACAGCTCCAACACGCTGTTCATTCTGATTGGCGCGGTCATGGTCCTGGCCATGCACGCCGGCTTTGCCTTCCTGGAAGTCGGCACGGTGCGCCAGAAGAACCAGGTCAATGCCCTGTCGAAAATCCTCAGTGACTTCGCGATTTCCACACTGGCCTATTTCTTTATAGGCTATTGGATCTCCTACGGGGTGACCTTCATGCAACCGGCGGCGGTGATCAGCGCCGACCACGGCTACGGCCTGGTGAAGTTCTTCTTCCTGCTGACCTTCGCGGCGGCGATCCCGGCGATCATTTCCGGGGGAATCGCCGAGCGTGCACGGTTTGTTCCGCAACTGTGTGCCACTGCGTTGATCGTAGCCTTCATCTACCCGTTTTTCGAAGGCATGGTGTGGAACGGCAACTACGGCCTGCAAGCCTGGTTGCTGGCCACCTTCGGCGCCAGCTTCCATGACTTTGCCGGCAGCGTCGTGGTGCACGCCATGGGCGGCTGGCTGGCGCTGGCGGCGGTGCTGTTGCTGGGGCCAAGGCAGGGGCGTTATCGGGAAGGGCGCCTGGTGGCGTTCGCGCCGTCGAGCATTCCATTTCTCGCGTTGGGCTCGTGGATCTTGATCGTCGGCTGGTTCGGCTTCAACGTCATGAGTGCGCAAACCCTGTCCGGGGTCAGCGGGCTGGTGGCGGTCAATTCGTTGATGGCGATGGTCGGTGGCACGGTAGCGGCATTGGTGATCGGCCGTAACGACCCAGGCTTCTTGCACAACGGTCCATTGGCCGGGTTGGTGGCGATCTGTGCCGGTTCCGACCTTATGCACCCGGTGGGCGCGTTGGTGACCGGCGTGGTGGCGGGCGGCTTGTTCGTCTGGTTCTTCATTGCCGCCCAGGATCGCTGGAAAATCGACGATGTGCTGGGTGTATGGCCGTTGCACGGGCTGTGCGGCGTGTGGGGCGGGATTGCCTGCGGGATCTTCGGCCAGACCGCCCTGGGCGGTTTGGGCGGCGTCAGTCTGATCAGCCAGTTGATCGGCACCGCGCTGGGTGTGGTGGTGGCGCTGGCCGGTGGCTTCCTGGTATATGGCGTGATCAAACGCGTGCATGGCCTGCGCTTGAGTCAGGAAGAGGAGTATTACGGCGCGGATTTGTCGATCCACAAGATTGGCGCGGTCAGTCAGGATTGAGGGGCGCGTCCCCTTCGTTCTGGTTGCAGCCATGTAACAGCCGATACCGGCTCTGGCGCACTGCATCGACACGGCCTTGCACCTGCTGCTCCGACAACCCCAGCAGGATCAACGCATGGGAGGCGAGCATCAGGCTCGACTCCAGCAACTCGGGCACCACTTCAGTGGCGCCGGCGGCTTTCAGTTCGGCCAGCTGACTGTCGTCGCGGGTGCGTACCAGGATCGGCACGGTCAGGTTGATCCGCCGCGCTTCGTTGAGCACGGCCAGGGCGACGTCGCTGTTGTCCACCGCGATCACCACCAGGCGCGCACGTTCCAGGCCGACCGCGCTGAGCAGGGCGCCACGGCGGCAGTCGCCGTAATGCACGGCGCTGTCTTCGGTAGACGCTTCCTGGACTCGCTCCGGGTCGTCATCAAGGGCAATGAACGCCTGTTGTTCACGGTGCAGGAAGCGCCCGATGGACTGGCCAACCCGGCCGTAGCCGCAGATCACCGCGTGGTCGCGCAGCTCGGCATTCAGGGCCGTAATCTCTTCAAGCTGTACTTGCTGGTTGGGCTTGCGGTGCAGGCGCAGGGCAATCGCGGGTGCAGCCCTGAGCAACAGCGGAGTCAATAGCATCGAGCAGAAGGTGGCAGCCAGCAGCAGGCCGCTGATGTCGGCGGGCAGCAGGCGGCTTTGCTGCATTTGCGCCATCAAGGCGAAACAGAACTCGCCGCCCTGGGCCAGCGCCAGGCCGCTGCGCCATGCGGTTTCACCGTCGCTGCCGCGCAGTTGCACCAATAGCGCAACCACACAGCCTTTGATCAACATCAGCGTGAGGGTCAGGCCGAGAATCAACAGGCTATGACTGACGAACAGTTGCAGGTCGATCAGCATGCCGATGCTGACAAAAAACAGTCCTAGCAGGATGTCGCGAAACGGCCGGATATCGGCTTCGATCTGATGGCGGTAATGGCTTTCCCCCAGCAGCATGCCGGCGAGAAACGCACCGAGTGCCGGGGACAGGCCCAGCAAGTGGGTCAGCCAGGCGGTGAGCAGTACGATCACCAGTGCCAGCAGCACGAACAATTCGGCCGAATGGGACGCCGCCACCTCACGGAACAAACGCGGCAGCAACCAGCGGCTGGCCAGCAGCAGGCCGAGGAACAGCACCACGGTTTTGCCCAGGGTCAGTGGCAATGCCCAGTACCAGGCTTGCTCGCTGTTACCGGCGAACACTGGCACGAGGGTCAGCAGCAATACGGCCACTACATCCTGGAACAGCAATACCCCAATCGCATTCTGGCCATGGCTGCTGAAGATTTCGCCGAGGCTGGTCAGCTCCTTGCTGACGATGGCGGTGGACGACAGTGCCAGTCCAGCACCGAGCAACAGCGCGGTCGTCGGCGACAGGCCGAACAGTGCCAGCAAACCGCCCAGCAGCAACCCGCAGCACAGTACCTGCAGGCTGCCCAAGCCAAACACCACCCGGCGCAGGCTGAGCATTTTGTTGAGAGAAAACTCCAGGCCCAGGGAAAACAGCAGGAACACCACACCCAGTTCGGCAAGGTCTGGCAACTCTTCGCTGTCATTGACCCAGTCGAGGGCGGTGGGGCCCACGGCCAGGCCAACACACAGATAGCCCAGCACCGGCGGCAGTTGCAGGCGACGAAACAGCGCAATCACCACCAGGGAGGAGGCCAGGATAATCAGCAGGTTGGCAAACACATGCAGCTCCATTGCAGGTATTACGGGAAAAAAGTCGCGAGAGTCGCTGAATCAGTTATACGCCATGCTGATCTGGGTCAGGCTTTTGCAGTGTCCCGACGCTGTTAGAATAGGCACCTGATTCTTCTCGGACCCTTTGCCATGCTTCCTGAATGTCAGTTGTTCGGCACCCTGGGCTGCCATCTGTGTGAGTTTGCCGAAGCCGAAATCATGCCGTTGGTCGAACACGGCCTGCTGGTGGAGTTGGTGGATATCGCCGATTCCGAGGCCCTGTATGAAGCCTACGGCCTGCGGATTCCGGTGCTGCGCCGGGTAGACACGGGCGCGGAGCTGGAGTGGCCGTTCGACAAAGCGCAGGTAGTGAACTTTCTTAGCTAGCACTCGGCGATGGCGAGTTCCCGATTATTCGGTTACTGTATGTTTGTACAGCGATTGAATGAGAGGGAACGCCCGTGGTGAATGTTGAACAACTGAAAAGCAGCGTCAATCGCATGTCCGCCGACGTCGTGCGTGACGCGGTGAACGAGCTGCGCCTCGATGGCCTGGTCACGGAAGGCAAGACGCCGTTTAACAAAGTGCATTTCAACACCTGCTTTGCCGAGATCGAGGCGCTGTTCCAGCGCGCGGGTTATCACAAGCAACTGGATGTGGTGGGTTACCAGGGCTTGCTGTATGCGCTTTACGACCCGGGCCGCTGGGAAGCGGTGGATGTGCTGCGCTGGCTCAAGGAATTCACCGAGGCGGCCAGTGCGTCACCGGTGTTGCGCGCGGAATTGGCCAAGGCCTGAATCTGTGCTGGGCCTGATCCGGCTGCATGCGGGATAATGCGCGCCTGTATGTCCACGTCTTGAGCCTGCCATGTCCGTTTTTTCCGCTGCCCAGCACCAAGCCAGCACCTTGTACCTGCCGCCAGGCGCCTGGGCCACCGTGCTGGATTGCCTGTGTGAGCACTTCCAGGCCATCAGCCGAGAGCAATGGCTGGACCGCATCGCCCGGGGCAGGGTGCTGGACATCAATGGCACTCCCATCAATCAGGACCTCGCCTACCGCGAAGGCCTGTGCATCTACTACTTTCGCGAAGTACCGAACGAGAAAGTAATCCCGGTGCAGGAGACGATCCTGTACGCCGATGAACACCTGGTGGTAGCCGACAAGCCGCATTTCCTGCCGGTCACGCCTGCCGGTGAATACGTCGAGCAGACCCTGTTGCGGCGTTTGATCCGTCGCCTCGACAACCCGGCGCTGGTGCCGCTGCATCGCATTGATCGGCATACCGCAGGGCTGGTGCTGTTTTCGGCCAACCCCCAGACGCGCTCGGCGTATCAACAGCTGTTTCCCACGCGCAAGATCGACAAGTTCTACGAAGCCATTGCCCCTGCATTGCCTGGGCTGACCTTTCCGCTGGTGCACAAAAGCCGGCTGGTGGATGGCGAGCCGTTCTTTCGCATGCAGGAAGGCGAGGGGGCGAGCAACACCGAGACGGCGGTCGAGGTGCGGGAAAAGAATGGCGACCTGTGGCGCTATGGCCTGTTTCCGGTGACCGGCAAGAAGCATCAGTTGCGGGTGCACATGACGGCCCTGGGCGCGAGTATCTGCAACGATCCGTTCTACCCCGACGTTATCAAGGATGCCGAGGACGACTACGCCAACCCGCTCAAGCTGCTGGCCCAGGGGGTGCGTTTCATCGACCCGGTCACCGGCCTTGAGCGCGACTTTCGCAGCGAGATCAGCCTGGACTGGTAAACGCCAGCAACGAAAAAGCCCGCATTACGCGGGCTTTTTTGTATCTGGCGTTAAGACTTACAGGTCTTTAACGGTGCGAACCTGATCCTTGTTGATCTGGGTGCGCTTGCCATCCAGCTGTTCGAATTCGTAGAAGCCGGTGGACTTGTCGAATTTAGGAGTGTCGACGGCCTGGATTTCGCGACCGTCATTCAGGGTGATCACTGTCGGCGAGGCGCAACCGGCAAGGGTAGCGAGGCCCAGTGCAAGCATGAGAGCGGCGATGGTCCGTTGAGTCATGAGTTTGTCTCCGAGAGAATGCTTTGTTGAGTACTGACCTTGTGACGTGTGTAACGTCGGCAAAGTTCCTTGTTCGACGCTCATTCTGACACGCTGGGCGGGCGGTGCAACAACTCCGGTGTATTGAGGTTGGCTAGGCGCGGATCGTCGGCGGGGCAATCCAGGGCCTTGGCCCCCAGCGCCTGCATGATCTGGCGCGGGCTGCGCTCGCCGGCTGCCCAGGCCCGTTCGAAGGGCTCGCGCAGCGAAGTGGGGATCACGCAGAGCAGCGGTTCCCAGAAATCGCCGTGGCGCACCATCACCGGCAGCAACGGGTTTTGCTGCGCCGTGCTGCGCAGGTCGGCGAGCAATCGTGCATCGATCTGCGGCACATCGCACGGCAATACCAGCAGATGCCCATGCTGCGCCACCGCCAGTCCTGCGCGAATGCCGGCCAGTGGCCCTGGAAAGTCGGGGCTGTCATCGCCGACCAATTGATCGGCGTAGGCCGCGTACTGCGCCTGGTTGCGATTGCAGGAGATGATCAGGTCGTCGGTCAACGGCCGCACCAGGCGATGCAGGTGCGCGATCAGCGGCTGCCCGTGCCAGTCCAGCAGGCCCTTGTCGAGGCCGCCCATGCGCTGGCCACGACCGCCGGCCAGCAAAAGGATCGAGCAGGGCAGTGGGGAAGAATGGCTTGGCATGACGGCTCCTGCGGGCAGTGAAATGGGGGGCTGTGATATAACATCGGGCTGTTCCTTCGACAACCGGACCGAGCCATGAAAGCCAAGGCTGATGCGCCCTTTGTACCCCTGAATATCGCTGTATTGACGGTCAGCGACACCCGCACCCTGGAAACCGACACCTCGGGCCAGGTCTTCGTCGACCGCCTGACCGCCGCCGGTCACCTGCTGGCCGAGCGAGTTTTGCTTAAAGATGATCTGTACAAAATCCGTGCGCAAGTGGCGCACTGGATTGCCGAAGACGTGGTGCAGGTGGTGTTGATCACCGGCGGCACCGGCTTCACCGGCCGCGACAGCACCCCGGAAGCGGTGAGCTGCCTGCTGGATAAGCAGGTGGATGGTTTCGGCGAACTGTTCCGGCAAATCTCCGTGGCCGATATCGGCACCTCCACCGTGCAATCCCGTGCCCTGGCCGGCCTGGCCAACGGCACACTGGTGTGCTGCCTGCCGGGCTCCACCAACGCGGTGCGCACCGGTTGGGACGGGATTCTCGCCGAGCAACTGGATAACCGTCACCGCCCGTGCAACTTCGTCCCGCATTTGAAACAGGCCGAGCCCTGTGAATCCCGTGGGTAAGCCGGGCAAGACCGGCGCGTTGATGCCGGTGGAAGACGCCCTCGAACAATTGCTGGCGATGGCCGAGGCAGCGCCGATCCGCGAGCCGGAAACGTTGGCGCTGGCCGAGTGTGATGGTCGGGTGCTGGCCCAGGCGTTGATCTCCACGCTGGACTTGCCGCCCTGGCCCAACAGCGCCATGGACGGATACGCCCTGCGCCTGGCGGACTGGACCGGTGAGCCACTGGTAGTCAGCCAGCGCATTTTTGCGGGCACGGCACCCGAGCCCTTGGCTGCCGGTACCTGCGCGCGGATCTTCACCGGAGCCCCGGTACCGGAGGGCGCGGACTGCGTCGAGATGCAGGAAAACGCCGTGGTCCATGCCGATCAGCGGGTGAGCTTCACCGAAGCGTTGCAGGTGGATCAAAACATCCGTCCCCAAGGCCAGGAAACCACGGTGGGCGAGTGGGTGTTACCAGCAGGTACACGCCTGGGCCCGATCGAGTTGGGCCTGGCGGCTTCGCTGGGTCGTGATCGGCTGGAGGTGGTACGACGCGCCCGCGTGGCTGTGCTGTCCACCGGCGACGAGTTGATCGAGCCGGGCCTGCCGCTGGGTCCCGGGCAGATCTACAACAGCAATCGCCGAGTGCTGTGCAGCTGGCTGGAGCGCCTGGGCTGCGAAGTGGTGGACGCCGGGATCCTGCCGGATGACCTGGAACAAACCCGCGAACGCCTGGGCGCATTGGGCTCGGTAGACCTGATTCTGTCCACCGGCGGTGTGTCGGTGGGCGAGGCGGATTTTCTCGGGATTGCACTGCGGGAAGAAGGGGAGCTGGCGCTGTGGAAGCTGGCAATCAAGCCGGGCAAGCCGCTGACGTTCGGGCATTTCCGTGGTGTACCGGTGATCGGTTTGCCGGGCAATCCGGCGTCGACGCTGGTGACCTTTGCCTTGCTGGCGCGGCCTTACCTGTTGCGCCGCCAGGGCGTGGAAGACGTGCAGCCGCTGCGCATTGAAGTGCCCGTGGGATTTGTCTGGCCCAAGCCGGGGAATCGCCGCGAGTATTTGCGCGGGCGGCTGGAGCAGGGCAAGGCGATCATCTACCGCAACCAGAGCTCGGGTGTGCTGCGTAGCGCGGCGTGGGCCGAAGGTTTGGTAGAAGTGCTGGAGGGGACGACGCTGGAGATCGGTGACCGGGTCAGCTTCATTCCGCTGAGTGAAGTGTTGAACTGAGCCCGACCTATCAAACAATGAAGATCAAAATGTGGGAGCGGGCTTGCTCGCGAAAGCGGTGGATCAGTCACCCGATGTATTGACTGACCCTCTGCATTCGCGAGCAAGCCCGCTCCCACATTTGATTTGTGTTCATCCTGCAATTACGGCAAGTCGCGACTCGCGTAAAACGCACTCAACACCTTCACCAGGTGCGCCAGGTCGTGGCTGCCGCACAGCTCGCGAATCGAGTGCATGGCAAACGTCGGCAAGCCGATATCCACGGTGCGCACGCCCAGGTGGCTGGCGGTGATCGGGCCGATGGTCGAGCCGCAACCCATGTCGCTGCGAACCACAAAGCTCTGCACCGGCACTTCTTCGGCCATGCACAGGTGGCGGAAGAACCCGGCGGTTTCGCTGTTGGTGGCGTAGCGCTGGTTGCTGTTGACCTTGATCACCGGGCCGGCATTGAGTTTCGGGCCGTGGTTGGCGTCGTGCTTCTCGGCGTAGTTGGGGTGCACGCCGTGGGCGTTGTCGGCAGACACCAACAGCGACTTCTGGATAGTGCGTACGAACTCATCACCCTCGGGCAGCAGGCGACGCAGGGTCTGCTCCAGCATCGGGCCGTCGGCACCGCAGGCGGAGCACGAGCCGACTTCTTCGTGGTCGTTGCAGACCAGCACGCAGGTTTCATCGGTTTCGGCGGTGAGCAGGGCTTGCAGGCCGGCGTAGCACGACAGCAGGTTGTCGAGGCGGGCACCGGCGATAAAGTCGCCATTGAGGCCGATCACGGCCGCGCTCTGGGTATCGTAGAAGCTCAGCTCATAGTCGAGCACCACATCGGCGTTCAACCCGTGTTCACGAGCCAGTTGCTCGGTCAGCACTGCGCGGAAGTCTACGCGCTCGTCACCGGCGAACTGCGCAAGGATCGGCGGCAGTTCGGTCTGGGCATTGATCGCCCAACCCTGGTTGGCTTCACGGTTCAGGTGAATGGCCAGGTTGGGGATGATCGCGATGGGCAGCTTGAAGTCGATCAGCTGGCTTTCGACCTTGCCGTCGCGGCGGAAAGTGACGCGGCCGGCCAGGGACAGATCGCGGTCGAACCACGGCGCCAGCAGCGCGCCGCCGTACACTTCCACACCCAGTTGCCAGAAGCCCTGGCGTTGCAGTTCAGGCTGTGGCTTGACCCGCAGGCACGGGCTGTCGGTGTGGGCGCCGACCAGGCGGATGCCGCCTTGCAGGGGCGAGTGGCGGCCGAGTTTGAAGGCGATGATCGAGGAGTCGTTGCGGGTCACGTAATAGCGCCCGTTGGCCTCGGTGGTCCAGGTCTCGCGCTCGTCAAGACGCTGGAAACCGGCCGCTTCCAGGCGCTGTGCAAGGGCGGCGGTGGCATGGAACGGGGTAGGGGAGGCCTTGAGGAAGTCGATCAGGCCTTGGTTCAACTCTTCGCGCATAAGTAGCTCCAGACAGCAATGGCGCGAGTTTACCGTCCGACGGGATAAGTGCACAGAACAAATGTGGGAGCGGGCTTGCTCGCGAATGCGGTGTGTCAGTCGCCGAATGAGCTAACTGATCCACCGCATTCGCTAGCAAGCCCGCTCCCACATTTTAATTGCGTTTACAGGTTAAAACGGCGCGGGGCACTCGAAGCGCAGACGCTCGCCGCTCTGGGGATGGGTGAAGCTCAGCATGCTGGCGTGCAGGCACAGCCGTGGCCAGGCAGCCAAGGCCTGTTCATGGGCGTACAAGCCATCGCCCAGCAACGGATGCCCGATGGACAGCATATGCACGCGCAGTTGATGTGAGCGGCCGGTGATCGGTGTCAGCTCAACCCGGCACCAGTCGCCGCAACGCTCCAGGACTTTCCAGAAGGTCAGCGCGTTCTTGCCGAACTCGTGGTCCACCACGTGCCGTGGCTTGGTCGGTGGGTCGTAGCGCAAGGGCAAGTCGATGCTGCCGCTGTCCAGTTCCGGTTGGCCCCAGCAGAGTGCGGTGTAGGCCTTTTCGGTTTCCCGGTCATGAAACTGGCGGGACAGTTCACGGTGGGTATCCGCGTCTCGGGCCAGCAGGATGATCCCGGACGTTTCCCAGTCCAGGCGATGGACGATGCGGGCTTCGGGGTAGCCGTTTTCCTGCAGGCGGGTGATCAGGCAGTCCTTGTTGTCGTCGGCGCGACCGGGCACCGAGAGCAGCAGGGTAGGCTTGTTCACCACCAGGACAGCAGCGTCCTGATGAAGGATATGGACATTGGACAACGGCATTAAAACAGCCTCGTAACAAACGCCAACGGCGGCTCGCTCACCCGGCCCCGTGAGGGGAGCCAGGTAACCGAGCCGCCGTGGCGACCGCCTTTTCGATCAACGATCAGGCAGGGTGATATTGAGTTCCAGAATCGAGCAGCTGCCGTCATTTTCCAGGGCGACATGCACGTCATCGTTACCGATGTTGACGTACTTGCGGATCACTTCCACCAGTTCCTTCTGCAGGGCTGGCAGGTAATCCGGGGTGCTGCGTTGGCCGCGTTCGTGCGCCACGATGATCTGTAGACGCTCTTTCGCTACCGACGCGGTACTTGGCTTTTTGTTGGCGCGAAAGAAGTCGAGAAATTTCATTGTTTAGTTGCCTCCAAAGATACGCTCGAAGAATCCCTTCTTCTTAACATCGAGGAAGCGATGTTCCACGGTCTTGCCCAGCAAGCGATCTACCGCATCGCTGTACGCCTGGCCGGCGTCGCTCTGGTCGTCAAGAATCACCGGCACACCTTGGTTGGATGCCTTCAGGACGGCCTGGGATTCCGGGATCACACCCAGCAGGGTCACGGCGAGGATTTCCTTCACGTCTTCAACGCCGAGCATTTCGCCATTGCTGACGCGCTCAGGGTTGTAGCGGGTCAGCAGCAGGTGTTCCTTGATCGGATCTTCACCTTTCTCGGCGCGCTGGGACTTGCTGGCCAGCAGGCCGAGCATGCGGTCCGAGTCACGTACCGAGGAGACTTCAGGGTTGGTCACGACGATGGCTTCGTCGGCGAAGTACATCGCCAGGTGAGCACCGGTCTCGATACCCGCCGGGGAATCGCACACCACGTATTCGAAGGTTTCCTTCAGTTCGGCGAGGACCTTGCCCACGCCTTCCTTGGTCAGCGCGTCTTTGTCGCGGGTCTGGCTGGCGGCCAGTACATACAGGTTCTCAAGGCGCTTGTCCTTGATCAGGGCCTGTTGCAGGTTGGCTTCGCCATTGA
This sequence comes from Pseudomonas sp. G5001, assembly GCF_013385475.1. Lineage (NCBI taxonomy): Bacteria > Pseudomonadati > Pseudomonadota > Gammaproteobacteria > Pseudomonadales > Pseudomonadaceae > Pseudomonas > Pseudomonas sp. G5001. The sequence goes on from NZ_JACAPZ010000043.1 coordinate 32,424, forward strand.
CGACGTTGACGAAGTCGTAAACCACGCGGCGTTCACAGCCCATGATCAGGTCGAGGTTACGCAAGCCGACGTCGAAGTCGACGATAACTGTCTTGTGGCCGCGCAGAGCGAGGCCGGTACCGATAGCGGCGCTGGTGGTGGTCTTACCCACACCACCCTTGCCGGATGTAACCACGAGAATCTTGGCCAAGGTGTTTCACCCCTAAGGAAAAAGGACTTTTTAGTCCCTGAAAAACATCTCTTGTCACTCGCTGCAGGCGGGCAGCTCTTGTAGGAGAAAGCACGGTTTGCCTGGGCAAACCCCACCTTAAAATTATTCCTACACAAGTTTTGCCGTTTTCGCTGTGCTATCAGAGTCCAGAGATGCTTGGAAAATGCGGCAGTATCCGTTAAAGACGAACGATGTTCAACACATCGCCCGACAGGCTGACTTGTACCCCGGCCCCCCACAGCGGATCGCGGCGCAAATCTTCCGAAACCTTGTACTGGCCTGCGATGGACACTAGCTCAGCGGTCAACTGCTGGCAAAAAATACGGGCCTTGGTGTCACCTTTTATGCCGGCCAGGGCACGACCACGCATGGGGCCGTATACATGGATGTTTCCATCGGCGAGAAGTTCCGCCCCCGGGCTGACCGGGGCGATGACGACAAGGTCGCCACCCTGGGCGTAAATCTGCTGCCCGCCCCGTACGGGAGAGGTGATGATCTTTGTCGGCTTGATCGTCGGCTCCGGCGGTTTCTCCGGTTTTTTCTTCTCTTCGCCGACCAACGGGTCGAGCGGACGCTCGCGGGCACCCGACGGCGGCAGTACTGGCAGTTCAATGGCGATTGCCGCGGCGATGTCTTCGATACGGCTGGCACGGATCGCCAGGGTGCGCAGGCCATGCTGGCGGCACACGCGCATCAGCCCGGGCAGGTCGACCGCGCCCTGGCCGGCCGGGAGCTTGTCCAGGGCCAGCACCAGCGGTGCATTGTTGAAGAAGTTCGGCGCCAGGGCGACCTTGGCGGCGAGCTGGCGGTCCAGGGCATCAAGGTCGTTGCGGGCCAGTTCCAGCACGGTAATGGCGAGCATGCTGCCTTTCAACTGGAACACGGGATCTTGGTCTAGCGGTTCGGTTTGGCTCATGGTCGGCAAAGCGGCTTGTCACGAAAAGTGTCGAGACTTATAACGAGAACATCCGCTAGCCGCAAGCCGGGTCGAACCGTTGTAGAATGCGCGGCCGTTGTCTTTACCGGAATCTTGAATGGATCGCCCGCGTTTTCGAGCTGTATTTTTTCATCCGCGCTTCTGGCTGTTATGGCTGGGGCTGGGTTTGCTGTGGCTGATTGTGCAGTTGCCGTACCGGGCTTTACTGGGGATTGGCCGTGCCTTGGGGGCGGGAATGTACCGGGTGGCCGGTGAACGTCGACGTATCGCCGCACGAAACCTGGAACTGTGCTTCCCGGAAAAGTCCGCTAAAGAGCGTAAACATTTGCTCAAGGAAAACTTTGCCTCCACCGGCATCGCGTTCTTCGAGATGGCCATGAGCTGGTGGTGGTCCAAGCCGCGCCTGGCGCGCCTGGCCCATGTCGAAGGGCTGGAGCACCTCAAGCAGGCGCAACTGGAAGGCAAGGGCGTGATCCTCATGGCCCTGCATTTCACCACCCTGGAAATCGGCGCCGCCTTGCTCGGGCAGAAGCACACCATCGACGGCATGTACCGCGAGCACGGCAATCCCTTGTTCGATTTCGTCCAGCGCCGTGGCCGCGAGCGGCACAACCTCGACTCCCTGGCCGTAGAGCGCGAAGACGTGCGCGGCATGCTCAAGCTGCTGCGGGCCGGTCGTGCGATCTGGTACGCACCGGACCAGGACTACGGCGCCAAGCAAAGTATCTTCGTGCCATTGTTCGGCATTCAGGCCGCCACCGTGACCGCCACCAGCAAGTTCGCCCGCCTGGGCAAGGCTCTGGTGGTGCCGTTCACCCAGGAACGCCTGGCCGACGGCAGCGGTTATCGCCTGGTGATCCATCCGCCGCTGACCGACTTCCCCGGTGAAACCGACGAGATCGATTGCCTGCGCATCAACCAGTGGGTCGAAGCCTCCGTGCGCGAATGCCCCGAGCAATACCTGTGGACGCACCGCCGCTTCAAGAGCCGGCCGCCAGGTGAGCCTAAGCTGTATGAAAAACGCCGTCGTTGATCTGAAGTCCCCAAGCACCATGGAGTGATGCAATGCGCTCAGCTGAACCGGTCACAGGCTTGATTCTTTCCGGCGGCGGGGCGCGGGCCGCCTATCAGGTGGGGGTACTGGCGGCGATAGCCGAGCTGTTGCCGCCGGGCGCGGCCAATCCATTTCCGGTGATTGTCGGCACCTCGGCCGGGGCGATCAATGCAGTGAGCCTGGCCAGTGGCGCCATGGACTTTACCGCCGCCATCCAGCGCCTGACCGCCTTCTGGCAGGGCTTTCGCAGCCACCTGGTGCTGCGCAGCGACTGGCCCGGGGTGATCAGCCAGGCCAGTCGATTCCTTATCCACAGCCTGCTGGGGATGGGGGCGCAGGTGCCAGTGGCGCTGCTCAACAGTTCGCCGCTGCGGGACTTGTTGCGCGACAAACTGCACCTGGAAGGCATCGCGCAGTCGATCCGCGAGAAACACCTTCATGCTGTGGCGGTGACCGCGTTCGGGTACGAGTCCGGGCAAGCCGTGACCTTCTATCAGGGCGGCGGCACCATCGATGCCTGGTTGCGGCATCGGCGCATCGGCATTCCCACCCAATTGACCGTTGAACATTTGCTGGCCAGCTCGGCGATTCCGTTGCTGTTTGCGCCGGTCAAACTCGGCCAGGAATATTTTGGTGACGGGGCGGTGCGCCAGTCGGCGCCGATCAGTCCTGCGTTGCACCTGGGCGCCAGCCGCGTGCTGGTGGTGGGGGTCAGTGGCAACCCGCGTGGCAACGATCCATCGAACCCGGCGCGCACCTTCACCGGCCAGGAGCCGACGTTGGCGCAGATCGGCGGGCACATGCTCAACAGCACGTTCATCGATAGCCTGGAAAGCGATATCGAATTGCTCGAGCGCCTGAACCAGTTCAGCCACGTGTTGCCGGCCAACGCGGCGATACAAGGTTTGGCGCCAGTGGAAGTATTGGTGATCGCTCCCAGTCAGCCAATCGACGAAATTGCGGCACGTCACCGCCAGGAATTGCCGGCGGCATTGCGCCTGTTTCTGCGCGGGCCGGGGGCGACCAAAACCAGTGGCGCGGGTGTGCTCAGCTACCTGCTGTTCGAGGCGGGGTATTGCAGCGAATTGATCGAGCTGGGAAGGCGGGATGCGCTGGCCAAGCGCGAAGAGTTGCAGCGGTTCCTGGGCCTGACACCGGACTGAATGTGGGAGCGGGCTTGTGTGGGAGCGGGCTTGCTCGCGAATGCGGTGTGTCAGTCGCCAGATGTATTGACTGACCCACCGCATTCGCGAGCAAGCCCGCTCCCACATAAACCCGATTCCACAGGGGATAGGCGGTGTGGTTAGAAGTGGTACTTCACCAACAGGCTCGCAGTGTCCTGGTTGGTCTCGAACGCGCCGCTGTCCTGGATCCCGTACTTGTTCTTCCAGTAGTCGTATTCGATACCGACATACAACTGCTTCTCGCCCCAATGCAACGCCTTGCCCAGGTCATATTTGATCTGCGGGTTGAAGTGCAGGTTGGCGTGGTAAGTGCCGCGGGCGTTCTTGTCGTTATCCACCACCCAGTCCATGAAGCCGTCGATCAGCACATTGGAGTTGCCCACCGGGATCGTGTACGACCACACCGGTGTGATCTGCCATACGCCGTCACCCGGGCGATTGCCTTCGGTCTGGCGCTGGTAGAAGTTCAGCTGGAAGTAGTCGAAACCAGGGATTGCCAGGTCGAAGCCCGGGCCGAGCAAGTACGACTCGTTGTCGCCTTCGCCGAACTCGTAAGTGAACGCCAGCAACACGTCCTTGATCGGGCCGAACGACAAGTCTTTGTCGAAGATCTTGCCGAACGACAAGCGTGGGCTGAACTCGCCGTAGTAAGTACTCGGGCCGACATTGCCGTCTTCCTTGCCGTTGTAAAAGATGCGGTCGAGGAAGAAGAAGTTGTCGCCGTACTTCCACGCATCGGCGTGTTCGAAGGTCACGGTTTGCTGGATCTGCGGGTTAACAGTGAAGTTCTTGCCCCACAGATAAGTCAGGCTGTTGTTCTGCCACTGCAGCAGATCACCGGCCATGGCCTGGCCCCCGGCCAGCAGGGATCCTGCCAGCATCAGGCTGTTCACGGTACGTTTCATTCGGTTGCTCCCGAGGTAAAGGTTTCTGGTTTTTTTTCTAAGCGGACGCTCTGGTGTGGCGTCTTTTGGCTTGCCGCAAAAATCGTCTGTTCGGTCAGCTTTGATGCTTTTAGCAAGAGCTGCGCCAAGGTGTTTAAAAAGCCAAAAAATCCCCGTCGGCTGTGATGAACACAGTCGAATTCGGAGAGTTTTTGCACACATTGGCTGCGGACGTGGGGCCGGGATAAGTTGGCCTTGCAGTCAGCTTTTACATTCGCTGTTTTTTTTTGAGTCGATTTGAGCGGGCGCCGAGAATACTGACTCCCAGGCCTGTGCTCAAGTGCGCCGTTAAAGAGCGCGCGGGGCGAGAATGGGGCACGGCGCGTGGCCGGCCCCGGGTGAATGGCGTACATGGTGTGTTCCCTGATCGTTATTGTTTTTGTTGTGACGCAGGAATCAATGTGGGTGTGCGTGAGCGCTTGGGGCAGCGCGTTCGGCGCCACCCAGGATGTTGAATAACAGGTTCAGCGACAGCGCGCTGATCGTGGCCATGGCGATGCCGCTGTGAGTGATCGGGCTCATCCATAGCGGCAACTGTGCAAAGAATTCGGGACGTACCACCGGGATCAATCCCATGCCGATACTCACCGCCACCAGCAACTGGTTACGACGGTCGGCAATGTCGGCTTCCTGGAGGATCTTGATCCCGGTGGCTGCCACCATGCCGAACATGGCAATCGCCGCGCCGCCCAGCACTGCGGGTGGAATCGACGCTACCAAAAAGGCGGCCTTGGGCAGCAGGCTCAGCACAATCAGGAACGCGCCGGCCACGATCGTCACCGAACGGCAGCGCACGCCGGTCATCTGCACCAGGCCGATGTTCTGCGCGAACGAGGAGTGGGTGAAGGTGTTGAAGAACCCGGCAAAAAACGATGCGCCGGCGTCACACAACAGGCCACGGCGGAGCATCTTCGGCGTGACTTCCTGGCCGGTGATCTTGCCCAGGGCGAGGAACATCCCGGTGGACTCGACGAAGATGATCACCACCACCAGGCACATCGACAGGATCGGCGCCAACTCGAACTTGGGCATGCCGAAATGCAGTGGCGTCACCACTTGCACCCACGGGGCGCGCGCCAGGCCGCTGAGGTCGACCATGCCGATCATCCCGCACAGCCCGTAGCCGAGGGCCATGCCGATCAGCACCGAGATATTCACCCAGAAGCCGCGCATGAAACGGTTGATCAGCAGGATGGTGGCCAGCACCAGCGCGGCAATCGCCAGGTAAATCGGTGAGCCAAACGTGGACGCCGCTGCGCCACCGCCGGCCCAATTGACCGCGACGGGAAACAGCGAAAGACCAATGGCGGTGATCACGGTACCGGTCACCAGCGGTGGAAAGAAGCGCACGACCTTGGACATGAACGGCGCGATCACCATGCCGAAAAAACCGGCGGCGATGGTCGCACCGAAGATCCCCTGCAGACCGATGCCGGGCATGCCGGCCATGGCCACCATGCTGCCGACAGCGGCGAAACTGGCGCCCATCATCACCGGCATACGAATGCCTACCGGGCCGATGCCGAAGGACTGGACCATGGTTGCGATGCCCGCCACCAGCAGGTCGGCGTTGATCAGGAAGGCGATTTCTTCACGGCTCAGGCCCGCAGCCTGGCCGATGATCAAAGGCACGGCGACGGCGCCACCGTACATCAGCAAGACGTGTTGCAGGCCTACCAGAATCAGTTGCAAGAGGGGCAGCCGCACCATGGCGGGCGCGGCAGGAGTCTGCGTTTCTAGCTGGGACATGCAACACCTCGGATCTTTTTATTGTTGTGTTGTTCGGCATTCAATTGCCGTGTGGAACTCATTCGTCAAAGCACACCGCAGATCCCATGTGGGAGCGGGCTTGCTCGCGAACGCGGTGGTTCAGTCACCTGAAGTGTTGAATGACACACCGCATTCGCGAGCAAGCCCGCTCCCACACTAGTCCTGCGTTAATCAGTCAGTTGGTACGCGCCCCCTGAGTGATCCAGGTGCCAATCAAGTCCCGTTCCTGCTGGGTCATCTGGGTGATATTGCCCAGCGGCATGATCTGGCTGGCCACGGCCTGTGCCTGGATGCGCGGGGCCATTTGCTGGATCTGCTGCGGCGTATCAAACATCACCCCGGCCGGCGCGGTGCTGAACAACGGACTTGTCGGCTTGGCCGAATGGCACACCGCGCAGCGCTCCTGGATCACCCCGTGGACCTTGTCAAAATCAATCGAGGCCTGGGCCGGTGCTGCTTCGGCAGGCGCCGGTGCAGGTGCCGCTGGAGCAGCCGGTTTAAGCCCGCCACCCAACGCCGTTTCCGGCAGCGGCTGGTATTCGATGGCCGCAGGAGCCTTGGCCACATCCGGTGCAGTCGCCACCGGTTTTGGGCCGGTCACGTAGGCCAGGCAAATCATCGCCAGCGCGCCAACCGGCAAGGTCCAGGCATATTTCTGGCTGTTGTGACGGGTGTTGAAGTAGTGACGCACCAACACGGCCGCTACCGCGATGCCCGCCAGGATCAGCCAGTTGTATTGGCTGCCGTAGGTGCTCGGGAAGTGGTTGCTGATCATGATGAACAGCACCGGCAAGGTGAAGTAGTTGTTGTGCCGCGAACGCAGCAAACCCTTGGCCGGCAGTGCCGGGTCGGGCGTGCGGTTTTCGGCGATGGCTGCCACCAGCGCGCGCTGGGCCGGCATGATGATGCGGAACACGTTGCCCACCATGATGGTGCCGATCACGGCGCCCACATGCAGGTACGCACCACGGCCGCTGAACACTTTGCTGAAGCCGTACGCGGCGGCAATCAACAGCACGAACAGGATCAGGCCGAGCAGGGCAGGGCGCTTGCCCAGTGCCGAGTCGCACAGAAAGGAGTAGATGAACCAGCCGGCCAGCAGCGAACCGAGGCCCAGCAACACACCTTCCGGACCGCTGAGGCTGCTGCCCGGGGCCAGCAGGTACAAGGTCGGGTTGGCGTAGAACACCACGCACAGCAGCGCGATGCCGGACATCCAGGTGAAGTAGGCTTCCCATTTGAACCAGTGCAGGTTGTCCGGCATGGTCGGCGGGGCCAGTTTGTATTTTTCCAGGTGGTAGATACCGCCACCGTGGATCGCCCACAAGTCACCGGCGAGGCCGTCCTTGGGGTTCACGCGATTGAGGTTGTTTTCCAGCCAGACGAAGTAGAACGAAGCGCCGATCCAGGCGACGCCAGTGATCATGTGAACCCAGCGCACGCTCAGGTTCAGCCATTCCATCAAATGTGCTTCCACAGTCTTTACCTCTCGCCTGTCACTCTGTCGTCGAGTGATCAGACCTTCTCTTATTGGTGGGGGGCGAGGATCAACCGCTCATCCTCTTTGAAAAAATGCTCATCGCAGTTATTGCCTGTGCCACTGCGATCAACCACCAGGAAGTCATCCCGCTTTTCGATCGTCAGCACCGGGTGGTGCCAGACGCCGCGATGGTAATTAATGCCCTGCCTGCCGTTGGTAACGAAGGCGCGGACCAAGCCCGATACAGGTTCATCGCCAAGTGGCGCGACCACGATCAGAAAGGGGTTGCCGAGCAGCGGGATGAAAGCCTGGCTGCCCAGCGGGTGTCGTTCCAGCATGCACACGGTCAGCGGCATGTCCTGCGCGTCGGCGCGGAAGATGCTGATGATCGCGTTATCTTCTGGCGTGGCGGTTTCAACCGTCGCCAGTTTATGAAAGCGCATGGTCGACCCGTTGTTGATCATGAAGTGATCGCTGCCATCGGTTTCGATAACGTCTCCGAAAGGGGCGAAGGCTTCTTTGGTCAGGGGTTCGATCATCAGTGTGCGCATGGCTGTCTTCTTAATCTTGTGTATGGATCGTTCCCACGCTCTGCGTGGGAACGCCGCCCTGGACGCTCTGCGTCCGCTCTTGTGACGCAGAGCGTCACGGTATGCATTCCCACGCAGAGCGTGGGAACGATCGGGTGTTACTTCGAGACCTTACCGAGAACCCGCAGGCGGCTCACACCACCATCCGGGAACACATTCAGACGAATGTGGGTGATCGGGCCCAGCGCCTTGATCTGCTCGGCAAACGTGTGTTCAGCGTGCATTTCCAGTTTCTGCGCCGGCAGCAGTTCGCGCCAGAACAGCGATTGGGTTTCGATCTGGCTGTCGGTGCCGCCCTTCACGAACGCGCCCTGGATCGAGCAAGTGTCCGGGTAGTTGCCCTTGAAGTGCAGGGTGTCGACCACGATCTTCTCGATCTCGCCCGGGTGGCCCAGTGCGACGATCACCCAGTCATTGCCCGGCGTACGACGACGTGCGGTTTCCCAGCCGTCGCCCATGTTGATGCCACGGCCCGGGTTGAGGATGTTGCTCATGCGCCCGAAGTGTTCATCGGAGCAGGCCAGTGCGCGGCCGCCGTTCAATGCAGCAGCCAGGTCCACCTGTTCGTTGTCGCCCACCGCCGACCAGTCGCGGAACGGAATGCCGTACACACGCAGACGGGCCACGCCACCATCCGGGTAGATGTTGAAACGCAGGTGGCTGAAGGCCTGGTCGTTGTTGATCTCGTGGAAGTGATGGCTGTTGCCTTGCAGCTCCACCGCCGACAGCACTTCAACCCATTGGGTGTTGTCATCCGGCTCGCCGGACGCCAGGAAGCAGGCTTCCAGGGACGCCGATGGCGGGAAGTTGCCGGTGAAGAATGAAGTGTCGATGTCCACGCCTTTGATCGAACCCGGTACGCCCAGGCGGATCACGGCGCTGTCGTAGCCTTCGAAGCGCTTGCGGCGCGACTCCCAGCCGTCCATCCACTTGCCGTTGTCATCGAAAACGCCCTCCTTCCACACGGCCGGGGTCGGCTGGAACAGACGGTTGGCGTCGGCGAACCAGTCATCGGTGACAGAGATGATCTTGGTGCCCAGGCGGGCGTCGGCCAGGTTGACGAACTTTTCGAAAGGTACGGGTTGCGCTTTCATTCTTCTTGTCTGCCTTAAAGTAAGTGGCTTGGGATGCTCGCCAGGCCCTGGGCGTTCATGAATCGCTCGGGCCAGGTCTGCTAAAGGGTCAGTAATCGGAACAACGCGATTTTATTGATCTCGGCCAGCGCGCATTTGAACTCGGCTTCCACCGAGTTGTGAATGCGCGTTTCAAACGCGGCAAGGATCTGGTGCCGGTTGCTGCCTTTTACCGCCATGATGAAGGGAAACTTGAACTTGGCCTTGTAGCCATCGTTCAGCTCGGTGAAGCGCGAAAACTCGTCGCTCGAGCATTGGTGAATACCGGCGCCAGCCTGTTCATTAGTGCTGGCTTCGGTCAACTGGCCCTGGACGGCCGCTTTGCCCGCCAGGTCCGGGTGAGCGTTGATCAGGGCCAGTTGACTGGTGTGATCGGCGCTCAACAGGATGTCGCTCATGCGCTGGTGCAGGGTTTCAATCTCGTCGATCGAAGCGTCCTGGCCCAGGTCGAAGGCCTTTTCGGCCACCCATGGCGAATGTTCGTAGATGTCGGCGAAGGCTTTGACGAATTCGTCGCGGCTCAGGGTCGACGGTTTCAGGGTTTGGAACGCGGTCATTTGGCGGCTCCCTGGAAAGGGTGTACGTCATGCCAGTGACGGGCGATGTCGACGCGGCGGGTGAACCACACCTGATCATGGCCCTTGGCGTATTCGATAAACCGCTTGAGGGCGGCCAGGCGTGCCGGGCGGCCGATCAGGCGGCAGTGCAAGCCGATGGAGAGCATTTTCGGTGCGTCCGCGCCTTCGGCATACAGCACGTCGAAGGCGTCTTTCAGGTATTCGAAAAAGTCGTCGCCCTTGTTGAAACCCTGGACCTGGGTGAAGCGCATGTCATTGGTGTCCAGGGTGTAGGGGATCACCAGGTGCGGCTTGCCGGTCGGGTTGTTGGGTTCCCAGTAGGGCAGGTCGTCGTCATAGGTGTCGCAGTCATAGAGGAAGCCGCCTTCCTCCATTACCAGCCGCCGGGTGTTGGGGCCGGTGCGGCCGGTGTACCAGCCCAGTGGGCGCTCGCCGGTGAGTTCGGTGAGGATGCGGATCGCTTCGAGCATGTGCTCGCGTTCCTGGGCCTCATCCATGTATTGGTAGTCGATCCAGCGGTAGCCGTGGCTGCAGATCTCGTGGCCGGCGGCGACCATCGCGCGGATCACATCCGGGTGGCGCTGGGCGGCCATGGCCACGGCGAAGATGGTCAGCGGGATATCGAATTCCTTGAACAACTTGAGGATGCGCCACACGCCGGCACGACTGCCGTATTCGTACAGCGACTCCATGCTCATGTTGCGCTCGCCTTGCAGCGGTTGCGCCGAGACCATCTCGGACAGGAAGGCTTCCGACTCTTTGTCGCCGTGCAGGATGTTGCGCTCACCACCTTCTTCGTAGTTGAGTACGAACGACAGGGCGATACGGGCCTTGCCCGGCCAGTGTGGGTGAGGAGGGTTACTGCCGTAACCGATCAGGTCGCGTGGGTAGTCAGCGCTCACTGCAGTCTTCCTTCTTGTTCGTGGTAGCGGTGTGTGTGGCGGCCGGGCAGCGGAAAGACTGGGTGGCGTCACAACGATGACTGATTGTATACAACTTGGTGTGCACTTTGTAAGCCTGTATTTCTGCATTTTTTCCGCAGGGTCTTTGCAGAATAGCACTGCAAGAAACCTGCCTGACTGGTCAGCTAAATTGAAAAAAACCTCATTCACTGTAGGAGCGAGCTTGCTCGCGAAAAACCTGAGAGCGCCTCGTTAACCCTGAAGCGCTGCGTTATCGTTAACGATCTTCGCGAGCAAGCTCGCTCCTACAGTATCGGCGTCAGCAACGGAACGCAGGCTTGTTGAATTTATTGTGTACAATTTTTTTGAAAAGTGTCTTAATCAGCCATCGCCGACTTTTTCAGTGACCTGAAAAGGTGCGGTCTTTCACTTTTTACTGACTTCGGGAGGCGCGCAGACGCTATGGGACGTTTGACCACACACGTATTGGACGCCGCGCATGGCTGCCCTGGCAGCGCAATCAAGGTTGAGTTGTACCGTGTCGAGGGTGCACAGCTTGAGCTGGTCGCCAGCACCCTGACCAACAGCGACGGCCGCTGCGATGCACCCCTGCTGCAAGGCGATGACTACCGCAGCGGTGTCTATCAGTTGCAGTTCAACGCCGGTGATTACTACCGCGCCCGCGGTGTGCAACTGCCCGAACCTGCATTTCTCGATGTGGTGGTGCTGCGCTTCGGCATCAGCGCCGAACAGGATCACTACCACGTGCCTTTGCTGATTTCGCCTTACAGCTACTCCACCTATCGCGGTAGCTGAGTCGTCACCGCGCTTCACACCCCCAAAGCTCTTCGTTGGTTTTTCGCCCGCTCACACTGCGGGCTTTTTTTCGCCTGCTGATTGCACCATAAAGGCGGCCCCGATCTTCAGTGCGATCGGGGCTGGATCTTCAGCGGCTCAATAGCGACGCAGCGCCGGCGCCTGTGAACAAGCCCGCGCTGATCCGGTTGAACCAGCTCTGGCCCCTGCCGCTGCGCAGGTAGCGCGCGGCACCATGGGCGCCGAGGCCGTAGGCCAGTTTGCACAGCAGGTCGAGCACGGTCCAGGTGGCGATCATGATCAGCAACTGCGGCAAAAAGGCCTGCTGGGCACTGAGGAATTGCGGCAGGAAGGCGGCGAAAAACAGGATGTCCTTCGGGTTGCTGGCGCCCAGCACAAAGGCCCGGCCAAACAGCGCACGAAAACGCGGGGTGGCGGCCACTTGAGGTACGTCGGCGACGTGGGCCGGTTGCCGGGATTGCTGCCAGCTCTGCCAGGCGAGGTAGAACAGGTACAGCGCGCCGACGATCTTCAGGGCGCTGAACAGCTGTTCCGATGCCAGCAACAACGCACCCAAACCCAGCGCCGAGGCGCTCAGCAGGCAGATGGAAGCAATCACCCCGCCGAGAAAGGCCGGGTACGAACGGCGCAGGCCGTAGTTCAGGCTGTTGCTGATCATCAGCAAGGACAGGGGGCCGGGGATCAGGATCACCACCAGCGCAGCGCCGCTGAACAGCAGCCAGGTTTCCAGACTCATTGCATTCCTCCATTCGTACAAAAGCCCCACCCGACGGGGTGAGGCAGGGTCAAGCGGGTTGGCCTACAGGAACGCGAACTTGGCGATGAAGATCGCGCAAAGCACCCACAGGCTGATGGAAATTTCCTTGTGTTTACCCGTACCGGCCTTCAGCGCCACGTAGGTGATGAAACCCAGGGCGATGCCGTCGGCCACCGAGAAGGTCAGGGGCATCATGATCGCCGTGACGATCGCCGGAATGCTGTCGGTGGCGTCGTCCCAATTGATATGGGCCATGCCGCTCATCATCAGCATCGCCACATAGATCAACGCGCCGGCGGTGGCATAGGCCGGAATCATGCCAGCCAGCGGGGCAAAAAACATCGCTGCGATAAACAACACGCCAACCGTAACCGCCGTCAGCCCGGTGCGGCCACCAGCGGCAACCCCGGCGGCGCTTTCCACGTAACTGGTGACTGGCGGCACGCCGACCATGGCGCCGAACACGCTGGAGGCGCTGTCGGCTTTCAGGGCGCGGGAGAGGTTTTCGATCTTGCCGTCGGCATTCACCAGGCCTGCGCGCTGGGCCACGCCCATCAGGGTGCCGGCGGTGTCGAACATGTGCACAAACAGGAAGGCGAACACCACGCTGATCATGCTGACGTTGAACACGCCCATCACGTCCATGGCCATCCAGGTCGGCGCCAGGCTTGGCGGGGTGGCCAGGATGCCGTGGTACTCCACCAGGCCCAGGCCCCAACCGGCGAGGGTCACGGCGATGATGCTGATCAGGATCGCGCCGAATACCCGGTGGTAGCTGAGGATCGCAATCAACAGGAAGCAGATGGCCGCCAGCAATGGGGCGGGTTCATGCAGGGAGCCGAGCTTGATCAGGGTGGCCGGGCTTTGCACGATGATGCCGGCGGTTTTCAGGCCGATCACCCCGAGAAACAATCCGACGCCGGCGCCCATGGCATGGCGCAGGCTCACCGGAATGCTGTTGAGCAGCCACTCGCGAATGCGTGAGAGCGTCAGGATCATGAACAACACACCGGAGATAAACACCGCACCCAGTGCCGTCTCCCAGTTGTAGCCCATGGTCCCGACCACGGTGTAGGTGAAAAACGCGTTCAGGCCCATGCCCGGCGCCAGGCCTACCGGCCAGTTGGCGTAGAGCCCCATCAGCAGGCAACCCAGCGCAGCGGCGATGCAGGTGGCGACAAACGCCGCGCCGTGATCGATGCCGGCGTCGGCCATGATGTTGGGGTTGACGAAGATGATGTAGGCCATGGTGATAAAGGTCGTGAGGCCAGCGATCAGCTCGGTCTTCACTGTGGTGCCATGCAAGCGCAGTTTGAACAGGCGTTCCAGCCAACCGTTGTGGGTTGGCGAGAGGTCGAGCGTAGGGGCTTCGGATTTGCGGCTTTCCACAGCAAGTACTCCTCAAGAGTTTTATTGTTATTTCCAGCGCCGGACACATGAGTGGGCAGCAGCGCTTTGAGGTACCAGCGGGTTTTGTTGACCAATAGGTCAGGAACTCGCACGAAGCGAATTATGCTTTTGTATACAAATAAAGCAAATAATGTTTTCTATTTTGTGTGCGAAAGGGGATGAAAGGCAATTCAGGATTGGCCACTGAGTGCCTTGTTTACCGCCAGCCAGCCTTCTACCGCCGTCTCGCCTGCCTCGGCAAACGCCCGTTGCAGCAGCTTTACCTGTTCGCGCCGCAGCGATTGTTCGAAACGCCGGCCTTCCTCGGTCAACTCCAGCAGGCGCTTACGCTTGTCGGTCTCGGACGCCACGCTGTCCACCAGGTGCATTTCCTGCAGTTGGCGCAACGGCATGTTCAGCGCCTGTTTGCTCACGCCGAGCAGTTCCAGCAGCTCCTTGACGCTCAAGGCCGGGTAGCGCGCGATAAAAAACACGATGCGTTGATGCACCCGGCTCAAGCCGCGGCGCTCCAGCATTTCGTCAGCCTTGGCGGTGAACGCCTGGTAGCCGAAGAAGAAGGCTTCCATGGCGGTTTGCTGGCTGGTCTGGTTTTTAAGGTCAAGCATATTGACGTATCTGCCCAAGTCGTCGTAATTTCGGTCAAGCAGTTTGACGTATTTTCCCCAGGCTTTGCTACCGGTGACCCTTATGGCCTTCTCAGAACGTGTTTCGCGTCTTAAAAGCTCCCTGATCCGTGAAATCCTCGCGGCGGCGCAAAAGCCGCAGGTGATGTCCTTCGCCGGTGGCCTGCCGGCCGAAGTGATGCTGCCCACGCTGGATTGGGAAGGCATGCCGCTGAATATCGGCCAATACGGCATGAGCGAAGGCGAGCCACAGTTGCGTGAATTGCTGGCGGCCGAGGCGCGGGTGCTGGGTATTGCCTGCGATGCCCGCCAGGTCATGGTGGTCAGCGGCTCCCAGCAAACCCTGGACCTGGCGGCCAAGCTGTACATCGACAAGGGCACCAAAATCCTCCTGGAAGGCCCGACTTACCTTGCGGCATTGCAGATTTTCCAATTGTTCGGCGCCGATTGCCTGACCGTACAGCTTGAAGCGGACGGTCCGGACCTCAGAGCCTTGCGCAGCAGCCTTGAGCAGCATCGCCCGTCCTTCGTCTACCTGATCCCGACGTTCCAGAACCCTTCGGCGGTGCGCTACAGCGATGCCAAGCGCGAGGCCGTCGCCGCGTTGCTGGACGAGTTTGGCGTAACCCTGATCGAAGACGAACCCTACCGCGAACTGACCTTCGACGGCGGCAGCGCGCAACCCATCGTCAGCCGGCTGAAAAAGGCCAGCTGGATCTACACCGGCACCGTATCCAAGACCTTGTTGCCCGGCCTGCGGGTCGGCTACCTGATCGCCAGTCCGGACCTGTTCCCGCACCTGCTCAAACTCAAGCAATCAGCCGACCTGCACACCAACCGCGTTGGCCAGTGGCAGGCGATGCAATGGATCGGCACCGAGAAATACCAGCATCACCTGGTAGCGTTGCGCAGCTTTTACCGGGGCCGGCGCGACGCTTTCCAGGCTGCACTGGCGCGGCATTTCAGCGATCTGGCCGACTGGCAAATACCCCAGGGCGGATTATTCTTCTGGCTGACCTTGAAACAGCCGCTCGATACCCGCACCTTGTTGGCACCTGCGCTCGACCAGGACATCGCGTTCATGCCCGGTGAACCGTTCTTTTCCGAGCCGGACAATCATCACGGTCACCTGCGGCTCAATTTCAGCCATATCGACCCGGCGCGCTTGGACGAAGGTCTCAAGCGTCTCGCTGCGGTGGTCCGTCAAGCACAGCACGCGCAAGCGGCATAGGGGAGCCTCCATGTACAAGGTCTACGGCGATTACAAATCGGGCAACTGCTACAAAGTCAAACTCATGCTCAGCCTGTTGGGCATCGACTATGAGTGGATCGATGTCGACATCCTGAAGGGCGACACCCAGACCGCGGAGTTCCTGGCCAAGAACCCCAACGGCAAGATCCCGGTGCTGGAGCTGGAAGACGGCACCTGCCTGTGGGAGTCCAATGCGATTCTCAACTTCCTGGCCGATGGCAGCGAGTTCCTGCCCAGCGAACCGCGCCTGCGCACCCAGGTGCTGCAGTGGCAGTTTTTCGAACAGTACAGCCACGAGCCGTACATCGCGGTGGCGCGGTTTATCCAGTTTTACCTGGGGCTGCCGGAAGATCGCCTGGAGGAATACAAGAAGCTGCACAAGGGCGGTTATAAAGCCCTGAAGGTGATGGAGCGCCAGTTGCAATTGACACCGTATCTGGTGGGCGACCAATTCTCGATTGCCGACGTGGCGCTGTATGCCTACACCCATGTGGCGGATGAAGGTGGCTTTGACCTTAGCGCCTATCCAGGTGTGCAAGCCTGGTTGAAGCGCGTGGCCAGCCATCCCAAGCATGTGCCGATGCTGGGCTGAAATGCGCTCGAAAATGTGGGAGCGGGCTTGCTCGCGAAGGTGGTGTACCAGTCAGCACATGTATTGGCTGACCCACCGCCTTCGCGAGCAAGCCCGCTCCCACATTTAGTTTTGCGGTGCGCCAGGTAATTCTTCACTGAGCAACTCAAAACAGCGCTGCGCCGCTGGGCTCAACGGCTGTCCACTGCGACTGATCAACCCGATCTCCCGGTTCACCCCCGGATGATCAATGGTAATCCGCTTCAACCCCTCCAGACTGTCCGCCGCCGATTCCGGCAACACACTGATCCCCAAGCCCTGCCGCACCAACGCCAACACGGTCGACATGTAGTTGGCCTCCATCCCCGCGAGCATCGTCAGGCGTGTGTCATCGAACAACGCGTCCACCTGTTCCCGTACGCTGCTGTCGCGGCCGGTGAGGATGATCGGCTGGTCGGCCAGTTGCTCCAGGCTCAACTTTGCAAAACGAGTCAGCGGATGATCCAGCGGCACGAACGCACATAACCGATCATTCAGCACCGGCACAAACGCCAGTCCATGACTCAGCCGCGCCCGCACACCAATGCCGAAATCCACCTCGCCCGAACGCACTTGCGCATGAATGCGGTGAGCAACCAGGTCATGCAAGCGCACCTCGATCCCGGCAAAACGCTCGCGAAACAGGCGCAGGGCGGGAGGCAACGCGCCGGCGCACACGGAGGGCAGGGCGGCGATGGTCACCACGCCTCGTCGTAGCGCTGCCAGGTCACGGGAGCCGGTGACGATGTTGTCCAGGTCCAGCAACAGCTTCTCCATCGGCCCGCGTGCATCCAGCCCGGCGGCGGTGATGCTGACGTGGCGCGGGCTGCGGTCGAGCAGCGCGACGCCCAGCCATTCCTCCAGTTGTTGCACCTGCACGGTCAGCGCCGAGGGCGACAAATGCAGTTCGTTGGCAGCCTTGGTAAAACTGCCCGTGCGGGCAACGGCGAGAAACGCCTGGATATGCTGGATCGAATTTTTCATTTTTATTTTGCTCGGGCGTTTTGTTTTTTCGAATGTGGGGTGCCGAATATTCCAATTTACAAAGCCTAACGCGATTCCAATACTCCAGGGAAAACAATAACCGGCCGAAAACGCCGTTCTGGAGCTACCCCATGCTCGCTACCCTGGGTGTCATCACCATCCTGTGCCTGCTCACTGCCGTCATGAGCAAACGCCTGTCGCCACTGGTGGCCCTGATCGCCTTGCCGATCATCGCCGCGCTGCTGGGCGGTTTCGGCCTGCAAACCAGCGCCTTCATCATCACCGGCATCAAGAACGTCGCCCCCGTGGTGGGGATGTTTGTGTTTGCGATCCTGTTCTTCGGGATCATGACCGATGCCGGCATGCTGGATCCAATCATTGATCGCATCCTGCGCACGGTAGGGACGCGTCCTACAAGGATTGTCGTCGGTACCGCGACCCTGGCCCTGCTGGTGCACCTCGACGGCTCCGGCGCGGTGACCTTCCTGGTGACGGTGCCGGCGATGCTGCCGCTGTACACGCGGCTGGGAATTGATAAACGCATCCTCGCGTGTGTGGCGGCGATGGCGGCCGGGGTCAACTTTCTGCCGTGGACCGGCCCGGTACTGCGTTCCTCGGCAGCGCTGCACGTGCCGGTGGCGGACTTGTTCCAGCCGCTGATCCCGGTGCAGATCGTTGGCCTGGTCTTTGTATTCGCCTGCGCCTGGTGGCTGGGCCACCGGGAAGAAAAACGCCTGGGCCTGGGCGCTGGTTCCAGCGTGGACGCAGTGCCGCAACGGGTGCTCAGCGACGATGACATTGCCCTGCGTCGCCCGCGGCTGTTCTGGGTCAACCTGGTCCTGACGGTACTGGTGATGGTGGTGATGATCGCCGGTTGGGTCGACCCGGTGGTGATGTTCATGCTCGGCACCGTGGTGGCACTGTGCATCAACTACCCGAACGTCGACGCCCAGCGCGCGCGGATCGACGCCCACGCAAAAACCGCCCTGACCATGGCCAGCATCCTGCTCGCCGCCGGTGTGTTCACCGGCATCATGCAAGGCACCGGCATGCTCAAGGCCATCGCCGAAGTGGCGGTGGCGCAGATTCCGGCGGGCCACGGCAAGTTGATCCCGGCGGTGGTGGGCTTCCTGTCGATGCCGCTGAGCATGCTGTTTGACCCGGATTCCTACTACTTCGGCGTGATGCCGGTGATCGCCGAAGTCGGCAAGGCCTTGGGCGTCGACCCGCTGCAAGTGGCCCAGGCCTCGTTGCTGGGCGTGCACACCACCGGCTTTCCGGTCAGCCCGTTGACGCCTGCGACCTTCCTGTTGGTGGGCCTGTGCAAGATCGAATTGGCCGATCACCAGCGCTTCACCATCCCCTTTCTGTTTGCCGCGTCGGTGTTGATGACTCTGACGGCTTTGCTCCTGGGAGTGATTTGAAATGAAAACCTTGCGCATCGGTTCCGGCGCCGGCTACTCCGGCGACCGTATCGAACCTGCGGTGGAATTGGCCGAACAGGGCGACCTGGATTACCTGGTCTTCGAATGCCTGGCCGAGCGCACCATCGCCCTGGCGCAACAGGCGCGGATCAGCGATCCACAAGGCGGTTACGACCCGCTGTTGAGTGAGCGCATGCGCCGCGTGCTGCCCTTTGTCGGCCGGTCCGAAGGGCGCCGACGCCTGCGGGTAATCACCAATATGGGCGCGGCCAATCCGGTGGCGGCGGCGGTTGAAGTGCGGCGGATTGCCAGTGAACTGGGGCTTAACCTCAAGGTGCTGGCGGTGGTTGGCGACGACGTGCTTGAGACCTTGCGTGCCCAGCCGGAGCAGTTGCTCGACAACGGTCAGACCCTTGGCTCGTTGGGCGAGCGATTGATTTCCGCGAACGCCTATTTGGGCGCCGACGGCATTATCGACGCCTTGCGCGCCGAGGCCGACGTGGTGATCACCGGCCGGGTGGCAGACCCTTCGTTGTTCCTGGCGCCGCAGATGTTCGAATTCGGCTGGGCTGCGGATGATTGGCAACGGCTGGGGCGCGGCACGCTGGTGGGGCATTTACTGGAATGTGCGGGGCAGGTCAGCGGTGGCTACTTTGCCGATCCGGGCTTCAAGGATGTGGACGACCTGGCACGCCTGGGCTTTCCACTGGCCGAGATTGACGCAGACGGCGAGGCCTTGATCACCAAGGTCGCAGGTTCCGGTGGGCGGGTCAGCCGTGCCACGTGCACCGAACAATTGATCTACGAAGTGCACGACCCGGCGGCCTACCTCACACCGGACGTGTGCGCGGATTTTTCCCAGGTGGCGTTTACCGAAGAAGCCGTGGACCGGGTGCGTGCCCACGGCGCGAGCGGACGGCCACGTCCCGAAGCGTTGAAAGTCAGCGTCGGTTATCTGGACGGCTGGATCGGTGAGGGGCAGATTTCCTACGGTGGCCCGGGCGCGGTCGCTCGTGCGCAACTGGCTCGCGATGTGGTCCTGAAACGCTTGGAGTTGACCGGCGTGCGCATGCAGGACGTGCGTGCCGAATTGATCGGCGTCGACTCCCTGCACGGCCCGCGCAGCACGGTTGAACCGTGGGAAGTGCGCCTGCGCATAGCCGCCCGCTGCGCAGAACGCAGCGAGGCGGTGCGTGTCGGCAATGAAGTGGAAACTCTCTACACCAACGGCCCGTCCGGCGGCGGTGGCGCCAGCAAGAGCCTGCGCCAGGTGGTGGCGGTGGCATCGTTGCTGCTGCCTCGTCACGCGGTCAACCCGAGGATCGAAGCATGAAGCTGCACACCCTGGCCCACTCCCGAACGGGAGACAAGGGCGACACCTCGAACATCTCGATCATCGCGTATCGGGCCGAGGACTATCCGCTGCTCTGCGAGCAACTCACGGCTGAGGTGGTAGCGGCGTTTTTTGCGCCGTTGCTGGAGGCGGGCGCCGCACCGGTGCGGCGCTATGAGCTGCCCAATGTGCAGGCACTGAACTTCGTGTTGCCGGGGATCTTGCGGGGCGGGGTGACGCGATCGCTAGCGCTGGATGCCCATGGCAAGTGCCTGGGCTCAGCATTACTGGATCTTGAATTGGCAATACCAAACTAATGTGGGAGCGAGCAAGCCCGCTCCCACACTGGATCCTCGCTGTTTGTCAGACCGCCGCAAACCGCTTGTCGAGGTAATCGATGATCACCTTGGAGTCGTACATCCAGGTGGTCTGGCCGTTCTCTTCGATGCGCAGGCATGGCACCTTGATCTTGCCGCCTTGCTCCAGCAGGGTCTGGCGGTCTTGCTCGTTGTTCTTCGCATCCTTCAAGGCCACCGGCACGTTCAGGCGGTGCAGGGTGCGGCGGGTCTTCACGCAGAACGGGCAGGCGTGGAATTGATACAGGGTCAGGTCCTTGGCCGCTGCGTTCACCTGCGCCTGTTGTTCGGCAGGGCGCTGCTTTTTGCGCGGACGAGTCAGGAAGTCGCCGGCGATGATGACGTGGCCGAGGCCCACTCGAAGTGCTTTGACGAACATGGCTGAAACCTCTTGCCCTAGACTTAAGGGGGCGCAGCTTACCTGATTTTTCACAGGCGAAAAAAAACCGGCGATGAACGCCGGTTTTTCCAGGTGCCGCGTATTACTTGATCAGGCTGAGAAACTCGCTGCGGGTCGCCGCGTTTTCGCGGAACTCACCCAGCATCACCGACGTGATCATCGACGAATTCTGCTTCTCCACACCGCGCATCATCATGCACATGTGCTTGGCCTCGATCACCACTGCAACGCCCAGGGCGCCGGTGACCTGCTGGACCGCATCGGCGATCTGGCGGCTGAGGTTTTCCTGGATCTGCAGGCGGCGGGCATACATATCGACGATACGCGCGACCTTCGACAGGCCCAGCACTTTGCCGCTCGGGATATACGCGACGTGAGCCTTGCCGATGAACGGCAGCAGGTGGTGTTCGCACAGCGAGTACAACTCGATGTCCTTGACCAGCACCATTTCGCTGTTGTCAGAGCTGAACAAGGCACCGTTGGTGACTTCTTCGAGGGTCTGTTCATAACCGCGGCAGAGATACTGCATGGCCTTGGCGGCACGTTTTGGCGTGTCGAGCAGGCCCTCGCGGGAAACGTCCTCGCCGAGCTGGCCGAGGATCGCGGTGTAATTCTGTTCCAGGGACATGAAACTACCTAGTGGGATTTTCGCAAAGGGCAAGGGTACGGCGGCCAACACATCGCTGCAAGCCTGACGATGGCACTTGTTACTCGTCGCGGCCTTCCATCATGGTGCGCTTGAGCATCACATACACCGCGCCAGCGCCGCCGTGACGTGGCTGGCACGACGTAAAACCCAGCACCTGGGAGTGCTGGCGCAACCAGGTGTTGACGTGGCTTTTGATCATCGGTCGCTTGCCGTCCAGGCGCACGGCCTTGCCGTGGGTGACGCGCACGCAGCGGATTTCGAATTTGGTGGCTTCGGCGAGGAACGCCCAGAGGGTTTCGCGGGCTTTTTCGACGGTCATGCCGTGCAGGTCGAGGCTGCCCTCGAACGGGATCTGGCCGACCTTGAGCTTGCGCATCTGGCTTTCCTGCACGCCGTCGCGGGCCCACATCAACTCGTCTTCGGGACCTACATCGATAACGAATTGATCCGACAGGCCGTCCACGGTGGTGGCGTCCGTGCGCACGGTCGCGGCCTGGCGCAGCTTGGCGATCTGGGCGCGATCGGTCTTGGGTTTGCCGGTGTCGGCGCGATCATGCTTGATCGGCTTGACGCCGCGCAGCTCGTTCTTGAATAGGGAAAAATCGTCGTCTTGCATGTCAGCCTCCGCGAAGGGCGGGCAGTTTACCTAATCGCGGCGGCTTGATGCGCAACAAACGCTATCTGTACGCCATCAGTCGTGCTTTTTCATCAGGTGCGAAGCGATGTTCAGTGACAGCGGTTGGCGCATGCGCCGACGGCAACGGCGCCACAGCCATACGCCGAACCACAGCACCAGCAGGCCGATGACCAAGAGTATTGCAGAACCGCCAGGGCTGGCATTCAGCTCGCCCAGGGCCGGTGAGTGTCCAACCAAACCAGCGCCGCCAGCAATTGCCAGTAGTACGCCACCTATCGCCAACAGCGCGGCAAAGCCGGCGCCGATGCGCAGACGCCAGTTGCTCGGGCCCTTGGGGCGCAAGCGACGAGCATCAAAACCATCGGATATCTTCATTCCGACCTTTCCTCCAGGGTATCGGCCCTTCGACCGGAAGATACACAGGTTGTTCCGGGTACAGAGGCAATTGCAGCAAATGACAGGTATTTGCGGATGAGCGGGCGGCTACCCGCTCATCGAAGGTCGATCAGATCAGATCTTTGGTCAAGGCGAGGGTGGCGAAGTTGTCAGCCATGATGGCCATTTCAGTCTGCTGCACGTGGTCGGCGCTGAGGATGCCGCCCTTGTAAGGCAGGTCGCGGGTGGCGCAGGCGTCTTCCACCAGGGTGCAGCGAAAGCCCAGGTTTTTTGCCGCACGCACCGTGGTGCTGACGCTGGAGTGGCTCATGAAGCCGCAGACGATCAGGTCCAGGGAACCGAGGTCTTGCAGGTGTTTCTCCAGGCCGGTGCCGTGGAAGGCGCTGGGCAGCAGCTTGCCGATGATGGTTTCGTCGGCCTGTGGCTCAAGGCCAGGAATGAACTCACCGCGCTCGCCCTGAGGGTCAAACAACCCGCCGACAGTGCCCAGGTGGCGCACATGCACGATCGGGCGCCCGGCGTTGCGCGCGGCAGCCGCCAGTTGCTTGATATTTTCGACAGCAGCGTCCATGCCCGAGAGGGCGAGGGGACCACTGAGGTATTCCTTCTGGGCGTCGATGATCACGAGGGTCGCATGGTTCAGGTTCGCCGCTGCGTAACCACGACCGCTGAGTTGAAACATCGTCTTTGGAACGGACATTCTGGGGCTCCTGTGAGTGGGGCTTTTGTGACATTGTCCTCTGGCTGAGCGCTTCTGTGAATCGCTACCATCGTAAGGTACGCCGTTGTTGGCGTGCAGCGATGTCAATAGGGCACTACGTTTAGGCAAAAACCACGTTTAAGATGAAATCCGACGTGCGGCAAAGGGTTTTTTCGTACATCGTCGGTACAGCTTAAGACTGTTAGAATCGCCGGTCGTTTTTTCCAGGAGCTTGCCCCCGTGATCACTTCCCGCCTGCGCACCTTGCGCGACCACATCCGATGGGCCGTCAGCCGTTTCCATGGGGAAGACCTGTTTTTCGGCCATGGCACCGACAATGCCTGGGACGAAGCCCGGCAACTGGTGCTCGGCGCCTTGCACCTGCCATGGGAAATTGCCGACAGTTACCTGGATTGCAACCTGGAAGAAGAGGAAATCTCCCACGTGCAACGGTTGCTGCACCGCCGTATCCACGAGCGTGTGCCGACCGCTTACCTGTTGAAGGAAGCCTGGTTCTGCGGCATGTCGTTTATCGTTGATGAGCGTGTATTGATTCCCCGCTCACCGATTGGCGAACTGATCGAAAACCGCTTCGAACCGTGGCTGGGCACACCGCCGGCACGCATTCTGGACCTGTGCACCGGTTCCGGTTGCATCGGTATTGCCTGCGCCTACGAGTTCCAGGACGCCGAAGTGGTACTGGGCGACCTGTCCTTCGAAGCGCTGGAGGTGGCCAACCAGAACATCGAGCGCCATGGCGTCGATGAGCGCGTGTATACCGTTCAGGGCGACGGCTTTGATGGTTTGCCGGGCCAGCGTTTTGACCTGATCGTGTCCAACCCGCCGTATGTCGACGCCGAAGACTTTGCCGACATGCCGGATGAATACCAACACGAGCCGGAGCTGGGCCTGGCCTGCGGTGACGACGGCTTGAACCTGGTTCGGCGGATGCTGGCCGAGGCGGCAGATCACTTGACCGAGAAGGGCCTGTTGATTGTCGAGGTGGGCAACAGCCAGGTTCACGTCGAGGCGTTGTACCCCGAAGTGGACTTCGCCTGGCTGGAGTTCCAGCGCGGCGGGCATGGCGTGTTCATGTTGACGGCCGAGCAGTGCCGGGCGCATCAGGCGGTGTTTGCCGCCAGGGTTTAACCGCTTCCAAGTGGGTAACGCGGTCAGTGTGGGAGCGGGCTTGCTCGCGAATGCGGTGGCTCAGTCAAGATATCCGGTGACTGACACACCGCATTCGCGAGCAAGCCCGCTCCCACATTTTGATCCGGTTTCAATTGATAAACCGGATTACCGATGCGTCGCAATCCAGATCAACAACCCCGCCTGAAACACGGTAAACGCCACCAGGCACGTAATCGTGAAGCGCAACCCGCTGTCTTCGCGCTTGAACTTGGTGACTTTTTCCTCTTCCTTGCGCAGCTTCACTTCCTGTTCCGCCAGGTTCTGCTCGGCCTGTTGCAGCATCTGCGCCGCTTCCAGAATCTCCACGAACTGCAGCTTTTCGGTGTTCCAGCTGTCCAGCACATCGCTGACCTTGCCCGGCTGCACGTTGCCCTTCAAATGCTGGACATCGGCGTACGCCACATCAAAGCCCTGGATACGCAGGAAGTGATCCCGGCGCAGGCGCGTGGCTTCGTTGAGGGCGTCCTTGTTGGCCAGGTCGACGCCGTCGACGCGGTAGTGCGACCACTTCTTTTTCGCCCAGGCGGCGCCCTGGGCTACCAGGAAACGGCCGATGCCGCGGTTAGCCGGCTCGATCTCCAGGCTGTTGCCCGGGCCAAAGTGCACCCGATGGGTCGCGTGATCGACCCAGATATCCAAATGGTTCTGTTCCCGGCGCACCCGCTGGCCCGGCAACTGAATGACCATGCGCAGCAGGCTGTGGTCCTTGTTGTTGCGTTCGGCCCAGCCAAACTGCACAAAGCGCAGGGGCCGCACGCCCGTGGCACGGTCGGTGGCCAAAGGGGCCAGGCGCAGCATCTTGAAATGTTCGGCCTGCACCTCCGCCCACGGTAACGCGGCCGATGCGGCGGCCTCGGTGTCAGCCGTGGTATCGGCGGTAGGTTCGGGTGTTGCTTCGGTGTTCGTCATTCGGCGCGATCCTGTCCAAGCTCTGCGGGCCGACAGGCTTTTTGCTGTCGACCCATGGCTTATCGGCCGTTTTGCTCAGGACTGGAGGGGCAATACTCGCTTAACTGGTGCGAAGTCCGTCGATAAAGCGAACCAGGCGGGTGCCCAGTTCTGCAGCCAGCGGCAACTGTGGGTCGTTGTAGGACTCCAATTGCTGCTTAACGTCATTGGGCACGATCCGCATCACGTGGTTCATGCCCTCGATCACCGTCAGCTCGGCGTCGGGCTTGGCCTTCTGCAATTGTTGCGCATCGGCCACGCCGACCTGCAGGTCATTGGTGCCCTGGACGATCAGCGCCGGCATGGTCAATTTGGCAAAGGCCGCCGAAGGGTCGGCGCGGAACAGGCTGATCAGATAGGGCTGCACGCTGGGGCGGAAAATGCCCTCAAGGGGGGTGGGCACATCGGCGTCCACCTGGCCGGCCTTGAGGTGATCGAGAATCTGGTTGCTGCGCAGTAACAGCGCTGGAGGCATATGGTCGGCCAGTTGCTGGCGGATCACCTGGTCCACCGGGCGCGCACTGCCCGACAGGGAAATCACCCCGGCCGGGTTGAGCTGCGGGGCGGCGAGGGCGGCCACCAGTGCACCTTCGCTGTGGCCCAGCACAATCAGCGGGCCCATGCGTGGGTCGGCCTTGAGCAACTTGCCCCAGGCCACGGCGTCGGACACGTAGGCATCCAGGGTCAGGTTGCGTTCATCGGGGGTGGCGGCAAGGCTGGCGGCCACGCCGCGCTTGTCGTAGCGCACGCTGGCGATGTTGTGCCTGGCCAGCACCCAGGCCAGGCGCTTGAGGCTGTCGTTGCGTGCGCCGTCGGCGCTGTTGCCGTTGCGGTCGGTGGGCCCGGAGCCGGCGATGATCAGCACCACCGGCACCGGCTTGTCGGATTTGGGCAACAACAGCGAACCAAACAGCTCGCCACTGCCGGTGTCCAGGCTGATGGGCCGTTGCAGCACGACAGGGGAGGCGGCGAAGCCAAGGCTGGAAAACAGAGTGAGGGTCAAAAGCAGAACTCGCAGCATCATCGCGCCATCATGAGGAAGGTGCCGGTTGGACCAACGTCTACCGGTAAGGTTTCGAGGATGAACTAGTCGGTTAGCCTGCGTATACTGGCCGCCTTAAGTTATTACGGTTGACTTGATTCAACTGATTTCACGGAGCGCCCTGCATGTCCGGCAATACCTACGGCAAGCTGTTCACTGTTACCACCGCGGGCGAAAGCCATGGCCCGGCGTTGGTCGCCATTGTCGACGGCTGCCCGCCGGGCCTCGAGTTGTCCCTGGAAGACCTGCAGCGTGACCTCGACCGCCGCAAGCCCGGCACCAGTCGCCACACCACCCAGCGCCAGGAAGCCGACGAAGTCGAAATCCTCTCGGGCGTGTTCGAGGGCCGCACCACCGGCTGCGCCATCGGCCTGCTGATTCGCAACACCGACCAGAAGTCCAAGGACTACTCGGCGATCAAGGACCTGTTCCGCCCGGCCCACGCCGACTACACCTACCACCACAAATACGGCGAGCGCGACTACCGTGGCGGTGGCCGCAGCTCGGCGCGGGAAACCGCGATGCGCGTGGCGGCCGGTGCGATTGCCAAGAAGTTCCTGGCGACCCAGGGCATCGTGATCCGCGGCTACATGAGCCAGCTGGGCCCGATCGAAATCCCGTTCAAGACCTGGGACAGCGTCGAAGACAACGCCTTTTTCTGCCCAGACCCGGACAAAGTGCCGGAGCTGGAAGCCTATATGGACCAGTTGCGCCGCGACCAGGATTCCGTCGGCGCCAAGATCACCGTGGTTGCCGAAGGCGTGATGCCGGGCCTGGGCGAGCCGATCTTCGACCGCCTCGATGCCGAACTGGCCCACGCGCTGATGAGCATCAACGCGGTCAAGGGCGTGGAAATCGGCGCCGGGTTCGATTGTGTGGCCCAGCGTGGCACCGAGCACCGTGACGAGCTGACCCCGGAAGGTTTCCTCAGCAACAACGCCGGCGGCATTCTCGGCGGCATCTCCTCCGGCCAGCCAATCGTTGCGCACCTGGCCCTCAAGCCGACGTCCAGCATCACCACGCCGGGCCGCTCGATCGATGTGCACGGCAACCCGGTGGACGTGATCACCAAGGGCCGTCACGACCCGTGCGTCGGCATCCGTGCCACGCCGATTGCCGAAGCGATGATGGCCATTGTGTTGATGGACCACCTGCTGCGTCATCGTGGGCAAAACGCCGACGTAAAAGTCAGTACTCCGGTATTGGGCCAGCTGTGACCGTGGGTGGCGAGCGAGCTTGCTCGCGCCGGGCTGCGCAGCGGCCCCAAAGCCTGCAACCCGGTAGTACCTGGAGAACTGCGGCGCTTCCATTTGGGCCGCTTCGCGACCCAGCGCGAGCAGGCTCGCTCGCCACAAGTCACTTATGCTGACGCAAGCCCTTCCATACTGGCGACTCTCCAGCTTCTACCTGTTCTATTTCGCCCTGCTGGGGGCGACGGCGCCGTTCCTGGCGCTGTACTTCGATCACCTTGGGTTCTCCAGCGCGCGCATCGGCGAGCTGGTAGCCATCCCCATGCTGATGCGCTGCGTGGCGCCCAACCTGTGGGGCTGGCTGGGGGACTACACCGGCCGGCGCCTGGCCATCGTGCGCTTTGGCGCGGTGTGCACCCTGGTGAGTTTCTCGTTGATCTTTGTCAGCAAGACCTACGCCTGGCTGGCGCTGGTGATGGCCTTGCACGCGTTCTTCTGGCACGCGGTCCTGCCGCAGTTTGAAGTCATCACCCTCGCGCACCTGCAAGGCCAGACCTCGCGCTACAGCCAGGTGCGGTTGTGGGGCTCCATCGGTTTTATCCTCACCGTGGTGATCATGGGCCGCTTGTTCGACTGGCTGAGCCTGGATATCTACCCGGTGGTGGTCGTGGTGATCATGGCCGGCATCATCGGCGCGAGCCTCTGGGTGCCGAATGCGCAGCCGCCGGCCCAGGGCAACCGCCTGGCCGGTGACGGCTTTTTGCGGCAACTGCGCAGCCCCGGCGTCCTCGCGTTTTATGCCTGCGTGGCGCTGATGCAAATGAGCCACGGCCCGTACTACACCTTCCTCACCCTGCACCTTGAACACCTCGGTTACAGCCGTGGCGTGATCGGCATGTTGTGGGCGCTGGGCGTGGTGGCGGAAGTCTTGATGTTCCTGGCCATGAGCCGGATTCTCACGCGCTTTTCGGTACGCCGGGTATTGATGGCGAGTTTCCTGCTGGCCGCACTGCGCTGGTTGCTGCTGGGCTCGTTTGCCGAATTCTTCTGGGTGCTGTTGCTGGCGCAGGTGATGCACGCGGCGACCTTCGGCAGCTTCCACGCGGCGGCCATCCAGTTCGTGCAACGCAGCTTTGGTGCTCGCCAGCAAGGGCAGGGCCAGGCACTGTATGCGGCACTGGCCGGTACCGGCGGTGCGCTGGGCGCACTCTATTCAGGTTACAGCTGGAACCTGCTGGGGCCGACCCTGACCTTCAGCATTGCCAGCGTCGCGGCCCTGGCCGCCGCCCTAATCATTGGCATTCGATTGCAAGAGGAGCGGCCATGAGCGGCTCCCGTGACAGAGGAAGAGTTTGATGAGCTATCTCGCGGTTTACCACATCTGCACCCCCGACACCCCGAACAAGGTCCTGACTCACCAGGACGATATCGCCTCGACCCTGGCCGAGCTGGGTGTGGGGTTCGATCGCTGGCAGGCGGCTACCCGACTTGAGCCCGGGGCCAGCGAGGTTGAGATTATCGCCGCCTACCAGGCGCCCATCGACAAGCTGATGACCGAGCGCGGCTACACCACCGTTGATGTGCTCCGCGTCAGCAACGATCACCCGCAGAAAGCCCAATTGCGCGCCGAGCGACTCGACGAACACCGCATGGCCCAAGACCACGTGCGTTTTTTCGTAGCGGGTCGTGGGCTGTTTACCTTGCACATCGAAGATTATGTGTACGCGGTGTTCTGCGAGAAAAACGACCTGATCTTGGTGCCGAGCGGCATCCCGCACTGGTTTGATATGGGGGAGAACCCGCACTTTGTGGCGATCCGCCTGTTCAGTGACCCTGAAGGGCTGGCGGTCATGCTGACCGGCGACGCGATCGCCGAGGGTTTTCCCCGGCTTGATGACTAAGTTCGTCCGGCAATGCCTCCTGAACAGGGGGCATTTTTTTAACTTCAATTCCTTCAGGTTGGAAATCGCTGTAGGAATAAACTTGAAAGTTTGTGGGTAACAGCTGTTTATCGTTGACCTTACTTGTTACTTCCACTCTTTGTGTAACTCTCTCTGGTCTCAATATTTATTCGCCTGTCAATAGGAGTAATCCGACTTCGGGCGTTACAAGACCTATATGAAGAGAGAGGCCTGCATGAGCGGTTCGGAGCCACAGGAACAACCGTCCACGCAAACGGACAGCGCGCCGGTTGCCAACCGCAAGGCGCGTGCGATGTTGTCGGGTAAACCCCTGACCCCAAAGGAACGGGAAATCCTGCATTGGGCGGTCGAGGGCAAGACGGTGTGGGAAATCAGCAGGATTCGCTCCATCTCCCAGGCCACGGTGAAGTTTCACCTGCGCAACATCTACGGCAAGTTGCAGGTGACTAACCGGGTCCAGGCCGTGAACGAGGCGGTGAAACAGGGATTGTGCAAATAAAAAAAGGCCGTGGTGCGCAACGGCACCACGACCTGTTCGGGTCCTGCATGACGGTCAAGCCGAATGGTAGGTCGGCAGGGCAAAGCGGTTCTGGCTTTGCAGCATCGAAATCTGTGGCAGGTCGCTGGCTTGTTCAGCCAGGTCGCGGCGAATGGCGCTGATGACCCACGTCAGTTGGTCGGCCGTGTGCAGTTGCTGATAAGAGATCGAACGTTTGATCTGCTTGCCTTCGCTGTTACGCAAGGTCAGCAGGATGCCGCCATCAGGACGCGCCTGGGTGGTGACGTCGAAATTGGAGAACACAGAAGAAAATTTATCTTGGATCAGGCTCATGTCTATCAGCTCCGTTAGCTCATGTTTTGCAGCGTGGAGTGATAGGTGCAGTGATTGTGCCAGTACTGAGTATCTTAAAAAATCGTTATAAATCAATCAGTTATAAAATTTTAAGATTTCCGGTTTCGTGCAATTTGCATGAATGGCCATCGTGCATCCTGCATTTTGCGGGGTTTTGCCAAGTGTTTCACAGCTGGCACGCAAGGCAGGTCTTCCATAGTGACCACCTGGCGGTGCGCTAAATTCCTTTTCCTTTCGGGATACAAAACTTTTCAAATCCTGCGTGTACAGCCGAAGAACGGCTGGCGTATTTTCCTGCAAGGCATTCGGCGCGGGTCTTACAGTGCGATGGGTGCCTTGAGGGTCATACGAACAATAAGAAAAAGGACGTTCCCGCCATGAACCACCCGCCAAGTGACATGATCACCTGGGGCATGATGCTGCGTAAGGTGCCCACCATTGTCCGTGCACTGCCGCGCCTGGTGCGCGGAATCCGCGTTGCCAACATCACCGATCCCGACCAGCCTTGCGGCCTGGGCTGGACCTTTGAACAAGCCACCCAACGCAACCCCGACGGCGCCGCGCTGCTGTATGGCGACACGGTGCTGAGCTACCGCCAGGCCAACCAGCAGGCCAACCGCATGGCTCACTACCTGCAGCAGCAGGGGATCGGCAAGGGCGACGTGGTGGCGTTGTTTATCGAGAACCGCCCCGAGTTGTTGCTCAGCGTACTGGCCGTGGCCAAGGTGGGCGGCATTTGCGCGATGCTCAATACCTCGCAAACCCAGACCGCACTGGTTCACAGCCTCAACCTGGTGACGCCGGCGGCCATTGTGGTGGGTGCCGAGTTGGTAGGGGCCTACGAGGCCGTGCGCAGCCAGGTGGCCATCGAGGCGGATAAAACCTGGTTTATTGCCGATCAGCAGCACAGCCATGTGCCGCCGGATTACGTCGACCTGATGGCTGCCAGCGCCGACTGCCCGGTGGAAAACCCCGCCAGCACCCAGCAGATTTTTTTCAACGACCCTTGCTTCTATATCTACACCTCCGGCACCACCGGCTTGCCCAAGGCCGGCATTTTCAAACACGGCCGCTGGATGAAGTCCTCGGCCAGTTTCGGCACCATCGCCCTGGATATGGGGCCCGAGGATGTCGTCTATTGCACCTTGCCGCTGTATCACGCCACTGGCCTGTGCGTGTGCTGGGGTTCAGCGATTGCCGGGGCGTCGGGGTTCGCGATTCGCCGCAAGTTCAGCGCCAGCCAGTTCTGGGACGATGTGCGCAAATTCAATGCGACCACCCTGGGTTATGTCGGCGAGCTGTGCCGCTACCTGATCGACCAGCCTGCCCACGGGCGCGACCTGGATAACCGGGTGACGAAGATGATCGGCAACGGCCTGCGCCCTGGGGTTTGGGCTGAGTTCAAGCAGCGCTTTGGCGTTGATCATATCTGCGAGCTGTACGCCGCCAGTGACGGCAACATCGGCTTCACCAATGTGCTGAACTTCGACAACACCATCGGCTTTTCCCTGATGCACTGGGCACTGGTGGACTACGCCCATGACAGCTGTGAGCCGATTCGCGGCGCCGACGGTTTCATGCGCGAAGTGCCCAAGGGGGGCCAGGGGCTGTTGCTGGCCAGGATCGATGACAAGGCACCGTTCGACGGCTACACCGACCCCGAGAAGAACCGCAAGGTGGTGCTCAGCGACGTGTTCGAGAAGGGCGACCGTTATTTCAACACCGGCGACCTGTTGCGCAATATCGGCTTTGGCCACGCCCAATTCGTTGACCGGTTGGGGGACACCTACCGCTGGAAAGGTGAAAACGTCTCCACCACCGAAGTCGAGAACATCTTCCTGCAGCACCCGCAGATTTCCGAAGTGGTGGCCTACGGCGTGGAGATTGAAAACACCAACGGCCGCGCGGGCATGGCGGCCATTACGCCTGCCGAATCCCTGGCTTCCCTGGACATGCGCGAGTTGCTGACCTTCGCCCACGGGCAATTGCCCGCGTATGCGGTGCCGTTGTTCCTGCGGATCAAGGTGAAGATGGAAACCACGGGCACCTTCAAATACCAGAAGGTGAAACTCAAGGAGGAAGCGTTCGACCCGGGCAAGGCCGGTGATGATCCGATCTTTGCCTGGCTGCCTGGGTCGGACAGTTATGTGCCGGTCACCGGGCAACTGTTGGCGGATATCCAGGCGGGCAAGTTCCGTTATTGATTCTGCCTATCGCCGCTTTTGGGAAAAAAGGCATGACAGTGGGGAACTCCATCGCGAGACTGGGCGCCTTATGAGACACCAGACAAGGAGCCCCACATGTCAGACCAAGCCAAACAAATGACCGAAGACGAAGCCGCCGAATTTGCCGAGCAGGTGTTCGATGTGGCGCGCAAGGGCGATGCCGCGATGCTGGCGGCGTTGCTGGCCAAGGGCTTGCCGCCGAACCTGCGCAACCACAATGGCGATACGCTGTTGATGCTGTCGGCCTACCATGGCCATGTGGACGCGGTGAAAGTGCTGCTGGAATTCAAGGCCGACCCCCAGATTGCCAACGACAAGAACCAGCTGCCGATTGCCGGCGCGGCGTTCAAGGGCAACCTGCCGGTGGTCAAGGCGTTGATCGAAGGCGGAGCGTTGGTCGAAGGCGCATCCTCTGATGGTCGCACCGCCTTGATGATGGCGGCGATGTTCAACCGTACCGAAATGGTGGACTACCTGATCAGCCAGGGCGCCAATCCCAAGGCCACCGATGCTCAGGGCGTGACCGCGCTGGCAGCCGCGCAGACCATGGGGGCGGTGGATACGGCGGCGCAGTTGGAAAAACTGGTGTAGGCTTTGCGCCCTCAAAATCAGCCCCGCCACAGGACCACCCCATGAAAACCGCACTCGTCGAACTCATCAGCAAAATCAGCTCCGGCTGCATGAGCGAACCCGAGATCGCCAAGGTGGCTGACGAAGCGGCCCAGGCCTACGCCGATCCTGAAGCCTTCCTGGCCGCCAACCCCGACATCAACTACGACGACACTTTCCCGATTCCCCTGGGTGAGTGGATCGTCGTCGGCAGCCTGCCTGACACCGTGCTGTTCCAGGCCGACACCTACCTGGACCTGTTCGCCCAGATCGTCGCCTCCTTTGGCCCCGGCGTGGCGTTCAACCTCAAGCCCAAGCAACTGGCCAAGACGGAAGCCCTGACCGCGCTGAACCGCATCCAGATCCAGATGAGCGCCCTCAACCCGGAGAACGGCGGCTACGTGCTGATGAACTTCAGCCAATTGCTGGACGATGAGATCCAGGCTGTGCTGGTCTACGGCGACGACGTGCCACGGGTGCTGGAGTTGTGTGCCGAAACCGGCATAAAGGGCGAACCGTCGCTGGAAGCCCTGCGGGTTGCGGTACACGTCTGAAATAAAACGGAACCCCCGGCCACGGCTGACTATCCTAAGCAGGCAAGCCCTCACTTAGGAGCGACACCATGGGTTCCACTTTTAATGGTCTGATCGGGTTGATCATCCTCGCGCTGGATATCTGGGCGATCATCAACGTGTTCAAAAGCGGCGCGAGTACCGGCGCCAAAGTGTTGTGGATCCTGTTGATCCTGCTGCTGCCGGTACTGGGCTTGATCATCTGGGCGATCGCCGGGCCGCGCGGTAACGTGCGGATCTGATCCAAACAACGCTATCCAGAGCGGGCACAGTAAGTGTGGGAGCGGGCTTGCTCGCGAATACGGTGTAACAGTCACCTGATGTATCGACTGATTTACCGTATTCGCGAGCAAGCCCGCTCCCACATCTGTTTCCGTACGCCCGTTATTGTGTTTCGAGATATTCGCTGCACAGAATTTTCACATTCCATCCAAGACAATTCGCCGGCTATTTTTCCTGCCGGATGCTCTAAGACGAGTCTCAAACACTGGCCGGATTGAGTAATCAATGGCGTTGCCGGCGTTGATCGGGCACCATTTGCGCCATTGCGTTCACCGTCTACCCCAGCCTGCCTGGGCGAGGGCGGGGCGCCGCTGTATTCATTCGCAACTTAAACTTCCAATGGGTCCTAAAACGACATGGCAAACCCGGACGCCCTGAATCAGCAGCGAGCTTCTAATCGCTTGCTGCAACCGACCGTCAAATCCCATCTGGCGTACACGCTGCTTTGTGCCTTGATCATGATGGTGATGTTCTCCCTGCTGCGCCTGGCGCTGCTGGTCTACAACCGCGAGATGATCCTCGACACACCGGCCTCGACTTTCCTTGAAGCGTTCGCCAACGGCCTGCGCCTGGATATCCGCCTGGTGATGTACGTGCTGGTGCCGCTGCTGCTGGCGTTGTTCAGCGTACGGGCCATGGCGGCGCGCGGGTTCTTCCGCTTGTGGCTGACGGTCGCGTCCAGCATCGCGCTGTTCCTGGGCCTGATGGAAATGGACTTCTACCGCGAGTTCCACCAGCGCCTCAACGGCCTGGTCTTCCAGTACGTGAAGGAAGACCCGAAAACCGTGATGAGCATGCTCTGGTACGGTTTCCCGGTGGTGCGCTACCTGCTGGCCTGGGCCGTGGGTACGCTGATCCTGAGTATCGCCTTCAAAGGCGCCGACCGTGCAACGCGCCCACGCGGCCCGTTCAGCGGTGGCAGCATCGGCACTCGCCAGGTAGCGCCGTGGTACACGCGCATCGCGGTGTTCGTGGTCTGCCTGCTGGTCGCCGTGGTCGCCATCCGTGGCACCCTGCGCCAGGGCCCGCCACTGCGTTGGGGCGACGTGTACACCACCGACTCGAACTTCGCCAACCAGTTGGGCCTCAACGGTACCTTGTCGCTGATTGCGGCGGCGAAATCGCGCTTCTCCGAGGAGCGTTCGAACATCTGGAAAGCCACCCTGGAGCAGCCGCTGGCCACCCAGACCGTGCGCGACATGCTGGTATTGCCGACCGAGAAACTGGTCGACACCGACACCGCCGCGGTACGCCGTGACTTCACGCCGCCGGCCGAGAAGACCCTGCCGATCAAGAACGTCGTGGTTATCCTGATGGAAAGCTTCGCCGGTCACTCGGTGGGCGCCCTGGGCCGCCCGGGCAACATCACGCCGTACTTCGACAAACTGTCCAAGGAAGGCCTGCTGTTCGACCGCTTCTTCTCCAACGGCACCCACACCCACCAGGGTATGTTCGCCACCATGGCCTGCTTCCCGAACCTGCCGGGTTTCGAATACCTGATGCAGACCCCGGAAGGCAGCCACAAGCTGTCGGGCCTGCCGCAGCTGCTCAGCCATCGCGATTTCGACGACGTGTACGTCTACAACGGCGACTTCGCCTGGGATAACCAGTCGGGCTTCTTCAGCAACCAGGGCATGACCAACTTCATCGGGCGTAATGACTTCGTCAATCCGGTGTTCTCGGACCCGACCTGGGGCGTGTCCGACCAGGACATGTTCAACCGTGGCCTGGAAGAGTTGAAGGCCCGTGAAGGCGGCAAACCGTTCTATGCGCTGCTGCAAACCCTGTCCAACCACACGCCGTACGCGTTGCCGACGCCATTGCCGGTCGAGAAGGTCACCGACCGTGGCAGCCTCAACGAGCATTTGACGGCCATGCGTTACTCCGACTGGGCCTTGGGCCAGTTCTTTGAAAAGGCCCGCAAGGAGCCGTACTTCAAGGAAACCCTGTTCGTGATCGTGGGCGACCACGGCTTCGGCAACGAGCAGCAGATCACCGAAATGGACCTGGGCCGCTTCAACGTGCCGATGCTGATGATCGCACCGGGCATGCAGGAGAAGTTCGGCGAGCGTGACCACACCGTGGGCACTCAGATCGACATCGTGCCGACCATCATGGGCCGCCTTGGCGGTGACACCCTGCACCAGTGCTGGGGCCGTGACCTGCTCAACCTGCCGGAAGGCGACAAGGGCTTTGGCGTGATCAAGCCGTCGGGCAGCGACCAGACCGTCGCCTTGCTCACCGGTGACCGCGTATTGGTACTGCCCAAGGAAATGCCACCTAAGTTGTGGGAATACGAACTGGGCGCCAACCCGACCGGGAAGGTGATTCCAGAATCGCCGGACGAGGCTGCGCTGAAGCAGAAGCTCGAGTCGTTCCTGCAGACGGCTACCAAGAGCCTGCTGGACAACACCGCCGGTGTGGTGGACGGCAAGCCGGACTAAACACCCGCGCATAAAAAAAGAGGCCTTTTAAGGCCTCTTTTTTTTGCACGCTGGAACGCGTTATATCTTGCCGAGCAACAACAGAATCAACAGCACTACCAACACAGTACCGAGAATACCCGATGGCCCGTAACCCCAATTGCGTGAGTGAGGGAACACTGGAAGACCGCCGACCAGCAGGAGGATCAGAATAATGATAAGAATGAGGCTCATGTTTTGTTTTCCTTATTGTCTTCTGAAAAGACCTGTTATTTAACGAATAGGCCCGACAACTGATACGGACGCCTTAATAACTCCGACCCATGTGTTTGGCAGAAAATTCCGTGTTTTTTTAAAGCTTTTCGCTAACTTGCTTATTTCCTTTAACCCCGTTGCAAATAACTGTCCTTAGTTCAAATAAATGGAACTTGGCGGGTTTCCCGCTATCGGACCCGGCCCACGGTTTGCCTGGGGCATTCAGCAGTCTGATGGTGCGTGGGTGCGGGAAAAACCTTCGCTACACTGCGGCTCACTTCTTCCGTGAACCACAAGGCTACTTTCCTATGCAAAATCGCATGATGATCACCGGCGCCGGTTCTGGCCTGGGTCGCGAAATCGCTCTGCGCTGGGCCCGCGAGGGTTGGCAACTGGCCTTGTCGGACGTCAGCGAAGCGGGCCTGCAAGAAACCCTCAAGCTTGTACGCCAGGCCGGCGGTGACGGTTTCACCCAGCGCTGCGACGTGCGCGACTACAGCCAGCTCACCGCGTTCGCACAGGCCTGTGAGGAAAAGTTCGGTGGCATCGACGTGATCGTCAACAACGCCGGTGTGGCGTCGGGCGGGTTCTTCAGCGAACTGTCCCTGGAAGACTGGGACTGGCAGATCGCGATCAACCTGATGGGCGTGGTCAAGGGCTGCAAAGCCTTCCTGCCGCTGCTGGAAAAGAGCAAGGGCCGCATCATCAACATCGCGTCCATGGCCGCCCTGATGCAGGGCCCGGCCATGAGCAACTACAACGTGGCCAAGGCCGGCGTGGTGGCACTTTCGGAAAGCCTGCTGGTGGAACTCAAGCAACAGGAAGTCGGCGTGCATGTGGTGTGCCCATCCTTCTTCCAGACGAACCTGCTGGACTCGTTCCGCGGGCCGACGCCGGCGATGAAAGCCCAGGTGGGCAAGCTGCTGGAAAGCTCGCCGATCACCGCCGCAGAAATCGCCGACTACATCTACCAGCAAGTGGCGCAAGGGCAATTCATGATCCTGCCCCACGAGCAGGGGCGCATGGCCTGGGCATTGAAACAGAAGAACCCGCAACTGCTGTATGACGAGATGACCGTGATGGCAGACAAGATGCGGGCGAAAGCTCAGTCGCAGGCGGTAAAAGGTTGAATTTCAGGTGAGCACCTGATGTGGCGAGGGCTTGTTGTGGCGAGGGAGCAAGCTCCCTCGCCACAGCAAGCTCCTCGCCACAACAAGCTCTCTAGCCACAGAGAGTGCCTGCAAATTTGAACATATCGTTTGGTTCTTGGGTGTAATTCGAGATTATTCACTGCCTGTCTGTAGGGTAATTTACCCTGATGTGTAAGGCATGCCTGTTTAACCTGAAGGCCATTGATGGTGCCAGGCAGGGAGCGCATGGTCGGGGTTCGGTAACTTAAAAAGGACGAACCCCATGCTGGTATTAAGCCGCGCGGTAGGTGAAATAATTTCGGTGGGTGACCAGATCACCTTGCGCATTCTGGAAGTGAACGGCACCCAAGTGAAGCTGGGTGTGGAAGCGCCGGTGGGGGTCAATGTGCACCGGGCGGAGGTCTATCAGAAGATCCTCAGCCGCCACGGGCAGCAGGCCAACACCCATCCAGTGCCTGTGCCCAATCCTTGAGTCTCAGTCGAACAGGTGCTTGGGCACATCGTGCTTGAGCATCAACTGGCACTGCTCGCTCTCGGGGTCGAAGACAATCAGCGCCTGGCCCTTGGTCAGCGCCTGGCGTACCCGCAGCACCCGGGTTTCCAGAGGTGTGTCGTCACCATTGTCGGTGCCGTCGCGGGTCACGAAGTCTTCGATGAGGCGTGTCAGGGTGTCGACTTCAAGTGCATCGTAGGGAATCAGCATACAAGCCTCGGCTAGGGAATCCCGGCGATGCTACTGCGCCGGGATCCGAGTTGCCAGTCTCAGGTTTTTTGGCCCACCAGGCTGTCCACCGACGGCACGCGGGTATCACTCTCCATTTGTGTGTCGTGTTCGATCTGGTGACTGAACCGGTCGAGGGAGCCCTTGGCCGGCTGTGCATCGCTGGCGAACACCGGCGGGCTGAGGATGTACGCGCCCAGCAGGCGACTCAGCGCGGCGAGGCTGTCGATGTGCGTGCGCTCATAGCCGTGGGTGGCATCGCAACCAAACGCCAGCAGCGCGGTGCGAATGTCATGGCCAGCGGTTACCGCCGAATGCGCGTCGCTGAAGTAGTAGCGAAACAGGTCGCGGCGCACCGGCAACTCATTCTCCGCCGCCAGGCGCAGCAGGTGGCGGGACAGGTGATAGTCATACGGCCCGCCGGAGTCCTGCATCGCCACACTCACCGCGTGTTCGCTGGAGTGCTGCTCGTGGGCCACCGGCGCAATGTCGATGCCGACGAACTCACTCACATCCCACGGCAATGCCGCCGCCGCACCACTGCCGGTTTCTTCGGTGATGGTGAACAGCGGATGGCAGTCGATCAGCAGCGGCTGGCCGCTGTCGACAATCGCCTTGAGCGCTGCCAGCAGCGCGGCAACCCCGGCTTTATCGTCCAGGTGGCGGGCGCTGATATGCCCGCTCTCGGTGAACTCCGGCAGCGGGTCGAAGGCGACGAAATCGCCGACGCTGATACCCAGGGAGTCACAGTCGGCGCGGGTGGCGCAGTAGGCATCCAGGCGCAGTTCGATGTGGTCCCAACTGATGGGCATTTCATCCACGGCCGTATTGAACGCGTGACCGGAGGCCATCAACGGCAGCACGCTGCCACGGATCACGCCGTTATCGGTGAACAGGCTGACGCGGCTGCCTTCGGCAAAACGGCTGGACCAGCAGCCGACCGGCGCGAGGGTCAGGCGGCCATTGTCCTTGATCGCCCGCACGGCGGCGCCGATGGTGTCCAGGTGCGCGGAAACGGCGCGGTCGGGGCTGTTTTTCTGGCCCTTGAGGGTGGCGCGGATGGTGCCGCGCCGGGTCATTTCAAAGGGAATGCCCAGTTCCTCAAGGCGCTCGGCAACGTAGCGCACGATGGTGTCGGTAAACCCGGTGGGGCTGGGAATGGCGAGCATTTCCAGCAGCACTTTTTGCAGGTAAGCGAGATCCGGTTCGGGGATGGTTCGGGTCATGGAAACTCCTGATGAGTTGAGGGCATCGATGGTTTCGATGAAAGGGGCGCCTCAGAGATTGTGTTGGCTGTCCCGGCGTCTTCGCGAGCAAGCCCGCTCCCACATTTGGAATGCATTCCCCTGTGGGAGCGGGCTTGCTCGCGAAAGCGCCAGTCAAGGCAACACCTTTCTCAAGCCGTCGGTTGGCTATGCGGGAACAACAGGTCCACGAACTTTTCAGCCGTCGGCTGCGGTTCATGGTTGGCCAGCCCGGCCCGTTCGTTGGCTTCGATAAACACATAGTCCGGTTGGTCGGCGGCCGGCACCATCAGGTCCAGGCCCACCATGGGAATGTCGAGGGCACGGGCGGCGCGCACGGCGGCGTCCACCAGGGTCGGGTGGAGGATGGCGGTGACGTCTTCCAGGCAACCGCCGGTGTGCAGGTTGGCGGTACGCCGCACTGCCAGGCGTTCGCCACGGGGCAGGATGCTGTTGTAGTCGTAGCCGGCCGCCTGCAGGGTGCGTTGGGTTTCATGGTCCAGGGGGATTTTGCTTTCGCCATCGGTGGCGGCCTGGCGTCGGCGGCTCTGGGCTTCGATCAACGCGCCAATGGAATGCTGGCCATCGCCGGTGACTTCCGCCGGGCGGCGAATGGCGGCGGCGACCACTTCGAAACCGATCACCAGAATGCGCAGGTCGAGGCCTTCGTGGAAGCTTTCCAGCAGTACACGGGTGTCGAATTGGCGGGCCGCCTCAATGGCTTTTTGCACGTCTTCAATGGTCTGCAAATCCACCGCCACACCCTGGCCTTGTTCGCCATCCAGCGGCTTGACCACAATACGCTGGTGCTCGTCGAGAAACTCCAGGTTGTCATCGGCACTGCCGGCCAATTGCTGGGCCGGAAGGTTCAGGCCTGCGGCCTTGAACACCTTGTGGGTCAGGCTCTTGTCCTGGCACAACGTCATGCTGATGGCGCTGGTCAGGTCGCTGAGGGATTCGCGGCAGCGCACCCGGCGGCCACCGTGGCTCAGGGTGAACAAGCCGGCATCGGCATCGTCCACTTGCACGTCGATCCCGCGCCGATGGGCTTCCTCGACAATGATCCGCGCATAGGGATTGAACTCCGCCTGCGGGCCAGGGCCGAGGAACAGCGGCTGGTTGATCCCGTTCTTGCGCTTGATGGCGAAGGTGGTCAGCGCGCGAAAGCCAAGCTTGGCGTAGAGACTTTTCGCCTGGCGGTTGTCGTGCAGCACCGACAGGTCGAGGTAGCTCAGGCCGCGGCTCATGAAGTGTTCGATCAAGTGGCGTACCAGCACTTCACCCACGCCGGGGCGGGTACATTGCGGGTCGACCGCCAGGCACCAGAGGCTGCAGCCGTTCTCCGGATCGTGAAAGGCCTTCTGGTGGTTCAGGCCCATCACGCTGCCGATCACCGCGCCGCTGTCTTCGTCCTCGGCGAGCCAATACAC
The DNA here is from genome assembly GCF_013385475.1 of Pseudomonas sp. G5001. Taxonomy (NCBI): domain Bacteria; kingdom Pseudomonadati; phylum Pseudomonadota; class Gammaproteobacteria; order Pseudomonadales; family Pseudomonadaceae; genus Pseudomonas; species Pseudomonas sp. G5001. Next base: position 73,633 of record NZ_JACAPZ010000043.1, read on the forward strand.
CGGGCCGCCTTGATGGCGTGGCGTGAGCAGCGCCGGGTCCACCGGCAACATGCCGCGCCCCTGGTACAGGTGGTTCACCGCCTGCCAGTCCGCCTCGGTTTGTACCCGGCGAATCCGGAACCCGCGAAACACTCGGGTCGCCGGACGATAGTCGGTGAACCACAGGCGCAGGGTATCGGACGGGTCGAGAAACAACTGCTGGGGATCAATCCCGAGGATCTGCTGTGGCGCTGCCACATACAACGCGATATCCCGTTCGCCGGGTTGCTCGTTGAGCAACTCCAGGGCGAGGCTCGCCGGGTCCGGGAAGGTGTGGCCGATCAGCAGCCGGCCCCAACCGCAATGCACGGCAATCGGCGTGGGGTCCAGTTCGCTGCCGTCTTCGGCGAAGCGGGCTTGCAGGCGCTCGTAGGAGGGCGCCTGGCCTCGCAGCAAGCGTTGGCTGTAAGCCGTGGCATGAGGTTTCATGAATCAGATTCCTTGTTCGCTGAGCCACAGGTTCAGCGCCGCCAGTTGCCACAGCTTGGAGCCGCGCAACGGGGTCAGTTGGCCTTGGGGATCGGTGAGCAGGCGGTCGAGCATGGCCGGGTTGAACAGGCCGCGGTCCTGGCTTGGGTCCAGCAGCAGCTCACGCACCCAGTTCAAGGTGTCACCCTGCAAATGCTTGAGGCCGGGCACCGGGAAGTAGCCTTTCTTGCGGTCGATGACCTCGCTCGGGATCACCCGGCGCGCCGCTTCCTTGAGCACTTGCTTGCCGCCGTCCGGCAGTTTGAATTTGCCCGGCACGCGGGCCGACAGTTCTACCAGGCGATAGTCGAGAAACGGTGTGCGCGCTTCCAGGCCCCAGGCCATGGTCATGTTGTCGACGCGCTTGACCGGGTCATCCACCAGCATCACGGTGCTGTCCAGGCGCAGGGCTTTGTCCACCGCCGCATCGGCGCCGGGCTGGGCGAAATGCTCGCGCACGAAGTCACCGGCGGCGTCATTCGCGGTCAACCATTTCGGCGCGACGGTAGCGGCATAGTCGTCGTAGCTGCGGTCGAAAAAAGCGTCGCGGTAGGCCGCGTACGGGTCGCTTGCGCCATCCACCTGCGGGTACCAGTGGTAACCGGCGAACAGTTCATCGGCGCCCTGGCCGCTTTGCACCACCTTGCAATGCTTGGCCACTTCCCGGGACAGCAGGTAGAAGGCAATGCAGTCATGGCTGACCATCGGCTCGCTCATGGCACGGAACGCCGCCGGCAATTGCTCGATGATTTCGCTTTCGGCGATACGCAGTTGGTGGTGACGGGTGCCGTAATGCTTGGCGATCAAGTCCGAATACTGGAATTCGTCGCCGCGCTCGCCGCCAGCGTCTTCAAAACCGATGGAGAAGGTCGACAGGTCCTGCACGCCGACTTCCCGCAACAGGCCCACCAGCATGCTGGAATCGACACCGCCGGAAAGCAGCACGCCCACATCCACCGCCGCCCGCTGACGAATCGCCACGGCTTCGCGGGTGCTGTCGAGCACGCGGTCGGTCCAGTCTTCCAGGGTCAGGTTGGCTTCATCGGCGTGGGGGCCGTAGGGCAGGGTCCACCAGGTTTTCTGTTCAGTCTTGCCATCGGCGTCGATGCGCATCCAGGAGGCGGGCGGCAGCTTTTCAATGCCCGCCAGCAGGGTGCGCGGCGCCGGCACCACGGCGTGGAAGTTCAGGTAGTGATTGAGGGCCACCGGATCGAGGATCGGGTTGATATCGCCACCCTTTAGCAGCGCCGGCAAGGCCGAAGCAAAACGCAGGCGCTGGCCGGTGCGCGACAGGTACAGCGGCTTCACGCCGAGGCGGTCACGGGCGATGAACAGGCGCTGGGCATCGCGCTCCCAGATGGCGAAGGCGAACATCCCGTTGAGCTTGGGCAGCAGGGCTTCGCCCCAGGCGTGGTAGCCCTTGAGCAGCACTTCGGTGTCGCCACCGGAATAGAAGGCGTAGCCCAGGGCTTCCAGCTCTTCACGCAATTCCGGGAAGTTATAGATCGCGCCGTTGAACGCCAGGGACAGGCCCAGTTGGGCGTCGACCATCGGTTGGGCGGAGCCATCCGACAGGTCCATGATTTTCAGGCGTCGATGGCCCAGGGCAATCGGCCCCTGGGCATGAAAGCCCCACGCGTCAGGACCGCGTGGCGCCAAATGATGGGTGATTCGTTCCACCGCTGCCAGGTCGGCAGGTTGGTGATCGAAACGTAACTCTCCAGCTAATCCGCACATAAATTCCTTACCGGTTTTTCCGTTGGGGAGGGATAGAAATGCAGCCCGCCAAAACGGCGGGTACCCAGAGACTGACCCGGGTAAATTGTGGGAGTTTTAGAACAATACGTTATAAGGCAAAGAGCCTTGACGGGTTGCGAGCCCGTCATGGCCCTCAGGATTTGCCTGGGTTACCGCGGATCAGGGCACGCAGCGCGAACCGATTGGGGTGACAGGCTTCGCTGACATTGCGCGGCAGCGGCAGGGGCTCATTGTCGAGCCAGGCGGCCAGCAGCTCTGCGCAGAGTGGCGCGGTGACCAGCCCCCGTGAGCCATGGCCACTGTTGATATACACGCCGTGCAACCACGGGCACGGCGCATCAGGGACCTGCCGGGCGTCTTTGCCGAGGGCGGCGTAGGTGTGATCAAACGCCTCTCGCTGCGCCAGCGGCCCGACGATCGGCAGGTAGTCCGGGCTGGTGCAACGGAAGGCGGCGCGGCCTTCGAGCTGTTCGGGTGCCAGGCTGTCGGCGCCCAGGCGTTGCAGCAAATCGAGGGAGATTTCCCGCAGCATCTGCAGATTGCCCGCGTGCTCGGCCACCGTGGGCGTAAGGTCATCGCTCTTGAAGTCGAAACTGGCACCGAGGGTGTGCTCGCCCAGGCGTGGCGGGGCGACGTAGCCCTCGGCGCACACCACTGTGGCCAACGCCTGGCTTTGCGCCGTTTGCGGCAGGCGAGTGATTTGCCCGCGGATGCGCTTGAGGGGCAAGTCAGCGCTGAAGGAAAACCGCTTGATCTCGGCGGCGCCGGCCAGCACGACCACACTGGCTTGAGCCAGAACCGTATCGCCCTGCAACGCCTGCCACTGACTGTCGACCTGCTTGAGCTCAAGGGCGTCGTGGTGCTGGAGCACTTCGATCAGCGGGTGCCTGGCTTGCCATTCGCACAGCGCCGGCGGGTGAACCCAGCCGCCTTCGGGGAAGAACAAGCCGCCGTGCTCCAGCGTTATCCCGGCGCGCGCCTGTGCCTGCTCTTTATCCAGCAGGTGCAACAGGTCCGGGGCAAAAGCGCCGGCCAGTTGTGCCTGGCGCTCGGCTTCCTTGGCGTTGAAGGCCAGTTGCAGCACGCCGCAGCCATCCCAGTCCACGCCACGTTGCAGGTGTTCCAGCAGGCGCCGGGTGTGGCCGAAACCGCTGAGAATCAACTGCGAAAGTGCCGTGCCATGGGCGGAAAGCTTGAGGTACAACACCCCTTGCGGGTTGCCGGAGGCTTCCTGCGCGAGCGCTGCGTGGCGTTCCAGCAAACTGACGCGCCAGCCCCGTGCCGCCAGGCTGGCCGCCGTGGCGCAACCGGCCAGGCCACCACCGATGACCAGTGCATGGCGTTCACCGGAAACCGCAGGTGGGCGCGCAAACCAGGGTTTTGCCGCGGCAGGCGCAGGCGTTTCAGCGGGCCAGCCGAGAAACTCACCCCGCAGGATTTCCCACTTGTGGCCGATGCCGGGGGTGCGCTTCATCTTGAACCCGGCGGCGTTGATCAACCGCCGTACCCAGCCGGTGCTGGTAAAGGTGCTGATGGTCGAGCCCGGCGCCGCCAGCCGCGCCAGTTCGGCGAACAGCTCGGCAGTCCACATGTCGGGGTTCTTGGCCGGGGCGAAACCGTCGAGGAACCAGGCGTCGACCTGCGCGTCCAGCTGCGGCAATTGCTCCAGGGCGTCGCCGATCAGCAACGTCAGGGTGACTCGACCGTTATCCAGTACCAGCCGCTGGAAGCCTTGGTGAATCGCGATGTATTGCGCCAACAGTTGCTCGGCGAACGGTGCCAGTTCCGGCCAGAGGGCGAGGGCGCGCTGCAGGTCGGCGTGGCTCAGCGGGTACTTTTCCACGCTGACAAAATGCAGGCGCGCACCCGCCTCCGCGTGTTGATCAAACAACTGCCAGGCGCACAAAAAATTCAGGCCGGTGCCGAAGCCCGTCTCACCAATCACCAAGCGCCCGCCCACCGGCAGCGCCGCAAAACGTTCCTGCAGACGGTTCTGTTCGAGGAACACGTAGCGGGTTTCTTCAAGGCCCGACTTGTCGGAGAAGTACACGTCATCGAAGACCCGCGAGTGCGGGCGACCTTGGTCATCCCAGTCAAGCTGGGCGTGGGATACGGGGTTCATGAGCGGCTCGGCAAAGGCAAGGCGGCCATTCTAGCTGATCAACAGGGTTGTCATTGATCCATGGCAAGCCGCTGCGGAATTTCCTGCCACGTGTTGTTGCCCAATCCGCTAGTCTTGATCACTTCTGGAACGGAGCCGCCCATGTTCGAATCTGCCGAAATCGGTCACGCCATCGACAAAGACACCTACGACGCCGAAGTGCCGGCCCTGCGTGAAGCCTTGCTGGAAGTGCAGTACGAACTGCAACAGCAGAAGCGCTTCCCGGTGATCATCCTGATCAATGGCATCGAAGGCGCGGGCAAGGGTGAAACCGTCAAATTGCTGAATGAATGGATGGACCCGCGCCTGATCGAGGTGCGCACCTTCGATCAGCAGACCGACGAAGAACTGGCCCGCCCACCGGCCTGGCGCTACTGGCGCCAGCTTCCGGCGAAAGGCCGCATGGGGATCTTTTTTGGTAACTGGTACAGCCAGATGCTGCAGAGTCGCGTCCATGGCGAGATCAAGGACGCGCGGCTGGATCAGGCCATCGCCGGGGCCGAGCGCCTGGAAAAGATGCTGTGTGATGAAGGTGCGCTGATCTTCAAGTTCTGGTTCCACCTCTCCAAGAAGCAAATGAAATCCCGGCTCAAAGCCTTGCAGGACGACCCGCTGCACAGCTGGCGCATCAGCCCGCTGGACTGGCAGCAGTCAAAGACCTACGACAAGTTTGTGCATTTTGGTGAGCGGATCCTGCGCCGCACCAGCCGTGACTATGCGCCTTGGTATGTGATCGAGGGTGTCGATGCGCACTACCGCGGGCTGACCGTCGGCAAGATCCTGCTCGAAGGCCTGCAAAACGCCTTGAAAGTGCCCAAGGGTAAAGCCAGCGGCATGAACCCGGCGCCGCTGCCATCGGCGGTTGACCAGATGAGCCTGCTGAACAGCCTGGACATGAGCCTGAGCCTTGAAAAGGACGATTACGAAGAACAACTGATTACCGAGCAGGCGCGGTTCTCCGGGCTGATGCGCGACAAACGCATGCGCAAGCACGCGTTGGTGACAGTGTTTGAAGGCAACGACGCGGCGGGCAAGGGTGGGGCCATCCGGCGTGTGGCGGCAGCCCTCGACCCCCGGCAGTACCACATCGTGCCGATTGCCGCGCCCAGTGAAGACGAGCGCGCCCAGCCTTACCTGTGGCGTTTCTGGCAGAAGATTCCGGCGCGGGGCATGTTCACCGTGTTCGACCGCTCCTGGTATGGCCGGGTGCTGGTGGAACGCATCGAAGGCTTCTGCACGCCGACGGACTGGATGCGCGCCTACGGCGAGATCAACGACTTCGAAGAGCAACTGCGCGACGCCGGGGTGATCGTGGTCAAGTTCTGGCTGGCGATCGACAAGCAGACGCAGCTGGAGCGGTTCCAGGCCCGCGAGGAAATCCCGTTCAAACGCTTCAAGATCACCGAGGACGACTGGCGTAACCGCGAGAAGTGGGACGACTACCGGGCGGCGGTGGGCGACATGGTGGACCGCACCAGCACCGAGATTGCGCCGTGGACGCTGGTTGAAGCCAACGACAAGCGCTGGGCGCGGGTGAAGGTACTGCGCACCATCAACCGGGCGCTGGAGGAAGCGTTCGACAAGACCGACAAGCATGACAAGAAGGACAAGAAGAAGTAACGCCATGCTTTTGCATACGCGGGGTGAATGATTGTCGCGGTTGAAGAGGGCGGGATCTATGCTCGATCCATCTCTCAACAACCACAACAATTGAGGTAGCCCATGCGTGAAGTAGTGATCGTCGACAGCGTGCGAACCGGCCTGGCCAAGTCCTTTCGCGGCAAGTTCAACCAGACCCGTCCCGATGACATGGCTGCCCATTGCGTGAACGCGTTGCTGACCCGCAATGGCATCGACCCGGCCACGGTCGAGGACTGCATCGTCGGCGCCGGTTCCAACGAAGGTGCCCAGGGCTACAACATCGGCCGCAATGTGGCGGTGTTGTCGCAACTGGGTACCGGTACGGCGGGCATGACCCTCAACCGTTTCTGTTCCTCGGGGTTGCAGGCGATTGCGATCGCCGCCAACCAGATTGCTTCCGGTTGCAGCGAGATCATCGTGGCCGGTGGGGTCGAGTCCATCAGCCTGACCATGAAGAGCGTCAACACCGATAACCTGATCAATCCGTTGCTCAAGGAGCAGGTGCCGGGCATTTACTTTCCCATGGGGCAGACGGCGGAAATCGTTGCGCGGCGGTATCACGTCAGTCGTGAAGAGCAGGATCTGTATGCGCTGCAAAGCCAGCAGCGTACGGCTCAGGCCCAGGCTGACGGGTTGTTCGATGATGAAATCGTGCCGATGGCGGTGAAGTACAAGGTTGAGGACAAGAACACTGGCGCGGTGCAGGTGTTGGAGGGGGTGGTGGATCGGGATGATTGCAATCGTCCGGATACGACGTTGGCCAGTCTTGCGGGATTGAAACCGGTGTTTGCGGAGGATGGGTCGGTGACGGCGGGGAATTCCTCGCAGTTGTCTGATGGGGCTTCCATGACACTGGTGATGAGCCTGGAAAAAGCGCTGGAACTGGGGCTTAAGCCCAAGGCGTTTTTTCGCGGGTTTACGGTGGCGGGGTGTGAGCCGGATGAGATGGGGATCGGGCCGGTGTTTTCGGTGCCCAAGTTGCTCAAGGCCCGTGGGCTGGCGGTGGCGGATATTGATTTGTGGGAGCTGAATGAGGCGTTTGCCTCGCAGTGCCTTTATGCGCGTAATCGGCTGGAAATTGATAACGCCAAGTACAACGTCAACGGCGGGTCGATTTCCATCGGGCATCCGTTTGGGATGACGGGGTCGCGGCAGGTGGGGCATCTGGTGCGTGAGTTGCAGCGGCGCAAGTTGCGTTACGGCATTGTCACTATGTGTGTGGGCGGCGGCATGGGGGCCACCGGCTTGTTCGAAGCCGTACGCTGACTCAGTGTGGGAGTGGCGGTGCGACGATTCGACTTGCTCGCGAATGCGGCGGGGCAGTCGATGAAAATGTTGGCTGATAGACCGCCTTCGCGAGCAAGCCCGCTCCCACATTTGATCAGCACCGTATCCCAATCCGTTCACATCCCCCTAGAATGCACCTCCTCCACCTCAGGCATTCGGGGCACTCATGCACATCTCATCGGGCCGTTGGGTCTACGGTTTATCCCTGGCCCTGCTGACCGCGCTGCTCTGGGGCATTCTGCCGATCAAACTCAAACAGGTCTTGCAGGTGATGGACCCCGTCACCGTCACCTGGTTTCGCCTGGTCGTCTCCGGCAGTTGTCTGTTTATCTATCTCGCCGCCGTAAGGCGCCTGCCCAGCTGGCGTTCCCTCGGACCAAAAGGTGGCTGGCTGGTAGCGATCGCCGTGTGCGGCCTGATGGGCAACTATGTGCTCTACCTGGTCGGCCTCAAACTGCTGAGCCCCGGCACCGCGCAACTGGTGGTACAGGTGGGCCCGATCTTCCTGATGATCGCCAGCGTCTTCGTGTTCAAGGAACGCTTCAGCCTCGGGCAGGGCATGGGCCTGCTGGTGCTGATCATCGGCTTCGGCCTGTTCTTCAACCAGCGCCTGACCGAGTTGTTGACCTCCCTGGGCAGCTACACCGCCGGGGTGCTGACGATTCTCTTGGCCACCACCATCTGGACCTTCTACGCCCTGGGCCAGAAGCAGTTGCTGACGGTATGGAATTCGTTGCAGGTGATGATGGTGATCTACCTGTCCTGCGCGCTCTTGCTGACGCCATGGGCGCACCCGATGGAAGCGCTGCAACTGAGCCCGCTGCAAGGCTGGCTGCTGCTGGCCTGCTGCTTCAATACGCTGATTGCCTACGGCGCATTCGCCGAAGCCCTGGCCCACTGGGAAGCCTCGCGCGTCAGCGCCACCCTGGCGCTGACGCCATTGGTGACCCTTGTCGCGGTGGCGCTGGCCGCGTGGATGTGGCCCGAGTATGTGCACGCCGAAGACATCAATGCCCTCGGCTACGGCGGTGCCGTGTTGGTGGTGCTGGGGTCTGCGACCGTGGCGTTGGCGCCGTCGCTGTTCGCCGGGCTCAGGGCCCGGCGTGCACGATTGGCGTCTTAATGACCGGCTTCCAGCATGTTTTCCGGACGCACCCACTGGTCGAACTCTTCGTCCGTGAGATAGCCCAGCTTCAGCGCCGCTTCCCGTAGGGTCAGCCCTTCGGCATAGGCCTTCTTGGCAATCTCGGCGGACTTGTCGTAGCCGATGTGCGGGTTCAGCGCCGTCACCAGCATCAGGCCACGCTCAAGGTGCGCGGCCATTTGCTCGGCGTCGGGTTCCAGGCCGGCGATGCAGTGCTCCTGGAAGTTGCTGCAACCGTCGGCCAGCAGGCGGATCGATTCCAGCAGGTTGTGGATGATCACCGGCTTGTACACGTTCAACTGCAAGTGGCCCTGGCTGGCGGCGAAGCCAATGGTCACGTCATTGCCCAGCACCTGGCAGGCCAGCATCGACAGCGCTTCGCACTGGGTCGGGTTGACCTTGCCGGGCATGATCGAGCTGCCCGGTTCATTCGCCGGCAACTTGACTTCCGCCAGCCCGGCACGCGGGCCGGAGCCCAGCAGGCGCAGGTCGTTGGCGATTTTCATCAGGGCCACGGCCAGGGTCTTCAAGGCGCCGTGCAGGGTGGTCAACGGCTCATGGCCCGACAGCGCGGCGAATTTGTTCGGTGCGGTGACAAACGGCAGGCCCGACAGCGCGGCCAATTCCGAGGCAATCGCCTCGCCAAAACCGTGGGGTGAATTGAGCCCGGTGCCGACGGCAGTACCACCCTGGGCCAGTTCACACACGGCGGGCAGGGCGCTGCGGATCGCGCGTTCTGCGTAGTCGAGTTGCGCTATAAAGGCCGAGACTTCCTGGCCGAAGGTGATGGGCGTCGCATCCATCATGTGGGTGCGGCCGGTTTTCACCAGCTTCATGTGGCGCGCCGACAACTCTGCCAAACCACCAGACAGTTCACGGATCGCCGGCAACAGCTTCTCGGTGACGGCCTGCACGGCGGCGATGCTCATGGCGGTGGGGAAGCAGTCGTTGGAGCTCTGGGAACGGTTGACGTGGTCGTTGGGATGCACCGGGCTCTTGCCGCCACGGGGCTTGCCCGCCAGCTCGTTGGCACGGCCGGCGATCACTTCGTTGGCGTTCATGTTGCTCTGAGTGCCGCTGCCGGTCTGCCACACCACCAGGGGAAACTGGTCGTCGTGTTCGCCGGCGAGCACTTCGTCGGCGGCCTGTTCGATCAGCCGGGCGATGTCGGCGGGCAGGTCGCCATTGCGGTCGTTGACCCGGGCCGCAGCCTTCTTGATCAGGGCCAGGGCGTGCAACACAGCCAGGGGCATGCGCTGGTCGCCGATGGCGAAGTTCACCAGCGAGCGTTGGGTCTGCGCGCCCCAGTAAGCGTCATCCGGGACTTGCACTTCTCCCAGGCTGTCGGTTTCGATACGGCTCATCGGGCACACTCCTTCAGGTTCGTTTGCGCAGTTTAGGCCCTGATCGCCCGGTGGGGTTCCCTTAAAAGACTTTTCATCGGATTAAGCCCCGCAAAACCAGGCCCCACAAGGCGTGGGGTTGAGCCGCGGCGTTTTTTAGGCGCAGAATGGGCGCCCTTGGGGTCTTACCTCGCCTGCTAGAAAAGGAAACTCGATGACTCGTCTTCGTGCCATCTGTACCGCGGTTGCTCTGGTATGTGCCAGCGGCCAGGTTTTTGCCGATACCGCCAGCCACAACGCCAGTGCCGAAGCCTTCCTTACCCTGGCCCATGCCGACAAGCTGGGTACCCCGGTGTACATGCAAGTGCAACAAATGTTCGCCCAGCGTTTCGAGCAGACCAAGGCGCCTGCTTCCAAGCAAACCGTCCTGGACACCTACCAGGCCAAGGCCAACACCGCCCTGGACCAGGCCATCGGCTGGAACAAGCTCAAGCCGGACATGATCAAGCTCTACACCGACAACTTCAGCGAATCCGAGCTCAAGGACCTGGTTGCGTTCTACCAGTCGCCACTGGGCAAGAAAGTCCTGGAGAAAATGCCCCAGCTGACCCAGCAATCGGCCCAGATGACCCAGGCCAAGCTGGAAAGCGCGGTACCTGTGGTGAACAAGCTGCTGGAAGACATGACCAACGAGCTGACGCCAAAAGCCCCGGCCCCGGCCAAGAAGAAGTAAACAGGAATGACCATGCAACAGCGTATCGAATCGGCACTCGTCGCCCTGAGCCCGGAACACTTGAGCGTGCTGGATGAAAGCCATATGCACAGCCGTGGGTTGCAGACCCACTTCAAGGCCGTGCTGGTCAGCCAGCAGTTCGAGGGCCTCAACCGCGTCAAGCGCCACCAGAAGGTCTATGCCACGTTGGGTGACCTGATGAGCGAATTCCATGCGTTGGCGCTGCATACCTACACGCCTGAAGAATGGGCGAAAATCGACGCAGCCCCGGCCTCGCCGACCTGCGCCGGAGGTCACTGACACTGTGGCACATCAGCTTGATCTGGCGAGGGAGCTTGCTCCCGCTGGGCTGCGCAGCAGCCCTTCTGCCAATCACCGCGATCTTTCTGAAAGGTTGCAACTGCCTGGTTGGGGCCGCTCCGCAGCCCAGCGGGAGCAAGCTCCCTCGCCACAGTAAGAGGCGGTCCATAATCGTCGCCATTTTTGTTAGAATCCGCAACGCGCCGCTCAGTCGGCGCGTTTTTTTTGCATCCGGTTCACCCTTTACGAGGGTAGCCACCTGGAGAGAACACCCATGACTCAACCGATTGTCGTGGCGGCACTGTATAAGTTCGTCACCCTCGAAGATTACGTCGCCCTGCGCGAGCCACTGCTGCAGGCGATGGTCGACAACGGCATCAAAGGCACCTTGCTGATTGCCGAAGAAGGCATCAACGGCACCGTTTCCGGCAGCCGCGAAGGCATTGATGGCTTGATGGCCTGGCTCAAGAACGACCCGCGCATGGACGACATCGACCATAAAGAGTCGTACTGCGACGAGCAGCCGTTCTACCGCACCAAGGTCAAGCTCAAGAAAGAGATCGTGACCCTGGGCGTCGAAGGCGTCGACCCGAACAAGAAAGTCGGCACCTACGTCGAGCCGCAGGACTGGAATGCGCTGATCAGCGACCCTGAAGTGCTGCTGATCGATACCCGCAACGACTACGAAGTGTCCATCGGCACCTTTGAAGGCGCGATCGACCCGAAGACCACCAGCTTTCGCGAATTTCCCGACTACATCAAAGCCAACTTCGACCCGGCCAAACACAAGAAAGTCGCCATGTTCTGCACCGGCGGCATTCGTTGCGAAAAGGCCTCGAGCTATATGCTCAGCGAGGGTTTCGACGAGGTGTATCACCTCAAGGGCGGCATCCTGAAGTACCTCGAAGAGGTGCCGCAGGAAGAAACCAAGTGGCAGGGCGACTGCTTTGTGTTCGACAATCGCGTGACCGTGCGCCACGACTTGAGCGAAGGCGACTACGATCAATGTCATGCCTGCCGCACACCGGTCAGCGTCGAGGACCGTGCATCCGAACACTATGTAGCTGGCATCAGTTGCCCGCATTGCTGGGATAAGCTTTCAGAGAAGACCCGTCGCAGCGCGATCGACCGGCAAAAGCAGATTGAACTGGCCAAGGCCCGCAATATGCCGCACCCGATTGGCTACAACTACAAGCAATCCCCATCCTCCGAGGCCTGAGCCATGTCCGCACGCCTGCTCTATGTAATGGATCCGATGTGCTCCTGGTGCTGGGGTTTCGCCCCGGTGGCCAAGGCGCTGGTTGAGCAGGCCCAGGCCGCAGGCGTGGAGCTGCACCTGGTGGTGGGCGGCTTGCGCACCGGCAGTGGCGCGGCGCTGGAGCCGACGACCCGGCGCTATATTCTTGAGCATTGGCAGGCCGTGACCGACGCCACCGGCCAGCCGTTCAAGCGTGAAGGTGCACTGCCTGATGGTTTTGTCTACGACACCGAGCCGGCTTGCCGCGCCGTGGTCACTGCCCGCAGCCTGGCGCCGGATTGCGCGTGGAAACTGCTGGGCCTGATCCAGCAGGCGTTCTACGTCGAAGGGCGCGACGTGACCCGCGCCGACGTATTGGTGGAACTGGCCGAGACCGCCGGCGTGCCGCGTATCGAGTTCGCCGAAGCTTTCGACCGCGCCGACCAGCACGCGGCCACCGCGGCGGATTTCACCTGGGTCCAGGACCTGGGCATCGCCGGTTTCCCGACCTTGCTGGCGGAGCGTAATGGGCAACTGGCGCTGCTGACCAACGGCTATCAGCCGCTGTCCGAATTGGCGCCGCTGCTGAGCCGCTGGCTGGAGCGAGCTGCCTGTGCATGATCAGCCCGATCCCGTTGAGCAACCCAAGCGTGTCGACCGGCTGACCTGGGCGGAAGTCCGCCGCCTGGCGCTGCATCACAAGAAATCCCTGTGGATCGCCAATGGCGTCGCCGTGCTGGCGACCTTGTGCAGCGTGCCGATTCCATTGCTGCTGCCGTTGCTGGTGGACGAAGTGCTGCTGGGCCATGGCGATGCGGCACTGAAGGTGATGAACCACGCATTGCCCTTGGGTTGGCAGAAGGCCGCCGGCTATATCGGCCTGATGCTGCTGGTGACCTTGCTGCTGCGTTGCGGCGCCCTGGTGTTCAACGTGCTGCAGGCGCGGTTGTTTGCGCGACTGGCCAAGGACATCGTCTATCGCATTCGCGTGCGGCTGATCGAGCGCCTCAAACGCATTTCCCTCAGCGAATACGAAAGCCTGGGCAGCGGCACGGTGACTACGCACCTGGTCACCGACCTGGACACGGTGGACAAATTCGTCGGTGAAACCCTCAGCCGGTTCCTGGTGGCGATGCTCACCCTGGTAGGCACCTCCGGGATCCTGATGTGGATGCACTGGAAGCTGGCACTGTTGATCCTGCTGTTCAACCCGCTGGTGATCTACGCCACGGTGCAGTTGGGCAAGCGGGTCAAGCACCTGAAGAAGCTGGAAAACGACAGCACGTCGCGGTTCACCCAGGCGCTGACCGAAACCCTCGATGCGATCCAGGAAGTGCGTGCCGGCAATCGCCAGGGCTTTTTCCTCGGGCGCCTGGGCCAGCGGGCCCAGGAAGTGCGGGATTTTGCGGTCAATTCCCAGTGGAAAAGCGACGCCTCCAGCCGCGCCAGTGGCTTGCTGTTCCAGTTTGGTATCGACATCTTCCGTGCGGCGGCGATGCTGACGGTGCTGTTTTCCGACCTGTCCATCGGCCAGATGCTCGCGGTGTTCAGTTACCTGTGGTTCATGATCAGCCCGGTGGAACAGTTGCTGAACCTGCAATACGCCTACTACGCGGCGGGCGGGGCGCTGACGCGGATCAACGAATTGCTGGCCCGCGCCGATGAACCGCAATACGCGGGCGGTGCCGATCCGTTTACCGGACGCGAGACAGTCGGCATCGAAGTGCGCGGCCTGAATTTCGGCTACGGCGAGGAACTGGTGCTGGACCAGTTGAACCTGAACATCGCCCCGGGTGAAAAAGTCGCGATTGTCGGCGCCAGCGGCGGCGGCAAAAGTACCCTGGTGCAGCTGTTGCTGGGGCTGTATACGCCGCAGGCCGGCAGCATTCGCTTCGGTGGTTCGACCCAGCAGGAAATCGGCCTGGAGACGATTCGCGAGAATGTCTCCGTGGTGCTGCAGCACCCGGCACTGTTCAATGATACGGTGCGCGCCAACCTGACCATGGGCCGCGAGCGCAGCGACCAGGCCTGTTGGCAGGCGCTGGAAATTGCCCAGCTGGATGCGACCGTCAAGGCGCTGCCGCTGGGCCTGGACAGCGTGGTCGGACGCTCCGGCGTGCGCTTTTCCGGTGGGCAGCGTCAACGCCTGGCCATTGCACGGATGGTGCTGGCGGAGCCGAAAGTGGTAATACTCGACGAGGCCACCTCGGCCCTGGATGCGGCAACCGAATACAACCTGCACCAGGCGCTGGCGCGGTTTCTCAGTGGCCGTACCACGTTGATCATCGCCCACAGGCTGTCGGCGGTGAAACAGGCGGATCGGGTATTGGTGTTCGATGGCGGCCATATTGCCGAAGATGGCGACCATCAGCAGTTGATTGCTGATGGTGGCTTGTACGCCAAACTTTACGGACACTTGCAACAAGTGCGGTGATTTAGCCTACGCTGAGCTATCAGGAGCGGTTTTCACTCGCGTGCGTATTTTAGTTGTGCATGTGCAAGGGACCTCATGAAGCAAAAGCAGACTCTCGGAACCCCTCGGTTATTGGGCATTGTGTGGCCTTTTATCGCCGTCGTGCTGTTCCAGGCATTGTTAGGCTGCGTCAGTCTCTACGTACTCTCGGCGGTGCGCGGTTATGTGGCGGGCGAAAGCCTGTGGTCCAAGGGCCAGAAAGACGCGATCTTTTACCTGACGCTCTACGCCGACAGCCGCGACGAAGCCACCTACCTCAAATACCAGAACGCGATTGCCGTACCCCAGGGCGGGCATGAGCTGCGGCTGGCCCTGGACCGCCCGACGCCGGACCTGCCTGCCGCGCGCCAGGGCATCCTCAAGGGCGGTAACCACCCTGACGACGTTTCCAGCCTGATCTGGCTGTACCTCAACTTCCGCCATTTCAGTTACCTGGAAAAAGCCATCGAACTGTGGACGGTGGGCGATGGCTACCTTGTGCAACTGGACGACCTGGCCCAGGAGATGCACCGAGCGATCATGGCCAATCAGGTCAGCAGCAGCGACGTACACCGCTGGAAGCAGCGGATCTTCGCGATCAACGACGGGGTGACGCCGGCCGCGAAAGCCTTCAGCGATGCCCTGGGTGAAGGCTCGCGGATGATTCTGCGCCTGCTGCTGGTGACCAACCTGGCCACGGCACTGGGCTTGATCGTGCTGGCGCTGTTGCGCACCCACAAGCTGCTGGCCCAGCGGCATGCGTTTGCCGACGCGCTCCAGTTGGAGAAGGAGCGGGCGCAGATCACCCTGGAGTCGATTGGCGACGGAGTGATCACCACCGATGTCGACGGCGCCATTGCGTATATGAACCCGGCCGCCGAAGCCCTGACCCATTGGAAAGCCGCCCAGGCCCAGGGGCTGCCGCTGGCGGCGCTGTTCAACCTGCTGGACGAAAATGCCCAGGC
Source organism: Pseudomonas sp. G5001 (assembly GCF_013385475.1). NCBI lineage: Bacteria > Pseudomonadati > Pseudomonadota > Gammaproteobacteria > Pseudomonadales > Pseudomonadaceae > Pseudomonas > Pseudomonas sp. G5001. The sequence goes on from NZ_JACAPZ010000043.1 coordinate 89,161, forward strand.
CGACGGCTTTACCCTGATCGAACACATATTGGGCGGCCAGCTCGGTGGGGGCAGCGAGCACTCCAAGCTGATCCAGCGCCTGGACGGCACCACCGTGTCCGTCACCCTGGTGGGCGCGCCGATCCGCAGTGCCGGCAAAGTCGTCGGCGCGGTGCTGGTGTTGCACGACATGACACAGGAGCGCCAGTACATCGCCAACCTGTCCTGGCAGGCCACCCACGACGCCTTGACCGGCCTGGCCAACCGCCGCGAGTTCGAGTTCCGCCTGGAGCAGGTGCTGCACAACGTCGGGCGCCAGCAAACCGGGCGCCATGCCTTGATGTTCCTCGACCTGGACCAGTTCAAGCTGGTCAACGACACCTGCGGGCATGCCGCGGGGGATGAACTGTTGCGGCATATCTGCGCGCTCTTGCAGTCCGACCTGCGTGAAGGTGACACCCTGGCCCGGCTGGGCGGCGACGAGTTCGGCATCCTGCTGGAGAACTGCCCGGCGCCGGTGGCGGAAAAAATCGCCGAAAGCCTGCGCCACACCGTGCAGAGCCTGCACTTTGTGTGGAAGGGCAGGCCGTTTGTCACCACCGTGAGTATTGGCCTGGTGCACATCACGCACGCCCCGACCACCCTGGAGACTTCCCTGCGAGCCGCCGACATGGCGTGCTACATGGCCAAGGAAAAGGGCCGCAACCGGGTGCAGGTGTATCACGCTGATGACTCGGAATTGTCCCTACGCTTTGGCGAGATGGCCTGGGTGCAGCGCCTGCACATGGCGCTGGAAGAGAACCGTTTTTGCCTGTACGCCCAGGAAATCGCGCCCCTTGGGCACACCGAACAGGGGCATGGGCATATCGAAATCCTGCTGCGCCTGCATGACGAGGCGGGGCGGATCATCCTGCCGGACAGTTTTATCCCGGCCGCCGAGCGTTACGGCTTGATGACCTCCCTGGACCGTTGGGTGGTGGAGAACGTGTTCAAGATCATCGCGGGCTGCATGCGTGAGCGCCCGGGCCGGCCCATGGCCATGTGTGCGATCAATCTGTCAGGCACTACCATCGGCGATGAGGACTTTCTTGGGTTCCTGCGTGAGCAATTCATTGCCTACGGCATTCCACCGGAAATGATTTGTTTTGAAATTACAGAAACCAGCGCTATAGCGAATTTGGGTAGTGCGATTCGTTTTATCAACGAGCTCAAAGAGTTAGGGTGCCATTTCTCCCTGGATGACTTCTGCGCCGGGATGTCCTCGTTCGCATATCTTAAACATTTACCTGTAGACTTCTTGAAGATCGATGGAAGTTTCGTAAAGGATATGCTGGACGACCCGATTAACCGCGCTATGGTCGAAGTGATCAATCACATCGGTCATGTCATGGGTAAGCGCACAATTGCCGAATTTGTCGAGACACCCCAGATCGAACAAGCCTTGCTTGAGATCGGGGTCGACTACGCTCAGGGATACCTGATCGAGCGACCGCAGTTGTTTACCTTTGATAGTTTGCAGTGTCGACCTGTGCGACCGCAGCCCCTGTTATTCAAGGCGCCTGGCACGTTCCGATGAAACATTTGCTGGTCTGTACATATCACAAATCAAAAGGAGCCCGACAGTGATCGACACATTCAACAGAACCGGCCCGCTTATGGAAGCCTCAAGTTACCCCGCCTGGGCGCAACAGCTGATCCAGGACTGTAGCGAGAGCAAGCGTCGCGTTGTCGAACACGAACTGTACCAGCGCATGCGCGATAACAAGCTCAGCGCCAAGACCATGCGCCACTACCTGATTGGTGGCTGGCCGGTGGTTGAACAGTTTGCGTTGTACATGGCACAGAACCTCACCAAGACCAAATTTGCCCGCCATCCTGGGGAGGACATGGCGCGCCGCTGGCTGATGCGCAATATTCGCGTGGAACTCAACCACGCCGATTATTGGGTGCATTGGGCCCGCGCCCATGGTGTCAGCCTGGAAGAATTGCAGGCACAGGAAGTGCCGCCGGAGCTGCATGCACTGAGCCACTGGTGCTGGCACACCAGCTCGGCCGATTCGCTGATTGTCGCGATTGCCGCCACCAACTACGCCATCGAGGGGGCCACTGGGGAGTGGTCCGCCGTGGTGTGTTCCACCGGCGTCTATGCCGCGGCTTTCCCTGAGGAAGACCGCAAGCGCGCGATGAAGTGGCTGAAGATGCATGCCCAGTACGATGACGCACATCCCTGGGAAGCCCTGGAAATCATCTGCACCCTGGCCGGCATGAACCCGACCAAGGAACTGCAGGTAGAGCTGCGCCAGGCGGTCTGCAAGAGCTACGACTACATGTACCTGTTCCTGGAACGTTGCATGCAGCTGGAAAAGTCGGTGGCCGCCCCCCGCAAACAACCGGCCCTGGTTGCCAGCGAGGCGTAAACGGGGTGATGGCGGGGTAAATTACCCCGCCATTGCCAGCCGATTGCGGCCTTCACGCTTGGCCACATACAAGGCGCTGTCCGCCCGGCGCAACAGGCTCTCGGCGGACTCTCCCGCCAGCAAGGTCGAGCAGCCCAGGCTCACCGTCAATTCGATCCGCTCATCATCCGCCCAATAATCCTGGGCCTGTGCCGCCTGGCGCAGGCGCTCGCCGACCATCGATGCCGCGTCCCGGCCGGTGTTGGACAGCAGGATCAGAAACTCTTCCCCGCCAAACCGGAACACCATGTCCACATTGCGCAGCTGGCTCTTGATCGAGGCGGCGACCGCCTTGAGCACCTTGTCGCCCGTGGCATGGCCGTGGCTGTCGTTGATGTGCTTGAAGTGGTCGATGTCCAGCATCAGCAAGGACAGGGGTTGCAGGTGCCGGCGAGCCATGTCGATTTCCCGTTGCAGGGTCTGGTCCATGGCGATGCGGTTACCGGTTTCGGTCAGTGGGTCGCGCAGGGCACTGCGAGTCGCCGCACGGTAGAGCAGGGCATTGCGCATCGGGTAGAGCAAGGTGGCCAGCAGCGATTCCAGGTTGGCCAGTTCGTCTTCGAGAAAGCGTTGGTTGCGCCGAAACACCAGTTCGCCAAGGTGCTCGCCTTCATGGCTGAGGGCATAGCTCACCGAATGATGGCCGCGGTGACCGTACTCCAGGCGCAGGTCGCTGGCTTCGTGGCGGTATTGCAGGGCGTCCAGCGGCACCAGGCGTTGGATCTCGCGGAAGAACAACGCAAGGATATGCTCCGGCTCCAGGCTGGTTTGCAATTGCATGCCCAGTTGCTGGCGAAGTTGCTCAACCGTCGCGGGGCGTCGTGTAAGAAGGGAAGGCTGACCAAAGCCCAGGCGTTGCAATTTGGCGCTGTCGAAGTCAATTGCGTTGGTCTGGGTCGGTGTTTTCATAAGCGAATGAGCCTCTAAGCACAAAACTGTCTTACAGGCTGGGTGAGAGCGTCGTACTGTTCCTTCAGTTCCGTAGGACTGACGTACAGTCTAGCCCGGTTTGCCTAAGGGTATAACTGCCGCACGTCTTATAGCCGGGGCCGCGTTGCCGCGGGCCCCGGGTTAGGGCTTATTGTTTTTGCGGGTCGAACTGCTTGTCGCGGATAAACAGCGCTGGGATCACGCCGCAGATAAAGTACGCGCCGCCCATGACCAGGAATCCCACGCCAATCGAGCCATGGGACGCCAGGAAACCAATGGCTGCCGGTGCCACCGCCGCGCCGATTCGGCCAATGTTGTAGGCGCCGCCCACTGCCGAGCCGCGAAATTTCGCTTCGAAGCTTTCGGTCATGTAGGTCGCATTCACGCCGTAGGGGATGCCGTACAGGAAACCGAACACAATCAGCATCCACAGGATGTTGTCCGGGCTCTGGAACAGCACGATCACCGGCAGGAAAATCGCCGTGCCCAGCGCGCCGACGGCGAACACCAGGCGCCGGCCCAGGCGGTCTGCCGCGAGCCCGGCGAGGATCTTGCCGAAAATCATCGCCGCGTAGGTGCCGACCATGTAGCTGGTCATCGACTTGAAGTTCATCCCCAGCTCGCCTTCCAGGTACGACGGCATCCAGTTGTTCACGCCGTAGTAGCCGAACTGCAGGAAGCCTGCGGTCAGTGCCCAGAGGATAAACATGCGGCTGGCTTTCGGGTCGCTGAAGATCAGCTTGAACATGCCGTCGGGTTTCTTCGCCGACACGCGCTTGATGCCTTCGGCCTTTTCCCGGGCACGTTCGGCCTGGGCCTTGATCCAGGCTTGCGGCTCCGGCACCAGGCGTTGCATCAGTACGGCGAGGATCACCGGGATGATCGCCACGTAGAACAACCAGCGCCAGCCGTGGTTCGGCAGGATCCAGCCGGCGAGCAGGGTGGCGACGATGTAGCCCACCGACCAACCGGCCTGCAAGGTGCCGAGCACGGTGGTGCGATAGCGGGTCGGCACGTATTCGGCCATCAGGGTGTTGCACGCGACATACAGCGCGCCGAGGCCCAGGGACGCGAAGAAACGGGTGCTCGCGAACTGCCAATAGCTGTGGGTCATGCCCAGGATCGCCGTGCCGGCGGAGAACAGCACGATGCTCCAGACCACGGTTTTCACCCGGCCAAAACGGTCACAGGCCCAACCGCCGTAAATCCCGCCGATGGCCATCCCGGCCAGGGTGAAGCTGCCCAGGCTGCCGGCTTCGACGCTGGTCAGGCCGAACTCGGCCTTGAGGCTGCTGAGGCTGTAGGACAGCAGCATCAAGTCGGCACCGTCGATCAGCAGGCCGAGGAAGCAGAAGATGAATACGATGATCCACAGTTTGTTTTGCGCGGGCGACAACGCACCCGCCGAAGCGGCGACTTCCATAGCGATACCTTGTTGTAGTTGTTAGGGCACAAGTTATGGGTGTTGCGGTAATGCGGTTGGAACACGGTCAAAATGTGGGAGCGGGCTTGCTCGCGAAAACGGTGTGTCAGTTAATGCATCCGGTGGCTGATGTACCGCATTCGCGAGCAAGCCCGCTCCCACATTGGTCCAGTGTTGTTCCCGGGGTTCAGTGCTTGGCCTCGCGAATCATGTTGCGGGCGATCACCAATTGCTGGATCTGCGTAGTGCCTTCATACAGGCGGAACAAGCGCACATCGCGATAGAACCGCTCGATGGCGTACTCGCTCACATACCCGGCACCGCCGTGAATCTGCACACAACGGTCGGCCACGCGGCCGCACATTTCCGTGGCGAACATTTTCGAGCAGGACGCTTCGGTGCCGATGTTCAGGCCTTCGTCACGCTTGCGCGCGGCGTCCACCACCATGCAGCGGGCGGCGTAGATCTCGGCCTTGCTGTCGGCGAGCATCGCCTGGATCAGCTGGAACTCGGCGATCGGCTGGCCGAACTGCTTGCGCTCCAAGGCGTAGTTCAGGGCATCGTTGAGCATGCGCTCGGCGGCCCCGACGCTGACGGCGGCAATGTGCAGGCGGCCCTTGTCGAGCACCTTCATTGCGGTCTTGAACCCCACGCCTTCGACGCCACCGATCAGTTGGTCGGCCGGTACGCGCACGTTGTCGAAAATCACGTCGCACGTGTGGGCGCCTTTCTGGCCCATCTTGTGGTCGCGCTTGCCCAGAGACAGGCCGGGGGTGTTGCGCTCGACAATGAATGCACTGATGCCGCCCGCGCCCTTGATGTCCGGGTTGGTACGGGCCATCACCGTGTAGATCCCGGCGTGGGGGGCGTTGGTGATAAAGCGCTTGGTGCCGTTGATGACGTAGTGATCACCGTCGCGCACCGCCGTGGTTTTCAGCGAGGCGGCGTCGGAGCCGGAGTCCGGCTCGGTCAGGCAGAACGAACTGAGCAGTTCACCGCTGGCGAGTTTTGGCAGGTAGTGCTGCTTCTGCGCCTCGGTGCCGTCCAGCAGGATGCCGATGGAGCCGATGCCGTTGTTGGTGCCGAAGTAGGAACGAAATGCCGGCGAGGTGCGGCCCAGTTCAAAGGCCACGTTGACCTCTTCTTCCATGGTCAGCCCGAGGCCGCCGTAGGCTTCGGGCAGGGTCAGGCCAAACAGGCCCAGCTCGCGGAACTGGCTGACGATATCCGCCGGGACGTCATCGGTCTCGGCCAGTTCGTTTTCCCGGGGGATCAGCGCCTCGTTGACGAACTGCTGCAGGGTTTCCAGCAACAGATGAAGCGTTTCGGGGTCTCGGATCATGTGCATTCCTCAGCGGCCCGTTCGGCGGGCCTGTTGTCGTCAATCTGCCGAGGCCTTGCACCGATCTGTCTAGCGGGCGGCGGCCTCGATGTTGTTCACCATGTGCTTGAGACGGGGCCCGATGTCGTCCTCGAGTTTCTCCCGGGAAAGGTGAAAACTCGGTCCGCCACAGTTGAACGTCAGCAGCCCATGTTGTGCATGCAGCAGCGGTACGGCGATGGCGTTTACATCGCGGTGCCACTCACCGATCGACATGCAGTAGCCGAAGTCGGTGTAATCCCGGAAGGCACGTTCCAGACCCTTCCTGATGCCCGGCCAGTCCTCCAGGTGACGCTGGCGGATATGGTCGAGGATAAATTCCCGCTCGTTTTCCGGCATCGCTGCCAGGCAGGCGCGGCCTGCGGAACTCAAGTGCAACGGCAACCGTGTGCCGACCTGGCGGCGCATGGTCATGTTGGCTTCACCCTGGACCACGTCCAGGTAAACCATGTCCAGGCGGTCCCGCGTGGCCATCGCCACCGCGGCCTGGGCGTACTTGGCCATCGTCTCCATCAGCGGATGGGCCACGGCCCGCACCGACAGGTTCGACAGCATTGCGTAACCGAATGCCATCACGCCCACATCCAGCTGATACCGGCCTGACTGCGGCAGGTGCTTGAGATAGCCCAAGCGGGTCAGCGTATGGGTCATCCGCGTAATCGTCGGCTTTGGCAGCCCGGTCTTGCGTGCCAGCTCCTGGTTACCCAGCACGCTTTCGCTGGGGGTGAAGCAGCGCAGCAATTCCAGGCCTCGGGCCAGGGCGGTGACGAACTGGCGGTCCTTGTCTTCTTCCTCGTCGGCATTCATCGGATCGATCAGCAAGTGCTCGAAGGCGTGGTTGCCGGCAGGTGTTTCGGGTGTGTTCGGGTCCAGGTTTCGACGGCGCATGTTAGTCCCCCTTTTTTTAGAAAATCAACAAAACAAAATTGTATTCCGCACAGCGAAACTAATCAACTTTGCGTGGTGTTGTCTTTTTGTTTAATAAAACTCGTCTAAACAACGAGTTATAGCCCGATTTATCGGAGGTTCAGGTTTTTACGTTTACATCACGGCAACTCGGTCCTTATGATTATCGCTAAATACGGAATGTTGTTTCGCATAGCGAAACTGGCGATATCCGAACTAACAAGAACATTGCAGCAGGAGAATTTGTGGCCAGCCTCGACCAACCCGTAGTGCACCTCGACGTCCAGGACAATGGCGTCGCCGTGGTACGCATCCACCGTCCCGAAGTGAAAAACGCCTTGAACGCCCAGGTTCGCGAAGAGCTGGCCGAGCACTTTCGTGCCCTGGCCAAGCGCCGTGATGTGCGCGCCATCGTGCTCACCGGCGGCGACCAGTTCTTCGTGGCCGGTGCCGACATCAAGGAATTCGCCAGCGCCAGCCCGATCGAGATGTATCGCCGCCACACCGAATACCTGTGGGAAGCCATCAGCCGCTGCCCCAAGCCGGTGATCGCCGCGGTGAACGGGTTTGCCCTGGGCGGCGGTTGTGAGCTGGCCATGCATTGCGACCTGATCGTCGCCGGGGAATCGGCGCGCTTCGCCCAGCCCGAGGTCAAGCTGGGCCTGATGCCGGGCGCCGGTGGCACCCAGCGCCTGGTACGCGCCGTGGGTAAGTTCCAGGCCATGCGCATCGCGTTGACCGGCTGCATGGTCAAGGCCCCGGAAGCCCTGGCCATGGGCATGCTCAGCGAAGTGGTGGCGGATGACCAGACCATCCCCCGCGCCCTGGAACTGGCCGCGCAGATCGCCGCCTTGCCGCCACTGGCGGTGGAGCAGATCAAGGAAGTGATGCTGGCCGGCGCCGACCTGCCGCTGGAAAGCGCGCTGGTGTTGGAGCGCAAGGCCTTTCAACTGCTGTTCGATTCGGCAGACCAGAAGGAGGGCGCCGCGGCGTTCTTCGAAAAACGCACCGCGAACTACCTGGGGGAATGACAATGGCTGATTCAATCAAGATCATGGGCCTGGTAGGCACCGGCGTGATGGGCGCCGGGATTGCTCAGATTGCCGCTCAGGCGGGCGTGTTGGTGCGCTTGTTCGATGCCCGCGACGGTGCGGCGCAAACCGCTCGGGATAACCTCGGCGCCACGCTCTCGAAGCTGGCCGCCAAGGGCAAGATCACCCAGGCAGCGGTGGACGCTGCGCTTGCGAACCTGCAAGTTGCCGCCACCATTGAGGCGCTGCACGACTGCGACCTGGTGGTGGAAGCCATTGTCGAAAACCTCGAGGCCAAGCGCGGCCTGTTGCAGCAGCTGGAAGGTGTGGTCAGCGCGGCGTGCATCCTCGCCACCAACACCTCGTCGCTGTCGGTCACGGCCATCGCCACCGGCTGCCAACACCCTGAGCGGGTCGCCGGGCTGCACTTTTTCAACCCGGTACCGTTGATGCGCGTCGTCGAAGTAATCGACGGCCTGGCCACCGCACCGAAGGTCGGCGATGACCTGTTGGCCTTCGTCGCCCGTACCGGCCATCGCGGCGTGCGCGCCAAGGACACTCCGGGTTTCATCGTCAACCACGCCGGCCGTGCGTACGGCACCGAAGCCTTGAAGATGCTCGATGAAGGCATTGCCGAGCGTGGCGACATCGACCGTATCCTGCGTGAAGGCGCAGGCTTTCGCATGGGGCCGCTGGAACTGCTGGACCTCACCGGGCTCGACGTTTCCCACCCGGTGATGGAGTCGATCTACAACCAGTTCTATCAGGACCCGCGCTACAAACCATCGCCCTTGACCCGCCAGATGCTGGTGGGCGGACGCTTCGGGCGCAAGAGCGGGCAGGGCTTCTACCGCTATGAAAATGGCCAGGTGGTGGACGGCCCGCAGCCGCAGCCGGTGCCTTCCATCAAGCAATTCCCGCCGGTATGGATCGCCACCGAAAACACCGACGACTACGAGCGCCTCAGCGCCCTGGTGATCGAGTTGGGCGCTCACCTTGAAAGCGCGGCGCAGCCTTCGCCTGAAGCGTTGTGCCTGCTGGCGCCCTACGGTCTCGACGCCACCTCGGCCAGCGAGCGCTTCCACACTGACCCGGCACGCACCCTGTGCATCGACCTGCTGACCGACCTGTCGCGCCACCGCACCCTGATGCAAAACCCGCTGACGTCCACCGCCACCCGCGATGCCGCCCACGCGTTGCTCGCCAATGACGGTGTAGGTGTGACAGTGATCAGCGACAGCGTCGGCTTCGTTGCCCAGCGCACCCTGGCGATGGTGGTCAACCTGGCCTGCGACATTGCCCAGCAACGCATCGCCAGCGTCGACGATATTGACCAGGCCGTACAACTCGGCCTGGGTTATCCACAAGGCCCGCTCGCCTGGGGCGATGCCCTCGGGCCACGGCGCATCCTCACGATTTTGCAACGCATGAGCGAACTTACCCACGACCCACGTTATCGCCCCAGCCCCTGGCTGCGGCGGCGTGCGGCGCTGGGGATTTCCCTGCGTCATGAAGAGCCGGCAGTCGGCTGATTTCGATTCATCACAGGACAAGAATAATGGGTGCATTGACAGGTTTGCGGGTGCTGGACTTAAGCCGGGTATTGGCCGGGCCCTGGTGTGGCCAGGTGTTGGCCGACCTGGGCGCGGAAGTGATCAAGATCGAACGGCCACAGAGTGGCGACGATACCCGCGGCTGGGGCCCGCCGTGGATGAAGACTGACACCGGCGAGTCGTCCGGGCAGGCGTCTTATTACCAGTCCACCAACCGCGGCAAACTATCCGTGGCCATTGACCTGGCCACCAGCGAAGGCCAGGAACTGGTGCGGGCCCTGGCGGCCAGCTCCGACGTACTGATCGAAAACTACAAGGCCGGTTCCCTGGCGCGTTATGGCCTGGATTACGCGACCCTGGCCGAGATCAATCCACGGTTGGTGTACTGCTCCATCACCGGCTTCGGCCAGACCGGCCCGCGCGCCGAAGAACCCGGCTACGACTTCATCATCCAGGGCATCGGCGGCCTGATGAGCATCACCGGCGAACGCGACGACCTGCCCGGCGGCGGCCCGCAAAAAGTCGGCGTGGCGTTCTCCGACCTGATGACCGGCCTGTATTCCACCGTCGCGATCCAGGCCGCACTGCTCAGCCGCGAACGCACCGGCGTTGGCCAACACATCGACATGGCGCTGCTGGACGTACAAGTGGCAACCCTGGCCAACCAGAGCATGAACTACCTGGCCTCGGGCAAGGTGCCGCAGCGTTTCGGCAACGCCCACGCCAACATCGTGCCGTACCAGGTGTTCCGCGCCGCCGACCGCGACTTCATTATTGCCTGCGGCAACGACAGCCAGTTTGTAGCGCTGTGCCACAGCATCGGTTTGCCGCACCTGCCGGAAGACCCGCGCTTTCGGCGCAATGCCGATCGGGTTGCGCATCGGGCGGAGATTGTCGAACTGTTGTCGGCGCACTTCCTGGGGCGCACGGCGGACGAGTGGGTGGCGAGTATTCACGCCTCGAAAGTACCGGTGGGGGCGATCAACAACATCGCGCAATCCCTGGAAGAGCCGCAGGTGATTGCCCGTGGGTTGATGGTGAAGATCCCGCATCCCAGGAATCCGCAGTTCGAGATGGTCGGCAGCCCGATCAAGATGTCGGGCACGCCGGTAGAGTATGTAAGGCCGGCGCCGATGTTGGGGCAGCATACCGATGAGGTACTGGGCGAGCGCCTCGGGTTGTCGGCAGAGCAGTTGGGGCAGCTCAAGGCAGGAGGGGTGATTGAGCAACTCGACTGAAGGATGGCGGCCCATAAGGCCGCCATCTTTGCGCACGACTTTTTAGCGCGCGACTTCTTTAAGGTAGGCAGTTCGGGCCGCAACGGCAGTCGGCGTGAAATCCGTAAACACACCGTCAACACCGGCGCGGAAAAAGGCCATGTATTCCGCCGCCGGGTTGCCCTTGTAGGCACCTGCCAGGTATTTGGCTTCGTTGCGGAAGGTGAAAATATGCACGAACAGGCCGGCCTTGTGCGCATCGCTGATCAGGCTGGTGGGCTTGAAGGTATCGACCTCGGGCAAGCCGGGGTTTTGCGCTGAAGCGGCGGTCAGCGACATCGCTTGCGGCTTCCATGGCCCGATGCCGTCGGCGTAGGTCTTGACCTCGGCCAGCCCGGCCGGGGACAGCATCGCACCAAAGGCGCGTGGGTCGCCGGCGACGGTCCAGCTGTAGGGGCGGCCGCTGACGAAGGTGTTGGGTTTGTCGGTGATGAAAATGGTCTCGCCGGTCTTGAAGTTCACCCCGTTCCCATCCACCAGTTGAACCGCCCTGGTTTGCAGGCCGATGGAGCGCAGGTATTTCAGGCTGTTCGGGTCGAAGCTCTGCACGAACACCGGCGCATCTTTGCGATTGAGGTTGTTGTCTTCAAGGGTCTTGAGAAACGCCGCTTCGAACGGATGACTGCCCGGCGCGCCGCAGCCGTTGGCGATGGCCTGGGCATTGTTCCAGATCGGGTTCTTGCTTTCCGGGTAGGTGGTAATCACCCGGCCCGTGGCGGCGCTTTTGGCTTTCGCGATGTCGATCACTTCCTGGAAACTCAGGATCGGCAGCTTGCCGTTGAGTTCGGTCGGGCGCTCGTCGCGGGCATCATACGTCGTGCCGCCGATCCATTGCTTGAGTTCGGCCAGGGTGAAATCGCTGATTGACCAGTCGTTGGTATGGTCTTCGCCATCCACGATCAAGGACTTCAACACGGATTTTGGATCGTTGGGGTCAGTCAGATCACTCAGGTACTGGGCCGGGCCATTTTCTGCAGTGGCCGGATACCTGACGTTAACCAGTACACCCGGCACCGTGCGCTTGCGGCGTGCAACTTCGGGATTGGTCTTCGCGACGTCGCTGATGTTGGTGTTGTCGCTCAACCAGGGATTGTGCCGGGCCACCAATACACAGTCCTTGGTCATGTGCAGGTCCAGCTCCAGCGAATCCGCACCAGCGTCGGCTGCATGCTCGTAGGAGGCCCGGGTTTCTTCCGGGTACAGTCCTGGCAGGCCGCGATGGCCGATAACCAGCGGCGGTGCACCGTCCAGGGTTTTGAACGAAGCAGGCGCGACAGGCGCGCTCCTGGTCACACTGTCACACGCGCTCACCGTCAGGCTGCATCCGATAACGATAAAACGGGCAAGCAGGGTTTTTACCGCTGGCGGGCCTGAGCGAGTGTGCATGTGTCGTCCTTCAAGAAGAGGGTAGGGGCGGGGTATCTGCGGATGTTGGCGTTGACGTATGACAGCGTCGTGACAGGAAGTGGCGTGGTGATTTTCCAGCGCGGCGCACCTGGGGTGAAGCAAAAATCTCACTGAATGCTTGACTTCTCCTTTTCAATCAGTAACATACGGCGCATTCCGCGATAGCTCAGTTGGTAGAGCAAATGACTGTTAATCATTGGGTCCCTGGTTCGAGTCCAGGTCGTGGAGCCAGATAGTAAAAAAGCCTGCAGCGATGCAGGCTTTTTTTTGCCTGGAATTTGTCCCGGACACTCGATTCAGGCGTGCCCTCGAAACAGGCGATATTCGGCAGGCATGCACACCGCACAAGGACGAAATCCCGCGGCGATAGCCGTGGCTTCATCGAGAAAAAACACGCGATTTTTCACGTAGCCGCCACGCGCAATGGCTCCCAGCGCCGCACGACAGTCGAGCTTTCCATAGCGCTTGCCGCCTCGGTGGCCGCCCAGCGTTCCCGGCTCGGGGCTTGGGAAGGGGCTTGCGTCTGCGCCCATCAGCATCCACATGTTTTTGTCAGTCATCGCCTGTCCTCCTGCCGCACCAGCCTGCGGTACGTCCGCCATGTATCGCCGATCAGATCGGCTGGCACACCCGGTTTCTTGCTTTTTTTATCGCTCAAAAAGGCTCAAAGTCGGGCACGCTATCCATTTCTGCTTTTCGACAGGATTCGAACATGTCAAAACTTCCCGAAACGTCCAATGATCCCTACCAATGGCTTGAAGACGTCGACGGCACGCGTTCACTGGACTGGGTACGCGCCCAGAACCTCAGGACCGAAGACCGGCTCGCCCGCTCCGACAGCTTCAAGCAGATCAAGGCCGATGTGCTGGAGATACTGGACTCGGACAGCAACATCCCCTACGTCGATAAGGTCGGCGCCTATTACTACAACTTCTGGATGGACGCCGCCCACCCGCGGGGCCTGTGGCGTCGCACCACGCTGGCGGAGTACCGCAAGCCTCAACCTGCCTGGGAAACGTTGCTGGACCTTGACGCACTGAACGCCGCCGAAGGCGAAAACTGGGTGTGGCACGGTGCTGATTTCTTGCGCCCGGACTACCAGCGCTGCCTGCTGGCGCTGTCCCGTGGCGGCGCCGATGCGAATGTCACCCGCGAGTTTGATCTGGCCAGCAAGACCTGGGTCGAAGACGGCTTCCAGTTGCCCGAGTCCAAGGGCGGCCTGGGCTGGATCGACCGTGACAACGTCTATGTCTATACCGATTTTGGTGAAGGGTCGATGACCCGTTCCGGTTACCCGCGCATCGTCAAGCAGTGGCAGCGCGGTACACCGCTGAGTGCCGCCAGTCTTGTCTATGAAGGCGCGCTGGATGATATGTACATCGCGGCGATGCACGACGACACGCCCGGCTACGAGCGTGACTTCGTCAGCCGCACGCTGGCGTTCTACAACAACGAGCTGTACCTGCGGGGCAGCGACAACCAGTTAAGCAAAATCGACGCGCCGAACTCGGCGGAAAAGTCGGTGTACAAAGACTGGCTGCTGCTGGAACTGCGGGAGGACTGGACGCTTGATGAAGTGTTTGTGGCCGGCTCGTTGCTGGCGATCCGGTTTGATCGCTTCATGGCAGGCCAGCGGGATTTCGAGGTGCTGTTCACCCCTACGGACAGCACCTCGCTGGCAGGGTTTTTCTGGACGTTGAATCACCTGGTGCTGAACGTACTGGATCACGTCAAGAACCGCCTCAGCGTCCTCACTCCCGGCGCGAACGGCTGGCAGCACAGCCCGTTCACCGGGGCGCCGAGCATGGGGACGGTGGGTGCCAGCGCAGTGGACAGCGACGACAGTGATGCCGTCTGGCTGGTGACCACTGACTACCTGACGCCGACCACCTTGTCGCTGGCCGAGATCGGTCATCCGCCCGAGGTACTGAAAACCCTGCCGGCCTTTTTCGATTCCAGCCAGCACGTGATCGAGCAGCACTTTGCGGTCTCCAGGGACGGCACTCGTGTGCCCTATTTCCTGGTGCTCGGCAAAGACCTGCCGCGCAACGGCACAGCGCCGACCTTGCTCTATGGTTACGGCGGCTTTGAATACTCCCTGACCCCGTATTACTCCGGTAAGGCAGGCCGCGCCTGGCTTTCGAAGGGCGGGGTGTACGTGGTTGCCAACATTCGCGGTGGCGGTGAATACGGCCCGCGCTGGCACCAGGCCGCACTCAAGCAGAACCGTCCGCGTGCCTACGAAGATTTTGCCGCAGTGGCCCGTGACCTGATCGACCGCGGGATTACTTCGCCCCGACACCTGGGCGCGGAGGGTGGCAGCAACGGTGGTCTGTTGGTCGGCAATATGCTTACTCAATACCCGGAACTGTTCGGTGCAATCGTCTCCCAGGTGCCCTTGCTCGACATGCAGCGCTATCACCTCCTGTTGGCCGGGGCGTCGTGGATGGGGGAATACGGCAACCCGGACGTACCTGAAGAGTGGGCGTACATCCAGACGTTTTCTCCATACCACCTGTTCGATCCGGCGAAGGCCTACCCACCGGTGTTTTTCCTGACCTCGACCCGCGATGACCGGGTGCATCCAGCCCACGCCCGCAAGCTGGCGGCGAAGATGATCGAGGCCGGCAAGGACGTGACGTACTACGAAAATATCGAAGGTGGGCACGGCGGGGCGGCAGACAATGCACAGGCTGCGCATATGAGTGCGCTGGTCTACAGCTTTTTGTGGGAGAAGTTGAGTTCTAATCGGGACTGAGTGTTGCCAGCCTTAATTGCTGGTACGCCTGCACCAATTGGTCGAGCGTAAACCCAAGGTTCCTGCCGCTGGGATTGGGCAGAACCCACACCGCCGCACACCCCAGGGTGTGCGGTTGAAGCCCCCAGGCAATCTGCTTCTGCCCGCTCAACGCGCTATAGGCGGCCTTTCCCAGAAACGCCACATACCGTGGCGCATAACGTGCGATCTTGCGTTCAAAACCCGCCGCCGCCGCCCTGAATTCATCCGCCGACAACTG
This sequence comes from Pseudomonas sp. G5001, assembly GCF_013385475.1. Lineage (NCBI taxonomy): Bacteria > Pseudomonadati > Pseudomonadota > Gammaproteobacteria > Pseudomonadales > Pseudomonadaceae > Pseudomonas > Pseudomonas sp. G5001. Next base: position 104,521 of record NZ_JACAPZ010000043.1, read on the forward strand.
GTCCGCCCGGGCCGTAGGCCGCTCCACCACCGTGGTCAGCCCGCATTGGTATTGCAGGATCGTGAGGTCGTTCTCCGGCTGCACTTCATGGGGCGTAAACCCGGCCAGGTGCAGCGTGCGCCAGAACCGATTGCTCCTGCCCATGAAGTGATGCCCGGTGGTGGCGGCCTTCAGCCCCGGGTTTATGCCGCAGAAAATCACGGCCAGGTCTTTGGTCAGAATGTCTTCGAGTGTTTCGTTCATGCTGAGTCTCAGGCAAGTGTCTTTCACGACGTTGGGAAAAACACAGGGGCGGTCTGGCGTATCGCGTTAGTCGGGATACCCTGTGAACCTGTTCAGGCTATCTTTACAGCGGCCATCATGGTTAACGGGGCCCGCAGATCAACAGCAGAGCTGCTTTATGTGGGAGCGGGCTTGCTCGCGAAAAACCCGAGAGCGCCGCGTTGAATCAGGATGCCAGCGTCATCGTTGACGACCTTCGCGAGCAAGCCCGCTCCCACATTTGACTGTGCCCGCTCTTGATTTTGATCTTGGGCGGCCCGCGGAGTAATGCAGGCGAGAGCGGAAGCAATATCAGCCATTACCTAAATAACGGATATGCCCCCTAACCCAACAACGCCCGAGCAAACTCATCAGACGCAATAAAGTCCATGGCCTTACGCAACTCGCAAGCCGCCTCAGCCCCAAACACCTCATCAAACCGGACCGCCATCTGCCTGGACACCACCCGCGCCTCTTCGTATTTACGCTGCCCCGCGTCGGTCAACAGCACCCGCCGGCTGCGGCGGTCCAACTCATCCACCCGCAACACCACCAGCCCATCCCGCACCAGCGGCTTGAGCGTATGCCCCAGGGCCGACAAATCCATCACCAACGACTGCGCCAGGTCGCGCATCTTCGGAGCGTCCCCATTGGCGATGTGGTTCATCAGCGAATACTGGGTGGCCTTCAGACCAAACGGCGCAAACGCCTCGTCATAGATCTGCGCCATACGACGGGACGCGCGCCGCACGGCTCCGTTGGAGCAGGTGCTCGGGCTATTCAGGACAGGCGGTGCGCATTTCACAGGCTGATCACTCGCTACAGATCAAGGGTTAACCGAACGTTAATCCGGCAAGATGAATATTGACACATGCTGCAACAAATTAGTTGCGTATGCCACTAAACGCTATATCGTGGCATATGCCTCTATTTTGACCGGATGTCAGTGCAGTTGGCCCGGAACACAGACGGGCGGGGCAGGAGGGAAGCGCTGTTCGGTACCTCCTTCAGTCATCAACTTCCTGTCTGGATCACATCTATGCTCAACCTCGTGCGCATCGCATTGCGGCGCCCCTATACCTTCCTGGTATTGGCTATTTTCATTCTGATTGTGGGCCCGCTCGCGGCCTGGCGTACCCCGACCGACATCTTCCCCGAAATTCGCATCCCCGTGATTGCCGTGATCTGGCAGTACACCGGCTTGCCGCCCGACCAGATGGCCGGCCGCATCACCTCGCCGTTCGAGCGGGTGCTGACCACCACGGTCAACGACATCCGCCATATCGAGGCGCAATCGCTGAACGGCTACGGCATCGTCAAGGTGTTCTTCCAGCCGGGAGTCAACATCAGTACGGCCAACGCGCAGATGACTTCGGTGTCCCAGGCCATCCTGCGTCAACTGCCGCCGGGCACCACGCCGCCGCTGATCCTCAACTACAGCGCCTCGACAGTGCCGATCGTGCAGTTGGCGTTGTCCGGCAAAGGCCTCAGCGAACAGAAACTCGGTGACCTGGGCCTCAACACCGTGCGCCTGATGCTGACCACGGTGCCCGGTGCCGCACTGCCATACCCGTTCGGCGGCAAGACCCGCCAGGTGCAGATCGACCTCGACTCCGCACGCATGCAGGCCCGTGGTCTCTCGGCGCAGGACGTGGCCACTGCCCTGGCCACGCAGAACCTGATCACCCCGGTGGGCACGCAAAAGATCGGCAGCTACGAGTTCAACCTGCAACTGAACAACTCGCCGACGGACTTCCACGACCTGGAAAACCTGCCGATCAAGACCGCCGACGGCACCACCGTGTTGATTCGTGACGTGGCCACGGTGCGTGACGGCAACCCGCCGCAGACCAACATCGTGCACGTCAACGGCAACCGCTCCGTGCTGCTGCCAGTGCTCAAGACCGGTTCGGCGTCGACCCTCGGGGTGATCGCCGGGATCAAGGACAAACTGGCCGACAACAAAGGCGCCTTGCCGCCCAACCTGAATATCGACCTGATCGGCGACCAGTCGCTGTTCGTGCGCTCGGCCATCAGCGGCGTCGCCCGGGAAGGGATCATAGCGGCCGCGTTGACCAGCCTGATGATCCTGTTGTTCCTCGGCAGTTGGCGCTCCACGGTGATCATCGCCACGTCGATCCCATTGGCCATCCTGTCGTCGATTGCGACACTGTCGGCGCTCGGCGAAACCCTCAACATCATGACCCTCGGCGGCCTGGCATTGGCGGTGGGGATCCTGGTGGATGACGCTACGGTGACCATCGAAAACATCAACTGGCACCTGGAACAGGGCAAGCCGGTGGAGACGGCGATCCTCGACGGCGCGGCGCAGATCGTCACGCCGGCGTTCGTGTCGCTGCTGTGTATCTGCATCGTGTTTGTGCCGATGTTTTTCCTGGAAGGCGTGGCGCGCTTCCTGTTTGTGCCGATGGCCGAAGCGGTGATCTTCGCGATGATCGCCTCGTTCATCCTCTCGCGAACCCTGGTGCCGACCCTCGCCAATTACCTGCTCAAGCCTCACGAACATCATGCGGACGGCACGCCGGTGGTGGCGCCGTCGAGCAACCCGCTGGTGAAATTCCAGCGCGGGTTCGAGCGCCAGTTCGAGGCGTTTCGCGGGGTTTACCACGGGGCACTGGAGAGTGCCTTGCACCACCGCCGTATCGCGGTGATCGCGATGCTGGCGTTCGTCGCCGTGTCGTTTGCGCTGGTGCCATTCCTGGGTCGCAACTTCTTCCCCGACGTCGACTCCGGGCAGATCCTGTTGCATGTGCGTGCACCGATCGGCACGCGGGTCGAGAGCAATGCGCGGCTGGTCTCGCAGATCGAGAACACCATTCATAACGTGATCGAGCCCCGGGAGCTGGCGGCCATCGTCGACAATATCGGCCTGGCCATCAGCGGGATCAACGTGGCCTACAACAACACCGGCACCGTGGGCTCACAGGACAGCGACATCCAGATCAGCCTGAAAGAGGGCCATCGTCCCACCGCCGAATACATGCGCGAACTGCGGGAGCGGCTGCCCCGTGAATTCCCGAATGCGGTGTTTTCGTTCCCGGCTTCGGACATCGTCGGGCAGATCCTCAACTTCGGTTCTTCGGCGCCGGTGGATGTGCAAGTCAGCGGCAATAACCTGCCCGCCAACTTCACCTACGCCAGCACGTTGCTGCGGGAAATCCGGCGGGTGCCGGGTGTGGTGGATGCGCGTATCCAGCAGTCGCGGCAACTGCCCACGTTCAAGATCGATGTGGACCGTACCCAGGCCCAACTGGTGGGCCTGAACGAGCGCGATGTGACCAACAGCCTGGTGGTCAACCTGGCGGGTTCCAGCCAGGTGGCGCCGACGTTCTGGCTCAACCCGGCCAACGGCGTGTCTTATCCGATTGTGATGCAAACCCCGCAGTACGGCCTCGACACCCTGGCCGCCCTGCATAACCTGCCGTTGAGCGGCAGCCCCGGTTCGGCGCAAGACCAGACCCTCGGCGGCCTGGCGTCCATCGAACGCAGCCACGCGAACTCGGTGGTGACCCAGTCGGACATCCAGCCGGTGGTCGAGGTGTTGACCGCAATCCAGGGCCGCGACCTCGGTGCCGTTGCCGCCGACATCCAGAAGATCATCGCCGCCCACGCCAGCGAAGTGCCCACCGGCTCCAAGGTGCTGTTGCAGGGCCAGGTGCAAACCATGAACGCGGCCTTCAGTGGCTTGCTGTTTGGCCTGCTTGGCGCGGTGGTGCTGATCTACCTGCTGATCGTGGTCAACTTCCAGTCCTGGGCTGACCCGTTCGTGATCATCACCGCCTTGCCGGCGGCGCTCGCGGGCATCGTGTGGATGCTGTTCATCACCCACACGCCGCTGTCGGTACCGGCGCTGACCGGGGCGATCATGTGCATGGGCGTGGCCACCGCCAACGCCATCCTCGTGGTGAGCTTCTGCCGCGAACGCCTGGCCGTGCACGGGGATGCGGTGCAGGCGGCGCTTGAAGCCGGCTTTACCCGTCTGCGCCCGGTATTGATGACCGCGATTTCGATGATCATCGGCATGGCGCCGATGGCGCTGAGCCTGGGGGAGGGCGGCGAACAGAATGCCCCGCTGGGCCGTGCGGTCATCGGCGGGCTGGCCTTCGCCACCATTGCCACGTTGTTCCTGGTTCCGCTGATTTTCAGTCTTGTGCACGGGCGGCGTCAGCACGCCACGCTTGCGACCACCGCCACTCAAGGGGTTTGACATGTCTGCTTCCGTTTCCAATCCGGGTTCGCCCCGCCGTAAATCCCGTGGTCTGCTCTGGCTGTTGCTCGGGCTGGTGGTCCTGGTTGCCGTGGTGGTATTCGGCATCGGCGTGCGCGCCAGCGAATCCCATGACCTGAAAACCTGGACCGATGCCCAGGCGTTGCCCAGCGTGATCCTGATCACCCCGAGCGTGCAGCCCCAGGGTCCGATCCTGAACCTGCCGGGGCGTCTTGAGGCGTATTCGCGGGCGTCGATCTTTGCCCGGGTCAATGGCTACCTCAAGACCTGGAACGTCGACATCGGCGACCACGTGAAGGCCGGGCAACTGCTGGCCGAAATCGACACGCCGGAGCTCGATCAGCAACTGCTGCAAGCCAAGGCCGTGCTGGCTTCGGCCCAGGCCGACGAGTCGCTGGCACAGACCACCGCCAAGCGCTGGCAGGCGATGCTTTCGTCGGACTCGGTGTCGCGCCAGGACGTGGATGAGCGCACCGGCGACCTGACTGCCAAGCAGGCCAAAGTGGTCGCGGCCAAGGCCAACGTCGACCAGTTGGTTGCCACCAAGGGCTTCCAGCGTTTGACTGCGCCGTTCGCCGGCGTGGTCACTGCACGCTCCACCGATGTGGGGGCGTTGATCAGTGCCGGTGGTGCCACCGGCAAAGAGCTGTTCGCGGTCTCTGACGTCAGCCGCCTGCGGGTGTATGTGCAGGTGCCGCAGTCGTCGGCGCCGCAGATCCAGGTGGGCACCGTGGCACGTCTGAGCGTGCCGGAGTATCGCGGTGAAACCTTCAACGCCAAGGTGATCGCCACTGCCGATGCGGTGAACGCCGCGTCCGGCAGCACCCTGGTGCAACTGTTGGTGGAGAACCCCGGCAGCCGCCTGTTGCCGGGCGGCTACACCAGCGTGCAGTTCACCTTGCCGGTGCAGACCGACGTGCTGCGCCTGCCTGCCAGCGCCCTGGTGTTCGATGACAAGGGCATGCGCGTGGCCACCCTCGACGCGAATAATCATGTGCACTTCAAGACCGTGACCATCGCCCGGGACTTCGGTGACAGCGTGGAAATCGGCAGCGGCCTGGTCGCCACCGACCGCGTGATCGACACCCCGCCCGACGGCCTGGCCGACGACGATTCGGTGCAGCTGGCCGCCAATCCCGTGGAGGCCAAACCCCATGGCTAAGCGCACTTGCCTGGTATTGGTCGCGACCCTGGGCCTCGGTGCCTGCCACCTTGCGCCACCGCTGGACGTGCCGGAGGTACCCATTGCCGCGCAGTTCCATACCCAGGGACCGTGGACCGTCGGCACGCCGAACGACCAAGCAAGTCGCGACGGTTGGTGGCACATCTACAAGGACCCGCAACTGGATGCGATGGAGCAGCAGTTGCTGCAAAGCAACCCGGACTTGAGCGCGGCACTGGCTCACTATTCCCAGGCCCAGGCGTTTTTGGCCCAGGCGCAATCCGGGCTGTTTCCAAAGCTGATCGGTTCCAGCAATGCCCAGCGCATTCGCCAGTCGGACACCCGGCCACTGCGCTCGGCCAGCCCGCCGAATGTTTACGATTCCGGGACAGTGGGGGTCGAACTGGACTATGAAGTCGACCTCTGGGGCCGTGTGCGCGACACCGTTGCCGCCGGCACCAGCGACGCCCAGGCCGCCAAGGCGGACCTGGCTTCGGTGCGTCTGAGCTTGCAGGCGCAATTGGCCGACAGCTACATCCGCCTGCGTGGCATCGACCGGCAAGACCAGTTGCTGCAGGAAACCAGCGATGCCTATGCCAAGGCTTTGAGCCTGACCGAAGGCTTGCACGGCGGCGGTATCGTCTCCGGGCTGGACGTGGCGCGGGCGCGTACCCAACTGTCGACGGTCAAGTCGCAGCTGAGCCAGAATTTGGTGCAGCGTGCAGTGCTTGAACACTCGATAGCGGCGATGCTGGGTGAGTCCGCATCGACCTACACGATTGCCCCAAGCGTCGCGGATATCGCCTTGCCCGGCGTGCCCACCGGTGTACCGTCTACGCTGTTGCAGCGTCGGCCGGACATCGCCGCTGCCGAGCGCCGGATTGCCTCGGCCAATGCGCGCATAGGGGTGGCGAAAGCCGCCTGGTTCCCGGCCCTTACCCTGAGTGCCCAGGGAGGTTTCCAGAGTGATGAGTTCGCGCACTTGTTGAGCGCGCCCAACATTTTCTGGGCCATCGGCCCGTCGCTGGTGGGGACGATTTTTGACGGCGGCGCGCGCCAGGCCGGGGTGGACAGTGCCAAGGCGGCAACCGATGAAGCCGCGGCCAAGTATCGTGGTGTAGTGTTGACCGCGTTCGAGCAGGTGGAGAACAACCTCTCGATCATCTCCGGGCTCGACACCGCCCTGGTGGATCAGCGCGATGCGGCGGCAGCCGCGCAGTACGCCGAGGACTTGTCCCTGGCACGCTATCGCCAGGGTGGCGCGGCGTACCTGGACGTGGTGACGGCGCAGGTAGCGTCGTTGCAGGCACAGCGCACGGTGCTGGATCTGCAGACTCAACAGTTAAGCGCCAACGTAGGGCTGATCAAGGCACTGGGTGGCGGTTGGAATATGGCCCAACTGGCCCAAAAGAACCTGTAGGAGCGAGCGTGCTCGCGAAGGTCGTCGACCACACCGCGGGCATCCTGAAAGAACACGGCGCCCTCGAGTTTTTCGCGAGCAAGCTCGCTCCTGCCGTTAGTTGTTGTGAACATTGAATCCAAGGAGTAGTGGCATGACTGATTACGTACCGCCAAAAGTCTGGACCTGGAAGACCCAAAACGGCGGCACCTTCGCCAGCATCAACCGGCCCATTGCCGGCGCGACCCACGACAAGGAATTGCCGGTAGGCCGTCATCCGTTGCAGCTGTATTCGTTGGCAACGCCCAATGGCCAGAAGGTCACGATCCTGCTGGAAGAGCTGCTGGCCCTGGGTCACCAGGGGGCGGAATACGATGCGTGGTTGATCAAGATCGGTGACGGCGACCAGTTCGGCAGCGGCTTCGTCGGCGTGAACCCGAACTCGAAGATTCCCGCGCTGCTGGACCGCAGCGGGCCCAAGCCGATTCGGGTGTTCGAGTCGGGTGCGATCCTGCAGTACCTGGCCGAGAAGTTCGGCGCGTTCCTGCCCACCGAACCGGCGGCCCGTGCCGAATGCCTGTCGTGGTTGTTCTGGCAGATGGGCAGCGCGCCTTACCTGGGCGGTGGTTTCGGGCATTTCTATGCCTACGCGCCGACCAAGATCGAATACGCCATCGACCGCTTCGCCATGGAAACCAAGCGCCAACTGGACGTACTGGACAAGCAATTGGCCGAGCACGAATACATTGCCGGGGATGAGTACACCATCGCCGACATGGCGATCTGGCCGTGGTATGGCGGCCTGGTGAAAGGCCGCTTGTATGAGGCGGGGGAGTTTCTCTCGGTGCAGGATTACAAGCACGTCGTGCGCTGGGCCAATGCCATCGAAGCGCGGCCGGCGGTGCAGCGTGGGCGCCGGGTCAACCGTGTGTCGGGCGAGCCGTCAGAGCAACTGCGCGAGCGGCATGACGCGTCGGACCTCGACTGACCCACCACACCCACCCTTGTGGCGAGGGAGCTTGCTCCCGCTGGGCTGCGCAGCAGCCCCAAAACCTGCGCCCACTTTCTACCTGAAAGAATGCGGGATGCTTATTGGGGCCGCTTCGCGGCCCAGCGGGAGCAAGCTCCCTCGCCACAGGTTTCTGCGGTGCTCTCACGCCTTTCCCATTTGGCAATCACCAGCGGTGCCAGGGCATTGCCCAGCACGTTCAACGCGGTGGTCGGCATTTCCATCAGGCGATACACCCCGGCGATGAAGGCGATGCCCTCCAACGGCAAGCCCGCACTCGCCAGGGTCGCCGACAGAATCACGAACATGAACCCCGGCACCCCGGCCGCGCCCTTGGATGTCAGCACCATGGTCACCACCAGCAGGGCCTGGTCGCCAAGGCTCAGGTCGATGCCATACAGCTGCGCCACAAACAGCGTGCCGATCCCCAGGAACAGCGACGCACCGTCCAGGTTGAACGAATACCCCACCGGCACCACAAAGCTCACCAGTGAAGGCGGCACGCCGTAGGTTTCGAGTTTCTTCATCAGTTGCGGCATCACCGCCGCCGAACTGGCGGTGGAGAACGCCAGAATCAGTTCGTCCTTGATATGTCGCATCAACGCAAACAGGTTGATCCCCCACAGCCGCGCCACCAGGTTGAGCACCACCAGCACGAAGAATGCAATCGACACGTAGCTGACCAGGATCAGCTTGGCCAACGGCAACAGCGAGCTGAACCCGAAGTTGGCCACGGTCACTGCGATCATCCCGAACACGCCGATGGGCGAATAGGCCATGATCATCGACGTGACCTTGAACATCGCCTCCGACACCCCGCGCAGCAGGGCAATCACCGGGTCCTTGCGCTCGGCCGGCAAGCGCGATACCCCGAGGCCAAACATCACCGCGAAGAACAGCACCGACAGCAGGCTGCCCTGGGCCATGGCATTGATGACGTTGTCCGGAATGATCCCGACAATGATCTGCCCCAGGCTGTGGCCGCCGCCGGCGCTGCTGGTGGGCAAGGTCACGGCACTCGCTTGCAGGCTGGCCAGTTCGGTGCCGGCGCCCGGCTGGAGCAGGTTGCCCATCACCAGCCCGACGATGATCGCCAGGGTGGTGATGCAGAAGAAATAGCCCAGGGACTTGGCCCCGATGCGTCCCAGGGATTTACCGTCACCGTGCCCGGCAATGCCCACCACCATGCAGGCAAACACGATGGGCACGACGATCATCTTCATCAGCTTGATAAAGATATCGCCCGCCGGTTGCAGCAGGTTGTCCACCAGCCACGGCCGGGATTCGGGAAAACGGTGCAGCAGGGCGCCGATGGCGATGCCGGCGAGCAAGCCGATCAGGATTTGCCAGACCAGCGCGATGCGGGGCTTGTGCATGGGAATGCCTCATTTATATCAATGATTATGAGTGTTGTTCTAGGCAGTCAATGAGCGGCCATCCCTGGCCGCCGGATGGGGCGGGAATCCGTCAGCGCAATCGATGGCACGCTTCATTCAGGCGACGGCAACCTTCTTCAATCACGTCAAGCGAGCTGGCGAAAGACAGGCGGATATACGGCGACATGCCGTACGCCGCACCACTCACGGTGGCCAGGCCGTGTTCCCGCAGCAGGTACTCGGCCAGTTGTGTGTCACTGTCGATCCGCTCGCCGTGGGCGGTGGTCTTGCCCATCAGCCCGGCGACGTTGGCGAACACGTAGAACGCGCCATCCGGTGGCGTGAAGCTCACGCCGGGAATGTCTTCGAGCAGGCCCAGCATGCGTTCGCGGCGTTGCTGGTACACCTCGCGCATCCCGGCGATGGGCGCCTGGTCGCCAGCGAAGGCGGCAACTGCGGCAGCCTGGCTGAGGGAACTGGGGCAGGTGGTGGTTTGCGAAAGCAGCTTGGCAATGGCCGCGATCAACCACGCCGGGCCGGCACCGAAACCCAGGCGCCAGCCGGTCATGGCGTAGCCCTTGGAGGCGCCGTTGACGATCAGCGTGCGCGGCTTCAGGTCCGGTGCGAGTCGGGTCAGGGAAACGTGGCGGGCATCGTCGTAGACGAAGTGCTCGTAGATCTCGTCCGCCATGATCAGCACATGGGGATGGCGCCGCAGCACCGCGGCCAGGGCCAGCAGTTCGGCCTCGTTGTACACCGCGCCGCTGGGGTTGTTCGGGCTGTTGAGGATCACCCATTTGCTGCGCGGGGTGATCGCTTGTTCCAGGGCCTGGGGCGACAGTTTGAACCCCAGTGACTCGTCGCCGGGAATGATCACCGGCGTCGCGTCATTCAGCCGTGCGATGTCCGGGTACGACACCCAATACGGCGTGTGCACGATGACTTCGTCGCCGCGATTCAGGGTCGCCGCCAGGGCGTGATAAATGATGTGCTTGCCACCGCACCCGGCGATCACTTCGTCCAGCCCATAGTCCAGCTGGTTGTCGCGCTTGAGCTTGAGGCAGATCGCCTGGCGCAGGGCGAGGGTGCCGCTGGTGGCGGTGTAGTGGGTGTCGCCACCGTGCATCGCGGCGCTGGCTGCTTCGAGGATATGCGCGGGTGTATCGAAGTCCGGCTCGCCCACGGTGAAGTTGACGATGTCCCGGCCCTGGGCGCGCAGTTCGCTGACCAGTGCATTGGCGGCGATGCTCGGGGAGGGCGCGATGCCCAGCACCCGGTCGGACAGAAAGGCAGTGCTCATGATGACTCTCCTCAGCCTGCCAGTCCGGCCTGTTGCAACACCTTGTCGATCCAGCTCTGGCGCACTGCACCGCTGGCGATTTCGGCTTTGACTTGCTCTTCATGGGCCGCGTGTTGCGCGGCCTTGCGCAGCACTTCGGCGGCGTCGGCCTGGGAGAAGGCGACCAGGCCGTCTTCGTCACCCACCAGCACATCCCCCGGGTTGATCAGCATGCCGCCGATGGACACCGGCACATTCACCTCGCCCGGGCCGGTCTTGTAGGGGCCGCAATGCACCACGCTGCGGGCGTAGCAAGGGGTGTCCTCGAAGCTCGCGACATCGCGAATCGCCCCGTCAATCACAAACCCCACGCAGCCGCGTTGCTGGGCGTAGAGCTTGACCAGTTCGCCGATCACCGCGTTGTTGGTGTCGCCCTGGGCGTCCACCACCAGCACGTGGCCCGGCTCCAGCATGCTCAGGGCCTTGTAGATCAGCAGGTTGTCGCCGGGGCGGGTTTTCACCGTGAGCGCGGTGCCCACCAGCTTGCCGGTGCGGTTGTAGCGGTTCAGCCCACGGGCGCCGATGTGCCGGCCGAGGTTGTCGCTGATGTGCGGGGTGACCACGTGAGTGAAGGCTTCAAGCACTTCGGCGCAAGCCAGAGGTGGGTTGGGGAGGATGCGGGAACCGGGCAAGGACATGGCTGTAACTCCGATTGATCTTATGGGTCTGTGGCTAGATCTTAGGAGTGATGAACATACAGTTTTAGCGATATTTTATTATCTGATAGGATCGCTTTTTCTCATGGGAGATGGCCGATGATCACGTTCAAGCAAATCGACGCGTTGTACTGGATTGCCGAGCTGGGCAGTTTCGAGGCGGCGGCGAACAAGCTGAACATGTCGCAGTCGGCGATTTCCAAGCGCATCCAGGAGTTGGAAGAAACCTTCGATGTGGAGATTTTCGACCGCAGCAAACGCAATGCGCGGTTGACGGAAAAGGGCGCCGAGTTGCTCGACTACGCCAAGGACCTGCTGGAGCGTCGCGACTACATGCTGGAGCGGGTCAGCACCCGTGAAGTGCTGGTGCGCAGGTTTCGCCTGGGGGTGACGGAATTGACGGCTTTCACCTGGTTGCCGGCGCTGGTGGAGGCGTTGCGCGAGGCCTATCCCAAGGTGCAGATAGAGCCGTCGGTGGAGTTGAGCAGTGAGCTGTTTCGCAAGCTGGAGAGTGATGAGCTGGACCTGGTGATCGTGCCTGATGCCTACAGTGATTCGCGCTTCCTGAGTACGCCGCTGGGCAGTGTGGAAAACGCCTGGATGTGCGCACCGGGGTTGGTCAGCGAGGCTGATCCGGTGGGGCTTGAGGCATTGGCCGGGTATACGGTGTTGACCCAGGGTTCGCACTCGGGGACGGGGCTGATTTATGAGCGCTGGTTGGCAGCGCATGCTGTGCAGATGCCGCGCAAGTTGACCAGTCATAACCTGTTGGTGCAGGTCGGGCTGGCGCTGTCGGGGGTGGGGGTGAGTTATTTGCCCAAGGGGTGTTTGTCGCATTTGATCGAGCGCGGGGAGCTGCGCGCGCTGGTGACGGAACCGGCGCTACCGAGGGTTGGGTATGTGGCGTTGCATCGCGGGGATCGGCAGTTTGGCTTGAACCAGAATGTGGCGCAATTGGCGGTGCAGTGTTGTGATTTTTCGCGGTTGTTGTTTTAGTTTTTCGAAGCAGTGAGCGAGTCCTTAAAGACCTACCCGGTGTAATCCATCATGAAACGCCATTTCGAAGATTTGCAGCTGGGCAGCATCGAGCTGTTCTGCCTTGCCGCCGAGGCCAGCAGCTTTACCGCCGCCGCCCAGGTGGCAGGCGTGACCCCGGCGGCGGTGAGCCGCAGCATCTCGCGGTTGGAAGAGCGCCTGGGCTCCCGGCTGTTTGTGCGCACCACCCGCAGCATCCGCCTGACCGATGGCGGCCGGACATTTTTCGAGCAATGCCGCCAGGCGCTGACGCAACTGGTGGAAGCCCAGCAGGAAATGATGGGCGCGCAATCGGTGCCGTCCGGGCTGTTGCGCATCAGCATCCCGACCACCTACGGCCATCACCGGATCCTGCCGCTGCTGCCGAAATTCCGTGCGCTGTACCCGCAAGTCAGCGTGGATATCCACATCAGCAACCGCAACATCGATTTCGTCGCCGAAGGTTATGACCTGGCCATTCGCGTGCGGGCCCAGCCGGACTCGACGCTGATTGCGCGGTTGCTGGAAGACGCCAGGCTGGTGGTGGTCGCGACGCCGTCATACCTGAAGCGTGCCGGCACGCCCCAGGCCCTGGAGGATTTGCCGAACCATGAGTGCATCCAGTACGAATTGCCGAGCAACGGGCGACGCATTTCCTGGCTGTTCCAGGTGGACGGCAAGGAGCGGGAGTTTGCCGGGGAAGCAGGCTACAGCTGCTCTGACGACGTGCTGGGTGGCGTAACCCTGGCCAAGCACGGCGCGGGGTTATTCCAGACCTACAAGTTCATCGTCGAGGAGGAATTGGCCAACGGCAGCCTGGTGGAGGTCTTGCAGCCTTACGGCGGGCGCTCACGGCCGTTTACCTTGCTGTATCCCCATGGCCGCTATGTGCCCCATCGGGTGCGGGCGTTTGTGGATTTTCTGCTGGAGCATCGCGCCGAATGGGCGGCGCTGTAGCGGCGGATAAGTCCCAGGTCAGCATCAGTTGGCCAATGGCAGTATCGATGGCATCAGCGTCGACGCCATCCCGGGCCAGGATCGACACGCCTTGCAGAAAACTGTCGTAGACCGTGGCCATGGCACGTGCATTGGTCTCGGCCGGTAACTGGCCTGCGCGGATGCCGCGCTCGACACAATGCACGATGCCCGCCCGTGTGCGCTCTCGCGAATGGGTCAGCCCATGGGTGACTTGTGCGTTCTCGGGGGAGGGCGCGCTCATCACGCCCAGGGCTACCATGCAGCCTTTGGGATGCCCCTCTTCACACTGCATGCGTGCCGATTGGCGCAACGCCGTCTCGATGGCCTGGCGCGGTGGCAGGCTGTCATCCCAGAGGCATTCGGTGACCTGGGCGAACGTCGCCAGATAACGCTGCACGCACTCCTGGAACAGCGCGTCCTTGGAGCCGAACGCCGCGTAGAAACTCGGCGCGGAGATGCCGCCGCCCAATCCGGCTTTCAACTGGCTCAGGGACGTCGCGTCGTAACCGTGCTGCCAGAACAGGTGCATGGCCTGTTCCACGGCCTGGTCGCGGTCGAAGGTGCGGGGGCGGCCCATCTGTGCCATGTGGAAATCCTCTCGGGTGATGAGATAAATACTAGTCGATACATAAGTCGTTGACAACGCTGCGTGGGGCGCCCAACATTTATATCGATCGGTATTTAAGTCCTCTCGCTCAAGGAGTTTCCCTGTGACCCCCTCAACCACCTTATCGGCAGACGCCGTTCCCGACCGCTTGCCCGTCGGCGCCTTGCTCGCCCTGGCCATGACCGGTTTTATCTGCATCGTCACCGAAACCCTGCCGGCGGGCCTGTTGCCGCTGATCAGCGATGGGCTGGGAGTTTCAGCCTCCATGGCCGGGCAGATGGTCACCGCGTATGCGCTGGGCTCGGTGCTGGCGGTGATCCCGCTGACCATCGCGACTCGCGGCTGGCGGCGACGCAATGTGCTGCTGCTGACCATCGTCGGTTTTCTGCTGTTCAACTCCATCACGGCGCTGTCCTCCCACTACGGGCTGACGCTGTTGGCGCGGTTCCTCGCCGGGATGGCGGCGGGGCTGGCCTGGAGTTTGTTGGCCGGCTATGCGCGGCGCATGGTTGAGCCACATCAGCAGGGCAAGGCGTTGGCGCTGGCCATGGTAGGAACGCCGATTGCCCTGTCACTCGGCGTACCGCTGGGCACCTGGCTGGGTGGGCTGGTGGGCTGGCGCACCACGTTCGGGATCATGTCGGCACTGACCCTGGTGTTGATTGTCTGGGTGCTGGTGAAAGTGCCGGATTATCCCGGCCAGTCGGCCCATCAGCGCATGCCGTTGCGCAAGGTGCTGACCACGCCGGGTGTGCGGCCAGTGCTGGCGGTGGTGATCTCATGGATGCTCGCCCATAACATTCTCTATACCTACATCGCGCCGTTCGTGGCTCCGGCGGGCTTGGTGGACCGTGTGGATCTGGTGTTGTTGGTGTTTGGTATAGCGGCGCTGCTCGGGATTTGGGTGACTGCCCGGTTGGTGGATGTGGCGTTGCGCAAGACGGTGCTGGTCAGCCTGGCGGGCTTTGCGGCGACGTGTTTGGCGTTTGGTTTTCTGGCGCAAGTGCCGGGCGTTATTTACCTCGGCGTGGCGGTGTGGGGCTTGAGTTTCGGCGGCGCTGCGACGTTGCTGCAAACCGCATTGGCGGACGCGGCAGGCGATGGAGCGGACGTGGCACTGTCGCTGAACGTGGTGGCCTGGAACAGCGCGATCGCCGGAAGCGGCGTGGTGGGTGGCGTGTTGCTGGATACCTGGGGCGTGGCGTCTTTCCCATGGGCAATGTTGGTGTTGCTGGCGGTGGGCTTCGCGATTGTGTGGTGCGCGCGACTCCATGGCTTCAAGCCGGGGCACCGGGCCCACGGTAAACCTGTGGTTGGCGGGCACTGATATTTCCAAAGTCTTTGGAAAAACCGCTTCTAACATCAGACAAATCTTAAAATAACCTGCTGCTCGGCCGATATCCCGGGGCATAGGCTTTATCACCCCCGGGAGTATCGGCATGCGCATCAAGAGAATGTCTGCAATCCATGTTGGCCTGTTGTTCAGCCTGTCCGGTGCCTGCATGGCCGCGAGCCCGGTGGGGCAGGGAGTCATCTCGTTTCACGGCAGCATCGTCGAAGCGTCTTGCACACCGCTCGCCGTGGCCAACGGGATGAAACTCAACAATTGCCCTACGTCCGCACGCGGCAGCGCCATCAGCGTGCGCAGTGTGCAACCGGTGGGCTCGGTCACGGCCCTCGACCACAGCGCCGTGAACGTGAAGCTGGTCGCCGACAGTGGCCGGGGAGACCGCTATTACCAGCAGCAATATGCGTTGGTGGATGGCCAAGGGAGGCCTGTGACGTCGGGGCAGTATCTGATTACATTAACGTCACCTTGAGAGATGGCAGTGGATCAACCCGATGAACCTGACTGGACACAACCTCGCGCTCCTGACTTCCCTCAGCGTCTTGCTTGAGGAGAGGAACGTCACGCGGGCGGCGGCGAAGCTCAACCTGACGCAGTCGGCGTTATCCGCGCAGTTGTCGCGGTTGCGTGACCTGTTCGGCGACCCTTTATTGATGCCTGCTCAGTCCGGAAAAGGCATGGTGCTGACAGCACGTGCCGAACATTTGCGTCAGCCGTTGCGCCAGGCGTTGCAGGTACTGGGGACGGTGGTCGGTGACCTTCCATGCTTTGATCCTGCCAAGTCGGACCGGACCTTTGTGATTGGCGCGAACGATAACGCCGCTGCGATCGTCGCGCCCCGGCTGGTGCAGCTTGTGCAGGCTGCGAGTCCTGGGGGCATCCGGGTTTCGATACGTGCGATCGACCAGGTGTTGCTTGGCGATCAGTTGGAAAGCGGCGAGATTGACGTCGCGCTGGTATCACACAGCCGTATCGGGAACCTGTCGCACGAGTTGCTGCTGCAGGAAGAATTCAAGATGGCCCAGCGCGCCGATCACCCTCGCGGATCCGCGCCACCAACGCTGGAGGAATACCTGGGCCTGGAGCATGTGGTGGTGTCGGGTGCCGTGAACAGCTTTCACGGTTTTATTGATGATGTGCTCGCGCAGAAGGGGCGTGCGCGCCGTGTCGCGGTGTCGGTGCCTTACTACAGCATCGTTCCATTGCTGCTGCAGAACAGCGACTGTGTAAGTGTGCTTCCGTCCCGTTTCCTGAGCCGTTATGAGCGCTCGCTGGCGGCCCTTGCTCTGCCCCTCGAGGTGCGCGACTTCAGTTTGTTCTCTGCCTGGCATCCACGGTTCGACAAGGACCTGGCACATCTCTGGTTGCGCGAACAACTCAAGCTCTGCGTGCTTTCCTGACGACATCAGGCCCTGGCAGGTATCTACGCCACACATACCTGGCATGCGGAGTTTCGATTTCAACTATAAAAAACGCTTGAATAGGATGCCGCCGATTCCAACTGGAGAGCTGCACCATGACCAAGCTGACATTTACCCGCGTGTTGAATTACACGGCCCTTGCTGCTGCTCTGGCACTGGGAGCCATCGCGGCACCGGCGGTGGCAGTTGCCGCCGCGCCCCAAGTCAAAACCCAGGCCCCTGGTTACTATCGCACGATGCTTGGAGATTTCGAGGTCACCGCGCTGAGTGACGGCACCATCGATGCACCGTTCGACAAATTGCTGAATGAGCCGGCTGTCAAGACCACTACCGCACTGCGCAAGGCGTTCCTCGGGGTGCCCACTGAGACCTCGACGAACGCGTATCTCGTCAATACCGGCACTCGGCTCATCCTGATCGATACCGGCGCTGGTGCGCTCTTCGGGCCGACCCTGGGCAAGCTCGCGGCCAACCTGCAGGCAGCCGGCTACAAGCCGGAGCAGGTCGATGACATCCTTCTCACGCACATGCACCCGGACCACGTGGGTGGGCTGGTTGCCGAAGGGGTGATGGTGTTTCCGAACGCCACGGTACACGCCGACAAGCGTGACGCCGATTACTGGCTCTCGCCGGCGAGGCTGGAGCCTGCCTCGGCCGACGCCAACAGCTTCGTACCCGAGTTCGCGAAGGGTGCAATGGCTTCCTTGAACCCGTATATCGCGCTTGGAAAGTTCCAGCCTTTCCAGGGCAGCGGGGAGATCCTGCCGGGGTTCAAGGCGCTGTCCAGCTATGGCCATACCCTGGGGCACACCAGCTACCTGGTTGAGAGCAAAGGCCAGAAGATGATTGTCGCCGGTGATCTGATCCACGCCGGTGCCGTGCAGTTTGCCGACCCGTCGGTGACTATCGAGTTTGATACGGACAAGAAAGCCGCCACCACGGCCCGCGAGACCGTGTTCAGCCTGGCTGCGAAAGAGGGCGCGCTGGTCGGCGCGGCGCACCTCTCGTTTCCCGGCCTGGGGCATTTGCGTGGTCAGGGCGCCGCGTGGCAATGGGTGCCGCTGAATTACTCAACCGAACTGAAGTGACTCGCGATTAGTACGCTTCACGGGGAATCATGGAAATAAACTCCGACCTGAAGATACCTTCCATGACCTGCATGAAATCCGAGGCGAGCTTGGAGCGCTGCTGGTGACCCGGAAATACCATCGAAACCTCGAAGGGTATGTCCTGGTCCAGCGGTCTGAACGTAAGGCCCGGGTATTTCGAGTAGGAGGCGGTGAATGGATCACACACGGTGATGCCGAGCCCCCCGGACACCATTCCGCAGGCGGAGTGCGCGGCGGTGGTTTCAACGCTGGAGACGCCTGCAACACCCCGAGCCTCCATGGCTGATGTGATGCGTCGCTGCAAAGGATTGTTGGCGTTCAGGGTAATCAGGCGTCGCCCGTGCAAATCCTCCAGGGTCACCACGTCTTTGGTGGCCAACATATCGTTGGCCGGCATCACGCACACCGCGCTGATGGGTGGCAGGTTGATCACCTGGATCCCGGGATATTCCCCTGAAGGAATCTGCACAAAACCAATATCGATCTGGTTGGCAGACGTCAGTTCCAGGATGCCCACCGAGTTGCGCACATCCAACGAGGTTCTGACCTCGGGGTGCTTTCGCGCGAATCGGCATACCCCCTCAGCCACCACACTGAGCCCCAGCGTGCTCATTGAACTGATCCTCAATGTGCCGGTGCGCAGCGTCACAAGGTCCTCTGCAACCCGCTCGATGCGTTCTATGCCTTGATAAAACTTGTCCACCTCCGCGTACAACACCTGTGCTTCCGCCCCGGGAATGAGGCGATTGCCTTCACGGCGAAACAGTCGAAGGGAAAGGACAATTTCGAGGTCGCGGATGAGCCGGCTGATGGCCGGTTGACTGACCTGAAGTGCCTCGGCGGCGATAGTCATGCTTCCGGTGAGCATGACCGCCCTGAAAGCTTCCAATTGGCGAGGATTGAGTTTCATTGTGGCTCTCGATCGAATGTTGGAGGGCGCATTTTTGCGAGCGTATAACATTTTGTTATGTGCGTCCAACCTGTTACCGGTTTGCTATAAGCATGTAACGGCGCGATGATTTAGTTGCGTGGTTTTACCAAAGAAAAGCCGTTCCCGTTATTAATATCGGGTGCCGCTTAAGTAAAAATAAAAAAGAGGATAGCGCGTGCTGAATTATACCGTCCGCAGGTTGTTACTTCTGCTTCCGATGCTGCTGGGAGTCTCCATTGTGGTCTTCCTGGTCATGCACTTTATTCCGGGAGATCCTGCGCAGCTGGCAGCAGGTCCGGATGCAACAGCGGAAGATGTTGCGCAAATAAGGCAAAACTACGGATTGGATAAGCCGCTAATCAATCAATACCTTATTTATGTCAGGAAAGTTGTCGTGGGTGATTTTGGCGAGTCATTCCAGACATTCACGCCCGTGCTCGAAGGTATAGCCAGAACTCTTCCCGCCACGATTGAACTGACCGCTGCCGGAATGTTGCTTGCCGTCATCATTGGCGTTCCCCTCGGTATTGCGGCCGCTTTGAAGCCCAGAGGCTTCCTTGATAGTTCGCTGACCACCGTTGCAGTTCTGGGCATATCAATGCCTGGCTTCTTTCTGGGACTGATATTGATGCTGATCTTTTCAGCCAACCTCGGATGGTTGCCGCCGACCGGCAGAGGCGGGCTGCAACACCTGATATTACCGGCCTTGACACTTGGTTTGCCGTATGTTGCAACTTTTTCACGGCTGGCCCGATCCACCATGATGGATGTGCTGAGGGAAGATTATATTCGTACTGCCTATGCGAAAGGTGTACCGAGTTACGAGGTAGTACTCAAGCATGCACTTTCCAATGCGGCCATTCCATTGGTGACAGTATTCGGTATGGACTTCGGCCGGTTACTGGGTGGCGCGGTTATTGTCGAGACAGTATTTGCCTGGCCGGGAATGGGGCGGCTCTTGATTGATGCAATCATGGCTCGGGATATTTATGTCGTCCAAGGCACAGTTCTTGTGTTTGCCGCGGTGGTGGTAATTATCAACTTAATGGTGGATTTGGTTTATGGCGTCCTCGACCCTCGCGTCACTTACAACTGAGGCCGATATGAAACTTCCGAAAAAATATCGGTTGGGCTTTGTCAGTTTCCTTATTTCCAATAAGCGCTGGTTCGCGTTTGCTTCATTGATCGTGATCCTGGTGATGGTTGCTGCGGCGATAGCTGCCCCTTTGTTGTTTGATTGGGATTCGGTCACCAAGATCAACTTATCAACGTCCCTTGTCGAGCCCGGTGCAAGTTCCTGGCTCGGCACGGACCAATTGGGCCGTGACTTGTTGGGTCGAGTCGTGTGGGGGGCACGAATTACGCTCACCGTCGCAGTTTCAAGTGTCAGCATTGCGATGGTCATTGGCATCGCTTTAGGTGCGGCGTGTGGCTATTACAACGGCGCCATCGCCGGGGTGGTGATGCGGGTCATGGACTCGATGATTGCATTTCCCCGGACACTGGTTGCCATTCTGGTCATCACGGTGGCGGGCAACAGCATAGTAAGCCTGACACTGGCCATCGCCATTTCAACGATCCCGATTTACGTGCGTTTCTTTGCCGGGCCGGTCATGGCATTGAGAAACCGCGAGTTTGTATTGGCCTCCAAGTCGATTGGCGTCAGCGATCTGCGGCTGCTGCTGATACATATCCTGCCGAATATCGGTTCGCTGGTCATTATCCAGGCCACCGTCTCGCTGGCTGAAGCAATCCTCATTGGTTCCGGGCTCAGCTTTCTGGGGCTTGGCCCGCCGCCGCCCACCCCGGAGTGGGGCTCGATGATTGCCGAGTCGCGGCCGTTATTGACCACCCATCCCTACGTATTGATTGCGCCCGGATTTGCACTGGTTTTGACCATATTGAGTTTCAACATTGTGGGGGATGCGTTGCGAGACTATATCGACCCGAAATCACGTAACGCATAAATGAGTTCGGCGCGGTTAAACACGCCCTGTGTGTCCACCAGAATTATCAAGCGAGAAAGATTATGCGGCGTCTGAATTGCCTGGAAGTATTGATACGGAGTTTCGCTGTTGTCGGCATCCTTGGACTGTCGGCGGGCCTATCGTTTGTTGCCAACGCCAAAGACCTGAAGAAGCTGACATTCGTTCAAGGCGCTGATATCGATACCCTGGACCCAGCGATTTCGCGCAGTGTGCCTTCCTATAACGTGATTAATCACCTGTTTAATCGGTTGGTCGCATGGGACGGTCACGGGCATAACACGTTTGTAGCTGATTTGGCGCAGTCATGGTCAAGGTCCGAGGATGGACGGCAATGGATTTTTATCCTGAAACCGGGAATTACCTTTCATGACGGCACGGCGTTTGATGCTGCAGCGGTGAAGTTTAACCTGGACCGAATCATGAACCCCAAGCTCGGTTCTCCGCACCGGTCCTACTATGCGGATATAGCTTCGGTGGATGCGCTAGCGCCGAATGAGTTACGCATCACCACAAAAAATCCGTCACCCACAATGTTGGAGTTACTGGCAAAAGAATCTTCGTCAATCAGCAGTCCGGCCGCTGTCGTTAAATATGGACGGGCTTATGGGCACCATCCCGTCGGTACCGGGCCCTACGTATTTGATAGTTGGATACCCAACGACCAGGCCGTTATTCATAAGAACAACGCTTTTTATGGAACAACGGCAAAACCGGAAACCATCGTGTTCCGTCCGGTCAGGGAAGATTCTTCCCGAGTCATAGAGCTGCGAACGAACAATGCGGATATCGCGGCAAATTTATCGCCCGAGGCGGCTATTGAATTAAAGGAACTGAATAAATCCACCTTGCTGCGGGTACCCAGCACATTCCAGGTGTTCTTTGAAATGAACCTGACCAAACCGCCCTTTGATGACCCGCGCATACGGAGGGCGGTGAGTATGGCGATTGATCGCCAGGCATTGGTCGACAAAGTGTTGTTGGGATATGGAAAAGTACCCACTGGCCCATTTCCGGAGGGTACGCAAGCCCGACGTGAATTCCCTCCGGTGAAGTACGACCCTGATGCGGCAAGAAAAATAATTAACGAGGTATATCCAGGCGGTTATCCAGGCACCGTAGTTATATGGACCCCGGCGGGACGCTATACCAAAGATCGCCAGGTCGCGGAAGTTGTCCAAGGCTATCTTAACGCCGTGGGGCTGAAGACCGAGTTTAAGGTATGGGAATGGGCAACGTATCAAAAGAACTTGTATCGCCCCGAGCCGGGCAAGGGCACGGGCAAAGGTAGCAATGACGCAAACATGTGGTTACTGGGAACGGGCATATCTGACGCGGATATTCGTTTGCGTCGAAAGTTGTCCAGCGGCGACCCGCAGAATCTCACGGGTTACAGCAACCCTCAGGTAGACAAATTACTTCAGTTGGCCTCGCGTGAACTGGATGAAAAAACACGCATGTCCTATTACGGCCAGATTCAGCAGATTCTATGGGAACAAGACCCGGACAATCTGCCGCTGTTTGACCAGGAGCAAATAATTGGTGTGCGTAAAGCGTTGAATGGCCTGGATGTCGATTATGAAGGGACCATCGATTTGACGAATGTAGAACTTATTGAGCGGTGATTTAAATGTCGAATTTACATGCCAACGAAACACTGTTAACCGACGCTCGCCTGAGTGCTCCTCCCGCTGAACGCATGGTCAAGTACCATGATATTCCGGCACTTGAGACCGAGAAACGTCAGTTTCACGAGTTTGTCGAAGTGGACCTGGCGCACACCGTGATGCTGGTTGAACAGCAGATTCTTTCTGTGTCGGTCGGGCAAGCCATCCTCGCGGAGCTGCGGTTGATTCGGGACATGGTTCCCGCCGACTTCCCGTTTGATGTAAAGAAAGGCAGCTTCCTGCTTCAGGTTGAATCGTACCTTTTCTCCCGGATCGGCGAAGACTCGGCCGGGCAGATGCACACCGGCCGCAGCCGGATAGACCAAGGGGCAACGGTACGCCGCCTGTACGACCGCAAGCGCATCCTGGCGGTGCTGGACCGTATCAATGAGTTCCAGGTGGCGTTGATTCAGAAGGCCTCCACGCATTCGGGCACCATCATGCCCGGCTACACCCATATGCAGCATGCCCAGCCCTGGGTGTTCGGCCACTACCTTTTGAGTTTTACGTCGAGGCTGCACGACAGCTTCAGCCGCTTGATGCACGCTTACACCCGGGTCAATCGCAACCCCCTTGGTGCCGTCGGCCTGGCCGGCACGTCCTGGCCGCTGGACCGTGGGCGCACCACGCACCTGTTGGGGTTCGACAGCCTGGTAGAAAACTCCAAGCTGGGCCGCGAAGCATGGTACGCAGCAGAGACGATTGGCGCATTGTCCTTTGTCATGGCCGACCTGAACGACCTGGCAACCGACCTGCATATCTGGTCGAGCGTCGAATTTGGAACGGTGGAAAGCCACGACGGCTATTGCGGCACCAGCAGTATTTTCCCGCAGAAGAAAAACCCCAGCGGCTTGGAAACCATCAAGAAAGCTGCAGGTGGATCGGTGACCTGGCTCAGCACGGCCCTGGCCACTTTCCGGTCCGAAGGTACCGGCGACCAGGCGATGCGCGACCTGCCGTTGATCCATGATGCGCTGGCCACCACCGAAGGCATGCTGGACCTGTTTACCGGCATCATTGAAACCCTGGTGGTGCATGAGGACCGGATGACAGCCCTGCTCTCCGGGAGTTGGTGCACCGCCAGCAACCTCGCCGATGTGATCGTTCGGGACCGGGGCATCTCTTTCCGCCAGGTCCACCACATCGTGGCCCGCCTGGTGCGTAACTGTCTGTACGAGGGCGTGGCTCCTGCCGGGGTGACCGGCGCCGCACTGGATCAAGCCAGCGTGGAAACTGTCGGCTCAACCCTGGGCTACTCGGATGCCCAGGTCCGCGATGCTTTGAACCCGCGCCGTTTTGTCGAGACCCGCACTTCCGCGGGCGGCGTCGGCCCGGACGAGGTCCGGCGATTATTGTCGATCGCCCAGAACGAACTGGAGCAGGACCGTGAGTGGGTTGCGCAGAGCCGGCGCAAGGTCGATCAATCCCGTGCCGACCTTGACGCGGCCATCTCGGCGATCGTCGATTAAAGGAGCGCCCCATGAACGAGAATTTGGTAGCCCGGGTGAAAAACCTGAGTGTCGGCTTCGGCACCAGAGGGCGCGAGACGCCGGTGGTGCGCGATGTGTCCTTCGAGGTGATGCGCGGTCAGACGCTGGCGATCGTGGGTGAGTCCGGCTCCGGCAAATCCGTCACCTCAATGGCGATGATGGGCCTGATCAAGCGCGCCGGCGGACGGGTGCTTTCGGGCTCGATGGAGCTGCAAACCAGGAATAACCAGATTGTCGACCTGGTGGCGGCGCCCGAGTCTGTCATGCGCACACTGCGGGGCTCGTCCATGTCGATGATCTTTCAGGAGCCCATGACTTCGCTGAATCCGGTCTTCAAGATCAGCGCGCAACTCATCGAAGGCATCTTGCTGCATCAGCGGTGCAGCCGTGCGCAAGCCGAAGCCCAGGCATTACGCATGCTGGACCTGGTGCGTATTCCGGATGCGAAGCAGGTCATGAACCGGTTTCCCCATGAGCTTTCCGGCGGCATGCGCCAACGGATCATGATTGCGATGTCGCTGGTCTGCGAGCCCACACTGCTGATCGCCGACGAGCCGACCACAGCGTTGGATGTGACGGTGCAGGCGCAGATCCTGCGGATTATCAAGGAGCTGCAAGATAGCCTGGCCATGGGTGTGATCTTTATCACCCACGATATGGGCGTGGTGGCGGAAGTCGCAGACCATGTGATGGTGATGAAGAAAGGCGAGACCGTTGAGCAAGGTCCGGCAAGGGCAGTGCTGCAGGAGCCCAGGCAGCCCTACACCCGGGCATTGCTGGCGGCTGTTCCAAAAATCGGCTCAATGCGTGGCACTCAACTTCCCGCAAAATTTGCCTTGATCGATGATGACGTCGCAGCGGGTGCAGAACCTGCGCCTGGCGTGGCCCCGGACTACCAGAGTCCGCCGGTGCTCAGAGTCGAGTCGTTGTCCATTCGGTACGACCTCAAAGGTGGTCTCCTCGGGAAGGTCCGGCGCCGTGTGCATGCCGTCGAAGGCATCGACTTTGATATCTACTCAGGTGAAACGCTGGCCCTGGTGGGCGAGTCCGGGTGCGGGAAATCCACCAGCGCTCGTGCGATTGCCGGGCTGATGCCGATACAGGGCGGGAATATCGTTTTCGGTGGCAAGAACCTTACGACGTTGAACAAGAGCGATATGAACTCGCTGCGCCGCGATATCCAGATGGTCTTCCAGGATCCCTATGCATCCCTGAACCCGCGTCTCACGATCGAGAACAGCCTGCTGGAGCCGCTGCATGTTCATGGCATTGCACATGGCGCGCAAGCACGAAAGCAGGTGCGAATATTGCTGGAGAAGGTGGGGCTGTCGGCGGAGCATGCACAACGCTATCCGCACGAGTTCTCGGGTGGGCAGCGACAGCGGATCTGCATCGCGCGGGCGCTGACTCTGTCTCCGAAGCTGATCATCGCCGATGAAGCCGTCTCGGCGCTGGACGTGTCCATTCAAGCCCAGGTGATTAATCTCCTGCAGGACCTGCAGCGCGAGATGGGCATTTCATTCCTGTTTATTTCCCATGACCTGGCGGTGGTCGAGCGGGTCAGCCACCGGGTCGGGGTGATGTACCACGGACGCATCGTTGAGATCGGGCCACGCCAGTCAGTGTTCGAGCAGCCTCAGCACCCTTACACCCAAAGGTTGCTGAGCGCGGTGCCCTCGGCGGACCTGAACGTGCCCAGAAAGCCGTTCAGCCTGATGGAGGAGAGCGTGCCCAGCAGGATTTACGAGGTGGGCTACAAGGCTCCGCCGATCAGTTACCGCGAGGTCGCCGCGGGCCACTTCGTTGCAATTTGAGCGCCGGGTATCACAGGTCGACACACCGCCCTGTGCGGGCGGGTTCAACTGCCCTTAACGAGCATGTACTTGCTGAAATTGTTGATGTGATCATCAAGATTATCCTCAAGCATCATCCGGTACTGATCACAGAAATACTTCAGCATCGCCTCACGCGCCTGGGCCATTTCTTCGCCGGATTTAAAGCTGCGTGCGCTGACCCAGGCATTGAAGCGTGTGGTGCCGAACATCATCGAGGCGCTGACTTTGCCCAGGTCGGCGAACGCCCTGAACTGCTTGTTGGACAGCTCGATGTGCGCGTCCGCGCGATCATAGAAGCCGTTGTCGGTGGTGTCTGGCATTGCGGTTACCTTCCTGTTCGTGAGTGCGGCGAAGGTACCGCCGCGCTCCACAGGAAGGCAACCACATCGGCCGCTTCAGGCCTTATTTATTGCGCGTCACCCTCCACACCGTGTTGGCCAGGTCATCGGCAATGATCAGCGCACCCTTCGGATCAACCGTGACCCCCACCGGCCGCCCGCGAGTCTTGCCATCGTCCCCGCGGAAACCCGTGGCGAAGTCCAGCGGCTCACCGGCAGGCCGGCCATTGCTGAACGGCACGAAGATCACCTTGTAGCCCACCGGATTGTCCCGGTTCCAGCTGCCGTGCTCGCCGACGAAGACGCCGTCGGCATATTTCTCGCCCATGGCCGGGATGGAAAAATCGACGCCCAGCGCGGCAACGTGGGAACCCAGGCTGTAATCCGGCTTGATCGCGGCGGCGACCTTGGCCGGGTTCTGCGGTTGGGCGCGGGTGTCGACGTTCTGGCCCCAATAGCTGTAGGGCCAGCCGTAGAACTCGCCTTCGCGCACCGAGGTCAGGTAATCCGGCACCAGGTCCGGCCCCAGTTCATCCCGCTCGTTGACCACCGCCCACACCTGCCCGGAGCCCGGTTGAATGGTCAATGCCGTCGGGTTGCGCAAGCCGGTTGCATAAGGCTTGTGGGCACCGGTGGCGGCGTCGATCTGCCAGACCATCGCCCGGTCGATCTCGACCTCCATGCCGCGTTCGGTGATGTTGCTGTTGGACCCGATGCCCACATACAGCGAGCGGCCGTCGGGGCTGATCGCCAGGGATTTGGTCCAGTGGTGATTGATCGCGGCGGGCAGCTCGGTGACGGTGGTGGGCGGGCCACCGGCCTTGGTCTGGCCGTCTGCGTAGTCGAAGCGCACCAGCGCATCCTGGTTCGCCACGTACAGCTTGCCGTCGGCAAAGGCCAGGCCGTAGGGCGCGTTGAGGTTTTCGGCGAATACGGTTTTCAACTCGTAGGTGCCGTCACCGTCGGCATCGCGCAGCAGGGTCAGGCGATTGCCGCCCTTGACCTTGGTGTTGCCCTCGGCCTTGATCACGCTGGCGATCACATCCTTGGGCTTGAGTTTCGCTGCGCTGCCGCCCCGGCCTTCGGCGACGAGAATGTCGCCGTTGGGCAGCACCAGGGTCTGGCGCGGGATCCGCAGGTCGGTGGCGATGGCCGTGATGCTGAAACCCTCGGGCACCGTAGGTTTCTGCTCGCCCCAGGCCACCGGTTCGGCGATCTTCATGCTGGGCAACAGGCCGCGCTGGGGTTCCGGCAGCTTGGGGTCGGGGCCACGAGCCTGAGTGCTGTCGGCTTCGCCACCGCAGGCGCTCAACAACATCGCCATGCTTAAAACGGTCAGCGTGCTGGAAGGCTTCATTGGGCACCTCCCGAGCGCAGGTTGGTCAGCCCGACCCACGTGGTCACGCAGGCCAGCAGGGTCACGACGGCAGACAGCACCAGGCCCGAAAGCATCACGGCCCAGGCATCCTTCGCATGCTCAAAGGCATTCACCAGGCCCAGCGCCCAGGTCACCAGCAACAGCAGGAAGTACACCGTGGGGCGCCCGGCCTTGCGGTCGGCACGCAGCAGGTTGACCAGTGCAAACAACCCCGCCAGCCCGCAGAACAGCAGGGCGCCGGCGATCAGCCAGGCGGCGAAGTTGCTCCATTGGATCTGGTAGGTCTGGTAGTAGGCAATGTCGCTCAGCAGGGCGCCGAGAAACAGCGGGACGGTACCGGCCAGCAAGGTCGCGTGAAGCGGACCAGGCGTGCAGCGGTAGGTGAGGGTGGTGGTGTCGGTCACGGGCGGCTCCTTATCGTTGAGCGGCCCTGATGAGGCTCATCAGGGCCGCGCTGACTGCGCTTAAGGAAGGAGCGTGCTGCTTGCGCGTTAGTTCACCCGCGATTCGTTTCCAAATATGTTGCGTCAGTTGATGCGTGGATGTTGCTGCACCAGGTTTTCACGCTTGGCTTCCAGCTCGGCGATTTGCGCGTCGATATCTTCGATCTTCTGCTCGATATTATCTTCGTGCTCCTGCAGCAGCTCCTTGGCTTCCTCGATATCCGACGCCGCCGGTGCCGCGCCGCGCAGGGGTTTGTTGGCGGTTTCCTTCATGGTCAGGGCGGTGAAAAGCCCCAGTACGGCGAATACCATCAGGTAATAGGCCGGCATGTACAGGTTGTTGGTGGTCTCCACCAGCCAGGCCATGGCGGTTGGCGTGAGGCCGGCAATCAGGATCGAGATGTTGAAGGCGCTGGCGAGCGCGCTGTAGCGGATGTGGGTAGGGAACATCGCCGGCAGGGTGGACGCCATCACGCCGATAAAGAAGTTGAGCACCACCGCAATGATCAGCAGCCCCGAGAAAATCAGCCCGAGCTTGCCGCTGTTGATCAGCATGAACGCCGGAATGGCGAGAAAGAACAGTGCGATGCTGCCGAACAGAATGAAGGGTTTGCGCCCGATCTTGTCGCTGACAAAGCCAATCATCGGCTGCACGAACAACATGCCGACCATGATCGCGATGATGATCAACACGCCGTGATTTTCGCTGTAGTGCAGGTTGTGCGACAGGTAGCTCGGCATGTAGGTGAGCAGCATGTAGTACGTGACGTTGGTCACCACCACCACGCCGACACAGGTCATCAGGCTGCGCCAGTGCTTGGTGGCGACTTCCTTGAACGAGACTTTCGGGCCGCCCGCCAGGCCTTCGCGGTCACCTTGTTCGAGTTGCTCCACGTGCTGTTGAAAGGCCGGTGTTTCTTCCAGGGCATGACGCAAGTAGAGCCCGATCATGCCCAGCGGCAGGGCGAGGAAGAACGGCAGGCGCCAGCCCCAGGACTGGAAGGCGTCTTCGCCGATCACCGCCGAAATCAGCACCACCACGCCCGCGCCGAGCACGAAGCCGGCGATGGAGCCGAAGTCCAGCCAACTGCCGAGGAAGCCGCGCTTGCGGTCCGGGGCGTATTCGGCGACGAAGATCGAGGCACCGGTGTACTCACCGCCCACCGAGAAGCCCTGGGCCATCTTGGCCAGCAGCAACAGGATCGGCGCCCAGATGCCGATCGAGTCATAGGAGGGGATCAGTCCGATGGCGAAAGTGCTCAGGGACATGATCACGATGGTCGCCGCCAGGACCTTTTGCCGGCCGTATTTGTCCCCCAGCCGGCCAAAGAACAGGCCGCCCAGCGGGCGAATCAGGAACGGCACCGAGAAGGTCGCCAGGGCCGCGATCATCTGTACGCTGGGAGACGCTTCGGGGAAGAACACCTTGCCCAGCACATAGGCGACAAAGCCATACACCCCGAAGTCGAACCACTCCATGGCATTGCCCAGCGCAGCGGCGGTGATCGCCTTGCGCATCTTGGCGTCGTCGACGATGGTGATGTCATCCAATCCAATCGGATTGACGGTTTTCTTGCGTGATTTCATGGGAATACTCAGCCGCAGGTCCATTTCGATGCCACTGTTTTGGTGGCATGCGCTTAATGGGTCAGATACATGCGGACACTGAATAATTCACCACTGGCTGGATTTTTTTGTTAATGGCCCGGCAAGGATTAACTGATCCGCTCGCCCCCCAGGGAATCACGCTGCATCGACTGCAGGTTTTTCTCGATGGTTTCGCAAAGGGCTTCCATCTGGATCTGGTGCTCGCTGTCGCGGAACGGGCTTTGCAAATCGGTGCCGATGCGTTCGATGGCCAGCAGCATGAAGCCCACCACCGTGGACGCCAGCGGGGTGAACCAGCCCAGGGATTCCACCAGGCCCACCGGCACGATCAGGCAGAACAGCGAGATGAACAGCCGTGGGAAATACACGTAAGGGTAGGGCAGCGGCGTATTGGCGATGCGCTCCATGCCGCCCTGGCTGTTGGACAAATCCACCAGGGTCGACTCCAGCCGCGCCAGGCGAATGCTGTCCAGGCGCCCGGCCTTGTATTCCTGGGCCAGCAGGGCTGCGGAGCCGTTGATGATGTCGTTGGAAAAGTTATTGGTACTGGTGCTGCGGGCGAACTCGTCGGCCGGCAGGAAGGCGCGGATTTCTTCCGGGCAAGGCTGGCCCCGCAAGTGCGCCGCCAGGCAGTTCACATACGCCACGTGACGGCGCAGCAAGGTCGCCTTTATCGGGTTGACCTCATTGTCCGGGTCATCCAGCAGCGTCAGCACTTGCCGGGCGAAGCTGCGGGAATTGTTGACCATCGCCCCCCACAACGTGCGTGCCTCCCACCAGCGGTTGTAGGCGCTGCTGTTGCGGAAACTGATCAGCACCACCAGCGCCGAGCCGAGTAGGGTGAGCGGCATCAGCGGCAGGTTGATCTTGCTGTTGAGGAACAGCATGAAGTCCACGGTGACGGCGATATCCCAGAGCAGCAGCCAGAACAGCGCCCAGCCTACATAGCCCATGGTCTTGATGATCAGGCGGTATTTTTTGATGATGGCAGCTTTCAAACGGAAACCTCGCGGCGAGCGGTAAACATCAATGCCCTAGCTCGGACGGTGTTTACCGGGTAAAGGTTCGCCGGGGGGCCGGGTCTTCAGGCCTGGAATGTCAGGACAAAGCGGTTTTCGCCCTGGGGCTTGCCGTCCGGTGCGGGCTGGTCGGGCACGAAACCGCAGCGGGTGAGGACTTTTTGTGAGCCCACATTCTCGGGGTACACGTACGCCACCAGTTGGGTCAGTGCCCAGCGCGCCTGTGCCTCGCGGATCAGATGGTTCAGCGCCAGGGTTGCCAGCCCTTGCCCGCACGAGCGCTCACCCACGCGGTAGCCGACTTCGGCAGAGCCCTTTGGCGAGTCGATGCTTTTCAGGTTGGCGCGACCGACGATTTCGCCGCTGGCGTCTTCGATCACGAACGGGTGCCATGTGCCGGTGGCCAGGCCAGATAGATAACCGTCAATATGCTCGGCGACGCCCTGCACCGAGTAAAACGATGGGTCGCGCGCCTCGATATGCGACTCGAACCAGTCACGGTTACGGGCTTCGAAGGCCAGCAATGCTTCAGTGTCCGTACTGCTCAGCTCGCGAACGCGAAATGACGTCATTGCTCGAATCTCCCAGGTTGTTCTGTGCATTTAGTCATGTTTTCGTCATAAAGGCGTGTGAAATTTGCCTGCCAAAAATATGAAATCATGGAGTTTTTCCGATGAGGGTAGTCACCTCCGGCTCGGCGTATCTGGACATCGATGCATACGCCTGCTGCATTGCGTATGCCGAGTTGTTGAATCGTCAGGGAATCGAGGCGCGTGCCGTCAGCAGTGCTCCACTGAATGCCAGCATCTCCAGGACCGTGCTCGGCTGGCGATCGTCACTGGATGACTACCGACCCGGGCCCGGCGATGAGTTTGTGATGGTGGATATCTCGGACTTCCACCACTTCGACCCGGTGGTCGTGCTCGATCAGGTGGTGGAGGTGATTGACCATCACCCGGGGTTTGAAACCTATTGGGCGCAGAGGCTGGGAAGTGCCGCAGACATCCGTTTGATCGGTGCAGCAGCGACGCAGGTTTTCCTGCGTTGGGAAGCGGCCGGTTTGTTGCCGCTGATCAGTGAGCACAGTGCCGCGCTGCTGGCCACGGCAATCCTGGACAATACCCTGAATTTTACCGGGCAGTTGACATCCGCGGAGGATGTTCGGGCTTATGAAACCCTCGCGCTGCTGGCGAAACTCGCGGCGGGCTGGCCTGAGCGGTATTTCTCCGAGTGCCAGGCCACTATCGAGTCAGACCTTGCAGGCGCGTTGGCGGGTGACCTGAAGTGGCTGAAAGCCGACAGCAACCTGCCGCAGGTTTTTGCGCAGATGACGGTGTGGGATGCCGGTGCGCTGATCCGAAAGCATCGCTCGACCATCGCTGATTGGCTGGCGGCGCAGGGGGAGGACTGGCTGGTGAATCTCATCAGTATCCGCGAGTGCAGAAGTTATTTCCTGGCTGAGCCCAGGGTCAGCCAGGAAAAACTGAGCCAGTTGCTTTCCATCGACTGGCAGGCCGGGATGGCGGTGCTGGATCGTTCGCTGTTGCGCAAGGAACTGGTAAGGCTGGCGGCCACTGATTGACGGCGCTCACCAAAGTGACGTTCCTCTTTGATGAACCCGCAATACAATGGCCAGGGTATTACCGAAAAGGAACGGCAGTTGAACGAACACACATTGTCCATGCGCCTTGAGCGCGTGGCGACGCACGTCCCCGCCGGGGCGCGCCTGGCGGATATCGGCTCCGACCACGGCTACCTGCCGGTGGCATTGATGCGCCGCGGCGCCATCGTGGCGGCGGTGGCGGGCGAGGTGGCCCTGACGCCGTTTCGCGCAGCCGAGCGCACGGTGCGCGAGAACGAGCTGGAGCAACACATCACCGTACGCCTGGCCAGTGGCCTGGCGGCGATCGAGCCGGGAGACGGGATCACCGCGATCAGCATCTGTGGCATGGGCGGCGAGACCATCCGCGACATCCTCGACAGCGACAAGGCGCGTCTCAGTGGCGAGGAGCGCCTGGTGCTGCAGCCCAACGGCGGCGAGCAACCGTTGCGCCAGTGGTTGATGGAGAACGGCTACCGCATCGTGAGCGAAGAGCTGCTGCGGGAAAATCGCTTCTTCTACGAAATCATCGTTGCCGAGCACGCCGGGCCTGTGACCTACACCGCCGAAGAACTGTACTTCGGCCCGCTGCAAATGCAGGCCCGCAGCCCGGAATTCCTGCTCAAGTGGCAGCGCATCCTGCGCCACAAACAGCAGACCCTGAGCGACTTCGCCCAGGCGCGGCAAGCGGTGCCCGAGGACAAGATGCAAGAGGTCGCCCAGCAGGCGCGGTGGATCGCAGAACTGCTGGCGTGAGGGTCAGCCTGCGAGGGTGTTCAGCTCTGCGAGTACCTCATCCGAAAGATCCAGCTCGCCCACCGCGATGTTTTCCCGTAGATGGGTGACCGAGGACGTTCCCGGGATCAGCAGGATATTGGGGGAACGGCGCAGCAGCCATGCCAGGGCCAGTTGCATCGGGGTGACGCCGAGGCGCTGTGCGACGTTCGACAACACCGCTGACTGCACTGGCGAGAACCCGCCCAGCGGGAAGAATGGCACATAGGCAATGCCGTCCCGGGCCAATTCGTCGAGCATCACGTTATCGTGTTGGTGGGCGATGTTGTACAGGTTCTGGACGCACACGAAGCGCACGATTTTTCGCGCCTCGGCGACCTGCGTCGGGGTAACGTTGCTGATGCCGATATGGCGTATCAGGCCCTGTTGTTGCAGCTCGGCAATGGCACTCAGGGGTTCCTCGATCGAGCCTTCGGCAGTGCCCATCACGCCGTGCATGGCCCGCACATTCACCACGTCCAGCACATCCAGGCCCAGGTTGCGCAGGTTGTCGTGCACGGCCTGGGTCAGCTCGGCCTTCGACGAAGCGTTGAACCAGGCGCCATCGTCGCCACGGCGGGCGCCTACCTTGGTGACGATCGTAAGATCGTCTTTATACGGGTGCAGTGCCTCACGAATAATCTGGTTGGTGACATGCGGCCCGTAGAAGTCGCTGGTGTCGATATGGTTCACGCCGCAAGCGACGGCCTCGCGCAGTAAGGCCAGCGCTGCATCACGGTCCTTGGGCGGGCCAAACACGCCTGGGCCGGCCAGTTGCATGGCACCGTAGCCGATGCGGTTGACGGTGCGATCGCCGAGATTGAATGTGCTGGTGGTCATGGTCGGAGCTCTTGCTTGACGGGAGGAAGCCTATAATATGAAGGATCCTTCAGGTTTAGAATTCGCATTCCATGAGCCCTCTCAAAGCGTCGTTAAAGCCAAGAAAATCAGCGGTCCAGGCCCGGTCGGCGGCGACGGTGGAAGCGCTGCACACGGCAACCCTTCAGGTTTTGACCGCTCAGGGCCTGGTCCGCTGCACCACGACCCGCGTGGCCGAGCGGGCGGGCATGTCGGTGGGCAGTCTCTATCAGTACTATCCGAACCGCGATGCACTGCTTGCTGCGGTATTGGAGAAGCATCTGGTGCAGGTGGCCGAGACCGTCGAGCAGGCGTGCGATCAACACCAGGGCACCACGGTGGCGGAAATGGCATCGGGGTTTGTCACGGCTTTTCTCGCCGTGAAGCTGATGGACCCGACGGCGTCCAAAGCCCTGTATGCCATCGCAGGTGAGCGGGGCGGTGCGGAGCTTGTGGCGCGGATCAACAAGCGGGTGGTGGCCGCGATTGCAGCGATGTTGGCGACGGCGTCGGATGCGCGTTTTGAAGACCCATCCCTTACCGCCGCCATCTCGCTCAGCGCGGTGGTGGGACCGGTTCGGGCGTTGCTTGAAGGCAATGCATCTGCGGCCTTTGAAGCCGGCCTGGAACAGCAGGTGACCCGCATGCTGCGAGCTTATCTTCAAACCTATCAGTCACTTACGTAAACCGTGTTCAGGGTATTTTGCAGCGCTGCTTCGCACTAAAGTCACATCCATGGGTCCATAAGCCCCGCAATCGAACTTTGAAGATTTAACCCATGCACCTACGCAAAATTGCAGTTGGGCTGTCGGCCCTTGTTTTGCTCTCCACCGGGGCGCAAGCCCGTGGCCTGCTGGACCTCATCACACCGCCTCAATCCCATACCTCCCGCTCGGGCTCCATCAGCCAGGGCGCGGCCCTGGATCTGTATTCAAGCCAACAGAAAAAGCCATCGTTCGACAGTTGCGCCGACCTGTTCCCGGCCGCACAACCGATCAACACGGCCACCGTGCCGGCCACCATGAAACCCCTGGCGCTGTGTTCCGATAATTTCGCGGTGCTGTACTCGCAAACCAGCAAGACCCCGCTGGTGGTGGTCGAACGCCTGAATGCCGGCCAGTTGAAGGATGCCAAAGGCGAAGAACGCACCAACCAGTTCTACCCCGACCCGCGTATTCCCAAAGGCGCGCGCGCCGAGTTGAGCGACTACCGTGGCCAACACCCGGCCGTGGACCGTGGCCATCAATCCCCGGCGGCGGATGCGCCGAGCACCAACGCCATGGCCCAGTCCTTTGCGCTGTCGAACATGGTCCCGCAAGACCCGACCAACAACCGCAAGATCTGGAGCAAGGTCGAGGCGGACGTGCGCAAGTTTGCCAAGCGCGCCGACGGCAATGTGTTCGTGTTCACCGGCCCGTTGTTTGACCCGGGCTACAGCACCATTGGCGACAACAAGGTCTGGGTGCCGACTCGCCTGTTCAAGCTGGTTTACGACGTGTCGTCCAAGCGCGCCTGGGCGTATGTACTGCCCAACGCTGAAACCCGTATCGAGAAGCCGATGGACTACGCGACGTTTGTGAAAACCACCGGGCTCAAGTTGCTCGGGAATTTGCCGGTGACGGGGTCCGTCGGGCGTACTTGACGGCCTGAAACCGGGTGCGTCACTTGCCCTTTTTCAACGTCTTCAAGCGCAACGTTGCGCGCTGCACAGCGGCCATCTTCTCTGGCCGCTTCATCTTTTTCCATTTGCGAATATCGTCCTTGGTGCGTCCACAACTCACGCACAGCTCACCACTGAGCTGGCAGGTTGAGACGCACGGGTTCTCGATATCTTTAGCCAAGGCTTTACCCCTTTACCGCATACAGTTTGAGCAGGCGCAGGCGCCAATTGCCGCCATGCTGCAGGTGGCATTCTTCCTCGGAGTCGAAGCGCACGTAGCGGTCCGAAGAAGGGCGATCCACCCCGGCATCCTCCAGCGCGGTGGCCGTCAGTTCGCGCATGCGCAGGTCCAGTCCGGTAGAAAGGGCCAGTTCCCGGTTCGCCCTGGTATCGAATACCCAGATGACCAGCAGGCTTTGGGCAAAGGCCTGGTAGTCGACTTCGTGGGTCAGCCAGTCGAAGCCGGTAATTTCGGCTTTCGCGATCTCACAGGCATAGGTCAGGGTCGCGACCAGGCGACGTTCGATGCGTGCGCTGTCGCGTTTGCTTGAAGACATGGGGAGTCCTTGAGGAGCGAGGAGGGTGATGATACGCGAGAGATCCACTGTAGGAGCTGTCGAGCTTTAGCGAG